>RFKQ01000075.1 GCA_003694635.1 Planctomycetota bacterium
CCCCTAACCCCTTTTCCAAAACTTTTCTTCCCGGAACCTTTTTAAAAAAAGGTTCCGGACCTCCAAAAACTTCTGAGCCCTGAAACCCTTTTTAGAAAAAAGTGTTTCAGACTTCCCAAAAACTTTTCCGACGTAAGGGGAACACTTTTTAGAAAAAAAGCTTCCACCACCACCTACCAAAAACCTCTTTTCAAAATTTTTCAAAAATACTCTGGATAATTTTCTCCCCACCCTTCCTCAAAAGTTCCTTAGCAAGCCTCTTCCCCAACTCTTCCGCCCCCCCCGCCTTCCCCGACACCAAAGCATACACCCGCTCCTTTCCCTCCAAATCAAGCAGCACCCCCCGAAGAATAAGCTCCTCCCCCTCTATCTTTCCATACACTCCCAAAGGAAGTTGACACCCCCCTCCTAAAGCCTGCAAACAAGCCCGCTCCCCCGTAGTGGCCAAAAACGCACCTCTCTCCTCTACACAACCCAGCAACTTACATAATCCTTCCTCACCCTCCCGGCATACCACCGCTAAACTCCCCTGCCCCGCTGCTGGAAGCATTTCCTCATAAGAAAATGGCTCCACCCCTTTTTGGGAAAAGCCAAGACGCTTTAAGCCGGCCAACGCCAAAATGGTACCATCCCAAAAAGAGCTTTGAACTTTGCGGATCCTTGTCTCAACATTGCCACGAATAGGGACAATTTGCAAATCCGGGCGCAAATACAGCAACTGAGCCCTCCGACGAAGGCTGCCTGTAGCCACCACAGCGCCCCTCGGAAGCTCGGCAAAAGATAGCCCCTTAGGCGAATAAAACGCATCCCTCGCATCCTCACGCTTGGTGATAGCGGCTAACTTTAGGCCAGGAGGAAGGGTAGTCGGCAAATCTTTGAGGCTGTGGACGGCAAAGTCAATCTCTTTTTGTAAGAGAGCCCAATCTAGCTCTTTGGTAAATGCCCCTGCAGAGAAATGATGAAGGGGTTTATCCCGATTCTTATCGGCACGGGTTTGGATATAACAAACCTTTAGTTGTACCTGGGGATAGTGCTTTTGCAGCTCTCTTTGGACATAATTTGTTTGCCATTGAGCTAAAGGACTTCTACGGCTGCCGACGCGGAGGATGGTCATCTGACTCATACCATTGAGACTGTAGATCAAAGAGTCTTTTGGCTATATTAAGCTTTAATCTACCACAAAGAGTGAATTTTCCCAATTGTTTTAGTCTAGTAAATGGATGATGTAAGAGCTTGTTTAGCAAAGCTCGGGTAATGTGGTCTAGGTCTTCCCTCTCTTGAGGAGATAGATGGTGAGAATGCTTGTCAAGCTCTTCTTGGCGAATGCTTTCGAGTTTTTCTCGAAGTGCTAGAATTATGGGAGCAGCGCTGCGCCCATTGCTCCAAGTAAGAAAACGTTGGAGCTCTTTGTAGAGAATATACTCAGCGTAGGGAACTTGCTTTTGACGCTTTTCTAGGTTTTTCTGTACAATATTTTGCACACCATCCAGCGCATACAGCTGTACAGAAGCTAGCTCGCCAATGGCAGGGTCTAAATTCCGAGGCACCCCAAGGTCAAGAAGTAAAACCGGAGAGGACTTTTGAAAACAGTGGCAAAAGTCCGATTTGGTAAAAAGAAATTTAGGGGAGTGGGTCGCAGCAATGACGATTTCCATTTGAGGAAGAATGCGCTCTTTCTGAGAGAAAGGAACAAAAATAGCTCCCCTCTCTCGAGCAAGCCCTTCCCCACGCTTAACAGAACGATTGGTGATCCAAAGTTGCCGAACTCCCTTTTGGCGAAGGTGCCAACTCACCAGCCGCGCCGTTTCCCCTGCACCGCATAAGAGTACGCACCGACTTTCAAGAGGAGCGCAAACATGTTGGGCAAGCTCCACAGCGGCAGAGGCCACACTCACCGCTCCCCGGCAAAGTCCAGTGGAGCGGTGCACCTTTTTGGCTGCAGCAAGGGCTTGGGTAAATAGCTTGTCAAGTATCGTTTCGGTGCTGTTGGCTTGAGCCGCCATCTGCCATGCCTCTTTGACCTGAGCTAGAATTTGCGTCTCGCCTAATATCATCGAATCCAACCCACAGGCTACACGAAAAAGGTGAAAAATCGCTCTCTGGGCCTCGTAGTAGTAGAAAGTATCTGGAGCTCTCCCCTTTTTCTGCTGGATAAACTCCAAAAGTACTGATAGAATATCAATATCTGGAGAGCTCAAAGTATAAATTTCTAGGCGGTTGCAAGTGGATAAAATCACCCCCCCTACTATCCCGTTGAGGCTTTGAAGTTCCCGAAGAGCTGGAGGAATCTCTTCTGGTAAAAAGGCAAGTTTTTCGCGCAAATCCAAAGGGAGAATCTTATGGTTGATGCCAAGTACAGCAATCTTTTGCAACATGGATCTCCCAACTTTTCTCAAGATGGCTATTTAAAATCTAAGAAACAAAAAGAAAATCGGCCCTCTTTCTGGGTTTTCTTAGTATTTTAAAAATATAGCAATCCATGGAAACTCTATTGCGGATATACGAACGGAAAAGAGGACTACAAATACACAAATTAGAAACGAAACCAAACTCGTCATGACTCGCAGAAAAGCAAGGCAGTCGCGAACAAAAATTTGATTTCCAACCTACAAAATCTATCTTAGGAGCAAAAAAACATGGACGCAATATGGCAATGGGATAAACATCTATTTTACATCCTCAATCAAAACAAAATCCCTTACCCCCTAGAGAAATTAGCACTTTGGTTCCATTCCAATCTCAACTACTTAATTCCATTGGCAATAGCAATGGGCATCGCTTTTCTAAAAGGACGCCCCAAAGAACGCCGTTTTGTAGCGTGGTTATTGATCTTAATCATCGTAGTAGGCCTCGGCAATAAGGGACTGAAATATATCTTCCAGCGCCCACGCCCCCCCTATACCCTAGACAAACATCACCTACAACTAAGGGTCCCCCGTTCCACCATCCCCTCCTCCAGCTACTCCTTTCCCTCCGGACACAGCGCATTTTTCTTCGCCCTAGCGCTCTACACCAGCTGGCATTACCCTTCTTTGCTCCTCATCCTCCTCTCTTATCTCCTAGCCAGCTTTGTTGCCTTTTCCCGCATCTACCTAGGAGTTCATTACCCTCTAGATATTTTGGGCGGTTTCGCCTCAGGATCGACATTCGCCGCGCTTATCCTGCTTTTGCAATGCCACTGGACAAAGTCAAAAACCCCTCCCCAAACCTCCCCAAACCCACAAGATTCCAACCCTAACAAATCCTAGGAAGCTGATCCCCCTAACATAGATACATAGCCGTGGCACCACACATCGCTAGGCCATTCACGGTACCATAGACGGCCAATTTTCCAATGTCCCCCCGGGGAAAATCTGAGAGCCAAACCAAACTTCTCTCTAGCGTCGTATTCTCGATATTCTGGTCGAAGACCTAAGCCGCTTTGCTCAATTTCTCTCATCCCCCGCCATGCGCGGAGGACAACGTGAGAAAAAAAGAAACTGGATTAAACTTTCTATATTTTTTTGTATAGGATGAGCTGTATTCAGAGTGAAATCCGCTGGGACAAAGCAAGCATTCCTTTTCTGCTGCGCAAAAATCGACTCTCGTCCGTCAGAAATGGAGGGTTCGCTTTCCCTCTTTTTTAAGCGCGCTAGGATGGCGTCCTCTGGCGCGGTTAGAAGAACCTTCACAAGGTGGCAAGAGGGGGAAAAGAAAGCCCAATAGCGAGGGTCAGAAAAACTACCATCTAAGAGAGTGGCTCGAGCGAGCTGATCTTTCCGCTTTACAAAATTTGCCAAATCTTGGTAGAGCTCCAAAGAGTGTTGTTTGGAATAGATCCCCTTGCCGTACTCTTCATAAACTTTGGTATCTGGAGCTAGATGGTGGCGCTGTTTTCTAAGCTGGTCGGTATTTTTGTAGCTGAGAGGAAAGTTTTTAAGAAGGTGCGATGCCAAGGTACTTTTGCCAGTCCCCATAAGACCGTAGAGGACGATATGCTTGGGCTTTTCCAGGTGCAGGCTATAAAAAGAAGCCAACTGAGCTAAGCGTTCAAATTCTTTTCGCTTCTGGTGGAAATTGGGCCAACTTTTCCCCTTCTCTTCCAGCAAAAAACCGATCACCTTCGCCCGAACATGGGCTCGATAACATTTGTAAAAATTCAATAGAGAGCGGCTTGCTTGATCATGATAAATTTTGAAAAATCCCTTCATCAGCGCATCCGAAAGCTCCACCTTACCTTCCTTGTCGAATTCCATGGCCAAAAAGCCAACCTCAGCAACCACATCGTTAAACCGGAAGCGATGGTTAAATTCAATGCAATCGAGCATTTGCCATTTCCCCTGATGCCAGAAGACGTGCTCTAGGCGCAGATCCCCATGCCCGTCTTTGATATGTTTTTCTACGCGGGATTGAAAAAGACTTTTATGTTGATGCAAAAATCGATTCATGGCCTGTTGCATGGAGGAAAAATAGGGAAAACGGTGCTGGAAACGCTTTGTCTGCTCAAAATTTTCTTGGACGTTTTTACAGATCACGTCGTGGTTTCCCCACCTCTTTGCATCCTCCAGATTAGAGGGAAGGTTTTTTAATAGGATGGCGATTTCCTCTCCGAGCTGATGCAATTGCTGTTGGGTAAGAGAATCGTGTTTGAGTTGGTAGGAAAGAAAACTTGTAGAAGGGATGCGCTTCATTTTTAAAACATATTCGAGCGCCGTAGGTTTTGCCTCAAGAGGAAGAAGCCGATATCGCTGCTTTTGGCGAACCAGCTTCAGGACCTCCAGGTAAATGCCACTACAGAAACGGCTATTGAGTTCTTTTTCCAAAAGCGAGTACTTCTTTCGCTGCTCTAGTGTACGGAAATCCAAAAACCCCAACGAGAGTTCTTTTTTTACCTTATACACGTACTCCGAAGTTAGAAAGACCACGGAAATATGGGTCTCCACCACCTCCAAAGGTTGAAGGATTTCTCTAAGAATGGAAAGAGTGTCAGAAAAAGCCAACATAAGATCGCATTTGGTTGAAAAGCGTTGCAATTTTTTTAGATTTGCTAATATATAATAGCAAACTCTATGCCAGCTCTCCAGCAGCTAGAGAAAGTGTAAACGCAAAAAAGAATCCCGTTGCGGGTAAAAAAAGTATTTTTCCAACAAATCTTTGCAAGTACTTCGGCCTTATGCCGATGGAAAGGCAATGAAAAAATCACAAATCCCAGCTGGTGGTAGCGAATTTTCTCCCCTACAGGCAAAGGGAGAGCTCAAAACTTTCACTCAAACCTCCGCAGAAAAGAGCTGGCTTCATTCTCGGACCTGTGCGGGGGCGAGAGTCTCTTTTTTCGAGACACCATTCTTGAAATTCGAGAGTAACCTCAGTTTGGAGTAAGCCATGGAATCCATTCTTATCACAGGAGGCGCTGGATTTGTTGGCTCCTATCTAGCCTTGAAATGGAAAGAAAAACAAAGCGCCTGCAAAATTAAAGTTCTGGACAATCTACGACGCCGAGGTTCTGAGCTCAACCTACCTCGTCTAAAGAAAGCGGGGATTGAATTTTTCCACGGCGATATCCGCCTACCAGAGGATTTGGAACAGGTAGGCGAGGTCCAGCTTCTCGTGGAATGCTCCGCCGATCCCTCCGTCCAGGCGGGGGTAAACCATTCGCCCGCTTATGTGATTGGCACCAACCTAACAGGGACTGTGAATTGCTTAGAATACGCCAGAAAGCAAGGCGCGAATTTCCTTTTTCTCTCCACCAGCCGGGTGTATCCCATCCCCTTGCTTCGCCAAATTCAGCTAAGGGAAACCCCAACCCGTTTTGAGCTTATGAACGATCAAAATCTTCCGGGCGTGAGTGAGGAGGGCATTTCTGAAGATTTTCCTCTAGAGGGCCATCGCAGCTTCTATGGCGCAACCAAACTCGCCTCTGAGCATATTATCCAAGAATATGTGGCAAATTATGACCTAAAGGCTGTGATCAACCGCTGCAGCGTTCTCGCCGGGAGCTGGCAGATGGGCAAAGTGGATCAAGGTGTGGTTAGCCTGTGGATGATACGCCATTTTTTTCGCCAATCGCTGCGCTACATTGGCTTTGGAGGAACAGGCAAACAAGTGCGCGATGTTTTGCACCTCCAAGATCTTTTCCAGCTCCTCTGGCATCAGCACAAGGAAATACAACAGCACGCTGGCAAGGTGTACAACGTAGGAGGAGGACGAGAAAATAGCGTTTCTTTGCGCGAGCTTACCTCTCTTTGCGAAAAGTACACTGGCAACTCCGTAGAAATTCTCCCTCAACCCCAGACCAATCCACAGGATATACCGCTCTACATCAGCGATTGCCGCCGAGTAAGAAATGTTTTCAACTGGCACCCCACGGTCTCGATAGAGGAAATTCTCGAAGAAATCGCTAGGTGGTTGCGTGACTATAGGAGTCAGCTTGAGTATGTTTTCACCTGAGTTTTGGCTAAGAATCGTGAGGTGAGGTGATCAACGAAAGTTTTTGGGAGGGAGTGGTAGGGGGAAACCTTAGAGGGTTCCTCCTACCACAGAGAAGTTTTTGGAGGTACGGAACCTTTTTTCTAAAAAGGTTCCGAGAAGAAAAGTTTTTGGGAGGGGGTCGGTAGGGGGAACACTTTTTCCAAAAAGGGTTCCCCCTATGGCTCGAAAGTTTTTGGAGGTACGGAACCTTTTTTCTAAAAAGGTTCCGAGAAGAAAAGTTTTGAAAAAGAAGAGGAAAATATGGCTAAAATTGCGGTTATCACTGGTTCTGCTGGTTTGATTGGATCGGAGTCGGTTTATTTTTTAGGGGACAAGATGGATTTGGTTGTGGGGATTGACAATGATATGAGAAGATATTTTTTTGGCGATAGTGCTTCCACTTTATGGTGTCGTCGGGAGTTGGAGGAGCAGGTGGCAAATTATCGCCATTATTCTGTAGACATACGAGATAAGGACTCGATTGAGCGGATATTTCGGGAGTATGGGGAAGATATCGATCTTATCATACACACCGCTGCGCAGCCTTCCCATGATTGGGCGGCTAGGGAGCCGTTTACAGATTTTCATATCAACGCCACAGGGACATTGATTTTACTGGAGGCCACAAGGCAGTTTTGCAGCAAGGCCAAATTTATTTTTACTTCTACCAACAAGGTTTACGGGGACCGCCCCAACACTCTTCCGCTGAGAGAATTGGAGAAGCGCTACGAGTTGGAGGAAACTCATCCTTTTTATAGGGGAATTGATGAGAGCATGAGCATCGACCAATCTCTGCATAGTTTATTTGGTGCTTCCAAGGTAGCTGCGGATATTTTGGTCCAGGAGTACGCCCGTTATTTTGGAATGTTCACCGTTTGTTTTCGGGGGGGATGTCTCACCGGTGGGCGCCATAGTGGCGCCGAGCTTCACGGTTTTTTATCGTATTTGATGCGGTGCGCAATTACGAAAAGCCATTATACCATTTATGGATACAAGGGGAAGCAGGTGAGAGACAACATACACAGTTATGATTTGGTGAATGCGTTTTGGCATTATTACCAAAACCCGCGTCCTGGTGGAGAGGTGTACAACATTGGCGGAGGGCGTCATAGCCATTGCTCGGTGTTGGAGGCGATGGATTTATGTCAAGAAATTAGTGGAAATAAAATCAATTATACCATTTCCCCTACCAATCGTATTGGGGATCATATCTGGTGGATTAGCGATGTTAACAAATTTCGCTCCCACTATCCGGAATGGGAATACAAGTATGATCTTAAGGAAATTTTATCTGAAATTTATCGTCTATGGATGAAAAAAATTTAACAAATCAAAGCCGCCCAGAAATCTCTATTGTAGTTCCGGCCCACAATGAGGAGGAGAATCTAATCCCCCTAGTGGAAAAACTGCAAAACACCTTGCAGAAGGATTCTAAAAAAAGGGAATACGAAATCGTTCTTGTGGATGACAATAGCACGGATGGTACCCCAGCGCTGGTGGACAAACTTGCCAACGAACACCCGCGCATACGCGCCGTTCATCGATACAAAGATGGCGGCTTTGGCAACGCGGTAAAGCGAGGGCTTCGGGAAGCCCAAGGAAAGTTTATTGTACCGGTGATGGCGGATCTTTCTGAAGAGCCTGAAGACATTTTAAAATTGGTGGACAAACTGGAAGAAGGATATGATATTGCGTATGGCTCCCGTTTTTGCAAAGGCGGGAGCGTAGAGGGATATCCACGCTTAAAGTTGATCGTAAACAGGTTTGGCAACCACTTAATTCGATTTCTTTTTGGAATTTCTCATAAAGATATTACCAACGCTTTTAAGGCTTACCGCCGAGAGGTCTTGGAAGCTGTAGGGATTGAGAATTTGAAATCATCGGACTTTTCGCTTACGATTGAAATCCCCTTAAAAGCGCATATCCTAGGTTTTAAAAGCGCAGAGGTCCCCGTTCGTTGGTACGGCCGGCAAAAGGGAGAAGCCAAATTAAAACTCTCGGAACACTGCCATAAATACGGTTTCCGTCTCCTTCAGATGTTTTTCCAAGGCAATCAACTGGCCCTCCGAGAGCTGTTTGCTTCCATTGTGGGGAAGTCAAAAAAAAGAAGCATTCTCTATTTTCTCCTAGGCCTAGGGTTGGTATTGGCGTTGATCCATTTGGCAGGATTGGCAAACATACAAGCTCTTATATTCAAAATATCGCCTTATTTCATTTTGGCTAGTCTTGGGGCGATTTTAAGCAGCTTTATTTTGCGCACATGGCGCTGGAGTGTGCTTTTGCGAAGCTGCGGTTATCGAGAAGAACGCAGCATTTTGTTCAAAAGTATCCTAAGCGGGTGGTTTTTAAACTATCTTCTGCCCTTTCGGCTAGGAGATGCAGCTAGAGCGTTGAGCTTAAAAACCACTCGCCATAAGCCGCTCCTGATTTCTTTTTTTACCATTGTGCTGGAGCGACTGATGGATCTGGCAATCTTTTCTCTAGTCCTGGCCTATGCATGGGGGAGGCTTTCTTTCTCAAAAGAACAGTACACAAGCCTGCTCTGGATCGGAGTGGCAGTTGCTCTGGCGATCGGATTCACGATTTTGCTATGGAAATATGAGAAATGGCTGCTGAAATGTTTGCCAAAATTTCTTTTTGACCTCCAAGAAGAACTGCGTCTATTTCCCCAAGCCGCTCGATCCATCTTTCAAAATCCTTTTGCGCTAGCCCTTTGCTTCGCGATCACAGTTGGCATTTGGTTTTTCGAAATCGCTAGCCTCTATTTCATCGGCAAAGGCCTAGGGCTGGATTTGCCCTTCTGGGAAAGCACGCTAGCTGGGATAAGTGCCTTCCTCGCCCAAGCCTTTCCCACAATACCCGCAGGACTCGGCATACACGAAGCAGCCATTGCAAGCACCCTATACAGTAAAGGTATCCCTTTTGATCAAGGACTTTCCTTGGCCCTATTGGATCATTTCTGCAGAATGCTGGTGATCTTTGGGCTCGGGTTAGTGGCCACTATACACCTTGGATTTGAATCCAGGCACTTTTTCCACCACCGCTCCCGCGCTTGGGAAAAAGTAAGAAAATCAACCAAAAGCAAACCACAGACTTCTGGGTTTGGAGACGAATAAGCTCCAAAAGTAAGGATGACAGCCCCACAAAAATAAACGCAAAACCAAATGCTCAAGCTCCGAAAGGACAGCCACAGACAAAAATCAACGCGTTCCAAGATGCAAATCTCTTTTCTCAAAACATTCAAAAATGTCTAGAATTCAGAAAAAATTTCCTTAAAATAACACTAGAAAACATTTCTCGATAATGATGATCTATTTTGAATTTGGTGATGATAGCATATGGAACATCCCCGCACAAAACCAGCTCTATTTGGGCAAATCGCCCTAGAATTGGGATTTCTCTCCCAAGAGGAACTAGAGGAAGTACTGAAATATCAACAAAAACTCCAAAGCCTAGGGTACAGCGAATTCTTCGGCGATATCTGCCTGAAACTAGGCTATTTGACAAAATCCCAAGTGGATCAGATCATCCAATACCAACGCAATACCACTCCCACCCCTTCCCTAACCTACGGCCAAATTGGACTGCAAAACGGCTTTTTTACCCCCCAACAACTCCAAGAATGCATCGAACTCCAAAAAAAATCACCCACCTACGCCCCCATTGGACACTACCTACTGAAAAAAAACTACATCACTCCAGAAAACCATCAAGCCATCCTTAAAGCGCTTTCAAGAGCCTCCTCCCCATCCCTCCCTCCTAAAACCGTACAGCTCACAAAAACCTCCCCCTCAGAACTCAATCAGCTCTACGGACGTGTTGCCCTAGAATACGGCATGGTAACCCCCCAACAACTGGACGAATTTTTCTATAAAAAAGCTCCCGATGCCCAAAAATTTAAAAAATTGGAAGACTATCTTCTCGCCAAAAATTATATTACCACTGGAGACCACCATTTCATCATCAAAACAATCGAAAAAAGAAAAATCTCCGAAAAATATACCCAACGACAAAATGAACTAAAAAATATCCACTATGGCAAAGGCTGGGGCAAACAACTAACCGTCCAATGGATCCAAGAACAGCTCTCCCTAGGAGAAACAAAAACCTCTAAATCCAAAACCAATCTCACCGAAGCGGAAATCCACTCCAGACTACTCTTCCTAAAAATCAAACAAATGTTCTCCCCCAACGTCTTCCGTATCGTCGCCCCCCTCTCCCAAGGTGGAACAGCG
Source organism: Planctomycetota bacterium (assembly GCA_003694635.1). Lineage (GTDB taxonomy): Bacteria > Planctomycetota > J132 > J132 > J132 > J132. The sequence goes on from RFKQ01000075.1 coordinate 10,683, forward strand.
GTGGTCTACCGAGCCATCTACCGCCAAACCGGCCAAGAAGTAGCCATCAAAATCCTACCCTCCTACGAAGTCTCAAAAGACGTCCTACCAAGGGATATGCTCCAAGACCAAGCCAGAGAAAAAAGATTTCAACGGGAAAAACTTATCCTCCAAAAAATCCATCACCCCAATATTGTCCAAATTTTAGATGCTGGCGAAGTCCAAGACTTTTCGTATTATGTGATGGAACTTCTGGAAGGACTCACGCTAGACAGAATTATCTGGAAAGCCAAATACCTAGAAGAACGCTACGCCCTGGAAATCACCCTCTCCATCGCCCTAGCCCTTGAACATATTTGGAAACTGTCCGTCTTCCATAGAGATGTCAAACCGGACAATATCCTCATCCTACCAAATGGAAACATCAAACTACTGGACTTTGGATTGGCCAAACACCACCCACCAACATCTAAAAAACAAATTACGCCAGAAAATCTTATTCTAGGGACCCCTTCCTACATGGCCCCAGAACAATCTGGACTGCTAAAAAATTTTGACCCAGATATCCGATCCGATATCTACTCCCTAGGTATCACCCTCTTCTATATGCTCGCCGGACACCCCCCCTACTCCCACCCCTCTCCCCTCTCTCTCATGATGATGCACCTAGAAGAAGAAATCCCCTCTATTCGACAAAAACGTCCCGAAATCTCACATCAAACCGAATCCATCCTCCAAAAAATGCTAGCCAAACACCCAGACTACCGCTACCAAACCCCATCTGAGCTGATCAACGACCTAAAAAAAGCCCTAGCTTTCTTTCTAAAAGAAAGAACCCAATCTCCCTAGTCCTCCGCAACGAATAAAATCGCAATCACCACTTTTTTTTTTAAAAAAGCCCGAAAAAACGATGAAATTTTCTCTTACCCCTTTGTCCAAATTCAAATCATCTTTGCCTATTTTGCTCTCCATAACTATCCTAATCCCAATCCCCCTACTCCTCTGGCTAGGCTACCTATGGCAAATCGCCCCCGGCATGCCTTTCCTAGACCTTCTCTCCGTAGAAAAAAAAACCTTCGTCGTCTTGGGCGATCCCCAACAAACCAGCTGGTGGGAAACCACCTTCCTGCAAAGATCCAACAATCGTAAAGTCACCACCCGCCTCTTCCAATTTATCGCCGCAGAACAACCAGACTTTGTAGCCCTACTAGGAGACCTGGTTTTCTACGGCGCAAACCACTCCAATTGGACAGACTTTGATCTCTTCGCCCAACCCTTGCAAAAAAGAGGAATTCCTACCCTTACCGTCCTAGGAAACCATGACTACTTCGGCCCCGATTCGATCGCCTTGGCCAATGTGTATTCCCGATTCCCACAACTGAGCCAACAACATTGGTATCTCCGAATCTACGGCAGCCTTGCCCTGATTTTCTTAGACTCCAATCAGTCCGCCATGCCCCCCTCCCACTGGCAAAAACAAATCCATTGGCTAAAAAATACCCTAACCTCCCTCGAACAAAACCCCCGCATCCAAGCCATCCTATTCCTCGCCCACCATAGCCCCTACACCAATGACCTCTACTCCCCAGATGCCCAACACCTACGCCCGTGGTTAAACCTCTTCTTCTCCAGCCCAAAATCCATCCTCTTCCTAAGTGGACACTGCCACGGCTATGAACACTTTGTCAAACAAAAGAAACATTTCGTCGTCTCTGCAGGCGGTGGCGGCCCCCGCAAAAAACACCTCCAAGGCCCCAACCAACGCCACCCCGATCTCTACACCGGCCCCTACCCTCGCCCCTTCCACTATCTGCGCCTCCAATTGCAAAAGTCCCACCTCCACATACAAGCGATGGGACTCTTTTCCAACTCCCTCCGCTGCTTCGATGAGTTTTCCATCCCCCTCCCCACCACCCCCCAGTGATCCTCATCCCCTGAGCATCCCCTTATCTAACCTACTCGTAAATCACCGGGGTTAAATACTCCCTCGCATGGGGACGAAAATGGGTCTCCATTAAATTCTTATAGTAAACCTATTTTAGACGCCTTCGAACAACCTACTCGTAAATCACCGGGGTTAAATACTCCCTCGCATGGGGACGAAAATGGGTCTCCATTAAATTCTTATAGTATTTGTAAAAATACTCGTGCTCGTGGGGAGGGAAATCACTCCACTCAATGGCATATCGAATGATCTCATCAAAATAGCCCCTGTCGTAAAACTCAATAAGCTTGTCCTCCAAATCGCTGAAATTTTCCTCCACAAATTTGTTAAAATCCTCCTCCCCATAGTATTCCTCGGAAAGCTTTCGATGGTACTCATACTTCTCCAACTGACTCCTGTTGGGATCATTGAGGACCTTTAAATACCTCTCCTGCTCCATGTCCATCCTCAAATCCTTCTCCGTGACAGCACAGTAAATAATCCACTTCAACAAAGCGCCAATCACCCAAAGAAAATGCACGTGCAAAGAAGTAAAATTCGTGTCTGGACAAGCGTTGGCAAAATCAATTGGATGAATGATATTGTCCTTGATGATCGCCTCGTAAGAGTTGTAATTCCAACGATGGTAAGAGTTGATAAACTTCACATAACTCGCAAGCCGCTCAAACATGTCCTTGTTGACCTTTAACTTCTCCTCCGAATAATGTTGATGGTGCGGCTTGTCCGGCTGATAACGCATGGGAATGATCTGAGGACCTAATGCCATACAACGAATAAAAACATCATAATCCTCAATCGCCTCTTGCAAATGAAACGCCTTACCCCCCGTTTCGTCATATTTGGCGTACAACTCCTCCAATGAGCGCACCTTATACACTTCGCTGCCACCACCGCCTTGAGCCTTCTTAAGATAAAGGGGGAATTTATTGTCAAAATATTTCTCCACCGCCTCCTTGAGGTAATTTCCTTGATAATAAAAATCTTGGCGCATCTTTTTGTTGAGCTTTTGAAAATGAAGCGCCCGCTGATAATCGTGCTCCACCTTCTGCCAATCCGTCTGGCGCCGCCGCTCATCCCAGCCATATTTGGTGTACTTAATGATCAACTGCTGGCGGTACTTCCACAAATCTTCCTTTTCCAACTCCTCCGTGTAAGGGCTGTATTGGGGCAACAACACCGTGATGGGAAACCTGTCCTTGGGATGCATCGCCCGAGCCATCAAATCGTACGTGCTATGCTTGTCATGGTTGGCAAAAGAATTGGGGTAATTTAAAATCTGCATCTGAGACTGCACCGCCGCCTGGGCCCAATAGCGGTAGAAATCATTCCAGTGTACCGTGCGATCCACCACCAAATCCGCCTTATCCCGCAAACTCACCCCACACTGAATGGGCTCAGCAATCACCCGATCCAACTCCACTTTGTATTTTTTGCCCTTATAAGTGTAGGTCCTGTCCAAAAAACGATTGATCTCATTGCAAGCCCGACGCATGCTCCAGTCGTAAGAGGCCATAATGCAAATTCTCTTTTTGATCGCCATAGCTTCCTTAAAATCCCTTCTAAATTTTTAAAAACTTTCCAAAAATTCAACTTGACCAACATTTGCTCGGAAATTGTATCCTCTCCTCCTAGAAAAACAACCCTAAATTCCTTGAAAATTTCCCCCACCTTCCCTATAATATACCCCGCTCCCCTCTATTCGGTATCCACCCTTCTGAACGCCCGCCAATCCCTAAGCAACCATGCGCTACGCCTTTATCTCTGATATCCACAGCAACTACACCGCCCTAAAAACCGCTCTGGAGAAAATCCAACAACTCCAAGTGGATAAAATCCTATGCCTCGGCGATATCGTCGGCTATGGAGCCGAACCCAATGAATGCCTAGCCGCCGTAAAAAAATACTGCCACTACACCATCTTGGGCAACCATGACCTGGCTCTAATCGAAGAAAACGCCGCCAAAAACTTCAATCCAGAAGCCAAAATCGCCATCGAATGGAACCGGAAAAAAACCAAACGCAAATATTTCCACTTCCTCCGCTCCCTTCCCTATAAACTTAAATTCAAACACTTCCTCGCCGCCCACGCCAATCCCTGGCAACCCAAAAAATGGACCTATGTCCACCACCACACCGTACAACCCGCCCAATGGCAAAACCTCCACCCTCCCCTCTGCTTCATCGGACACTCCCATATCCCCGTGGTGATCACCCCCAAAAAAGAATACTCCACCCACCACTGTAAAATTCCTCCTAGCCAAAAATGCATCGTCAACGTTGGCTCCATCGGCCAACCCCGAGACGGGGATAGACGCCTCAGCTTCGGCGTCTACGATACCAACAACGGCCTCTACCAACTCTTCCGCCTGGACTACGACTACGAACGAGCTGTAAAAAAAATCCGCAACGCCGGCCTACCCGCCTACCTATCCAACCGCCTGCTCTTTGGAAAATAATTTCCCCTTCACCAAACTCCCTTGCCAAGCGCCCATTCCCTCCTCCACCAGCATTCAAAATCATCCCTCCCCAAAGTGCCTTAGCAAGAAAGGATTGGAAATCTTTATCTATCTCCTCCAAAGTGCCTTGCCAAGAAAGAGTTGAACAACCATCCCCCAAAATCCCCTTCCTCTTCTAAAAAATTTCAACGCCCCAACAAATCCGCCATCTTATCCAACCACTCCAGCTCCCGCTGCTGGGCCAACCACTGCACAATCGCCGGATAAACCACCCGATACGCCCGCTTCCCACAAGTTAAATCCACATGCCCAAACCCCCGAAAACTATGAAAAGTCTTGTCCCTACTGGAAACCGCCCGATACCCATAAGCATACACCGTATCATCGCAAACCAACTTATCCCGATCCCCCGCTATAAAATAAATGGGTAAAGTGATCTTGTGCAAATTCTTCGTGTAATTGTACGGACGCTTAAGATGACGCAATACATTGTACTCCGTCAAATCCCGATAAATACACCAATACGTAAACTGCGCCAAAACCTTTCCACTAATGTTGTCCACCGTGTGGCGAATCACCGCCTCCATCAAGCGAGGCGTCATATTTGGCGGATACCACGCATAATCCGCAGGAAAACGCATCCCCAAATACTCAATCACCAACCGCCGCCGCTGGTGAGGATTGGAAATCACAAAGCGCAACAAATCGTAAAAGGGAAATTTGTCCATCATATGAAAGGAATACATCGTCGTCTTTCGACCGGGGAAACCATCCAAAATCAAGTTGTAATCATAATAATTCTTCCGGGCAACCGTCCGAAGAGAAGCCGGATACTTCCACGATAACCTCGGCGGAGAAGCAATCACCACCAACCCCTTTAAGCTCCGATTTCGCTCCCTAGCCAATTGAGCCGAAGAAACCACACGCCCACGGCGATTGTAATAGACCCCCTGTAAATACATGTACGCCACCATCCCCCCCATGCTAAAACCAATATAAAAAGGCTTTTGCCCCGTTCTCCGCCGTATCGTTTTGATCAACGCATCCACATCGTAGATGGCAAAATCATCCACACTCCAACGCCGACGAGGCGCCTGGCTGCGATATTTCCCCCTGCCATGGCCGCGAAGATTGGCAATCCAAACATCATACCCCTCTGCATAAAAGTATCTCGCCATCGATTGATTGGGATAAGGCAAATCAAAAGTAAATCCATTTTGCCCAAGACCATGCACCAGCAAAAGCGGCTGAAAGCCTGGACGAGCATAACGGCGTAGGGCCAAACGCACCCCATCGTCCGTGTACGCATACTCCAACTGCGCCCGAGGAGCCTTTGCCCAAATCCAACAAAAGGGGAAACAACAAAAAAGCCATAACATCATCGCCTTCTTCATCGCTTCTTCTCCTTCCATAAAAAAAAGGCAAGGAACCAAACCTTGCCTTCTCTCTCTTTCCAACTTAATCGATATTCTGATTTGTAAAATGCAAACTAGAACAACTTCTCCAAATCCACCAACAAAAAACTCCCCACTCCCCTCCAGAACAACGCCGAAAATCCGAAGGGAAAACAAAACCAAAACCTATTTTTGTCCCTAACCTCAACTCCATCATACAAGGACCTCTTCTCCAACGCTTTTATAGCGCCAAACCTTCTTCGCTTTTTCTCTCTCTTTAGTATAAAGCAGCTAGGGAATATTTTCAAGCAAATTTTTCCCTCAGAACCGAACTTTCTCCCCCGCCCCTATCCCTCTACCCCATCCTTCCCACTCCCATCTCCCCCCCCTTCCAAAGGCTGGTTGGAAAGAAGTAAAAAATTCCCATACCGATAAACAATTACGTAGGGAAGATGCGAATACAACCGCTGAAATCTTGTTCGGAAATCCTTCCAAAACGCTAGAATATATACCCGCCGGGAACGGTCCCTCAAAAGCGGAGGTACATCCTCAAACGAAAGAAAATAATCCCTACTCGGCCGCAAACGAGCGCCATAGGTAATCTCTCCCAATGCCCCAATGTGGGGAATGCGGCGCCGCAGATAAAATAACGCCGCATAATCCCGATTGTGAAATAAAAATACCCTGTCCCCCGGACGTAAAACTCTCTCCAACTTCTTACATACCCTCTTGGAAGAACGTATCCCACTAAAAAATTGTAAACTATAAAACCCCACCAATAACATCAAAAAATATCCACCAAAAAATACCCAAAAAAACTCCCAATCCCTACCCCGCCTCAAAAAATATATCCCACCCACAGCACCAAACGCCAAAACCACCAAACCCACTAACGCATAAATCAATCCCACAAACTCCACAGGAAGCTGATCCAAAGAGGGTAAAAAGTAAAATTGGGAAAACCACGCCACCCCAGGCAAAAGCAAAAGAAGCGCCAAAAATACATACCATACCCCCCTCTCCCAACGATGAAAAGATAAATTCTCAAACAAACCCCCAGAAATAATCGCTAAACACGGCAAAAGCGGAAGCACATAGGTCGGCAACTTGGACGCGGAAAGAGTCAAAAATAAAACATCACCCCCTAGCCATAAATAAAGCAAAAGTTCCTTGTCCTCCCACCGACGAGAGGAACGAAAACGACGCACCAGCGCAAAAATAAATAAAAAACTCCAAGGCATAAAACCACTCAATAGATAAAGAAGAATCGCATACCACACATCCCCATGATGAATCGAAGAATCAAAAAAAGCCTTGAAATTCCGCGTATAATAAAAATAATAAAAATACTCCGGCGTCTGAGTGTAAATCGCTAAATGCCAAGGCAACTGTATTAGCACAAAAATCAAAATTCCACTAAAATACGGAAAACGCCTTAACGCCTCCCAAGGACGCCTCCAAACCACATACAAAAACAACGGCCAGCCCACCAAAATCAAAGAAATCGGCCCCTTCAACAACATAGATAAAGATAATACGCCCGCAAATAAACGCCCAAATCGAGCGGAATATCGCTGCCCACCCACACCATCCTCCCCATCAAAAAAATAACGAAATAAACAATAAAAACTCAAAAGCACAAAAAACGTCAAAGCCATATCTATCGTAATAAACGTACTTAAAATCGCATGCTCCATCGCCGTCAATAACAACAATCCCGCAACAAATGCCGCACGCCTAGAATAAAAACGCAAACCAATCAAATACGTCAATACCCCACTCAACACCCCCCAAATGCCCGCACTTACCCGGGCCGCAAACTCATTCACACCAAAAACTAAATACGATACCGCTACAAAATAATAATTAAGCACCGGCTTGTCCAAATAAGGCACATAATACAAATGGGGAGTAACCCAATCCCCTAACTCCAACATCTCCCGCCCAACCTCCGCATACCTGGACTCATCCCGATTCCATAAAGGACGAGAAACACTCGCCGCAACATTGAAGATCACTCCCAATAAAATAATACACAAAATGTCCTGCTTCCTATCCGAAAACATCGTAGAAATCCTCTCTGCAACTTTCTCTTTTTTTAAAAACTCTTGCGATTTAGAAAAAAAACCCTTTGTAAAACAACATCTTTTCTATGAAAACGCCTGATCAGGGGGAAACCTCTTCAGAAAAATGCTCCCTCTCCCACCCTCCTCCCAAAAATTTTCTTACTTTTTCCTAAAAACTTCCCAAACTCCCCTCCATACTCCCTCCCAAAAATTTAAACAAAAACTTGCATTCTATCCCAATCCATCCTATGATATACCCTATATCCCCACAAACTCAACCCCTCTATCCCTAAATCCCACATCGAGAAATTTACTCCACCCTACAATAAAAAATTATGAAAAATCGATACACCACCCTCTTCCTCTCCCACTTCCACCCGGGAAAAAATCCTATAAAATAGGAAAAATCTTTGAAAACTTCATCAAAGAAAATCTAACCTTCCCAAGATACGAAATCAACCAAAGAGGGTTCGCTATACCAGTATGGAACTCGACTTCTCCAAAGAAGCCATGCAAATTCTATGAAAACTTCTCCAAACAAGATCAAAATCTTAGAAAAAAATCCATAAAATCAATTTACCTAATTTAAAATTTGAAGTCCACTCTTCCTCTCCCCAAATCCTAACCATATCTCTTCCATGAAACCATCCAACCCTCTCCATAACTCCTATCTAGGCCCCAAAACCCTCATTGGAACCATCCTAGGCATCGGCCTTTACCGACTGTACCACTTCCTCTTCCTACAACCCCAACACCTCACAGATCCCTACTTTCTCTACGATCTCAAAAACTACCTCTGGGCAGCCCAAAATTTGACCCAACCAGAAACCATCTACCACCCACAACGACTCCATCCTTACAAATACCCCCCCTTCTTCCTCCTACCCCTATCCCTCCTCACCCAATTCCCACTCCCCTGGGCAGCCGCAATATTCTGGGCGACCTCCGTCCTAGCCTTCGCCCTCTCCATCGCCCTCGCACTCCAACTAGCCAAAAATCAAACCCCAACCATCTACTTCTGGCTCGCCTTCCTTCTCCTCTACGACTACTGGCGCGTCTCCCTCCGCCTAGGACAAGTGCAATCCTTCTGGTTCCTAGCAATCATGGGAGCCGTGTACCTAGAAAAACAAAAACATTACACCCTCGCCGGTATCTCCCTAGCCCTAGGCGCCCAAATCAAAATTATTCCCCTACTCTTCCTCGGATACTTCCTCTCCCGTAAATCCTGGAAAGTACTCCTAGGCTTCCTCCTAGGAATAGCTCTCTCTACCCTCACCCTCGGGATATGCTGGGGATGGCCCCTCACCCTCCAACTTCACATCTCCTTTACAAAATTAATCCTACTCCAATCCACCCAACTCAACACCCTCGAAACCCTACACTATAAAAATCATTCCCTCCTCAAAGTACTCATCGCACCCCTGGCCAACCAACCCTACACCTACAACCAATGGCAATGGAATATCGCCTCTCTTCCCCTAAACTTTCTAAAAATATACGCCTATAGCCTCGCCCTACTCCTACTTGGCTACACCACCTGGCTAAGCCACCACCACCCCCATCTGCGCCTATTCTCTATCGCACAATTTACCCTCCTCTGCCTACTCCTCCCCCCCATCGTCTGGCATGACTATTATTACCTCCTCATCCTACCCCTAGCCGTCGCCTTCCAAAAAAACAAAACCCTAAACTTCAAATCCATATCCTTCTGGATATTCGCCCTACTCTTCCTCGCCATGCCCCGCCTCTTTCACCACTTCGGCGGAGAAAGATTCTATTGGTTCCTCGGCGGCGAAACCTTAGGACTACTCGCTCTCTGGTGGAACCTAACCCAATTTTATAAAATACCATCCCCAAACTCCAACCCGGACGAAAAAAATCCTACAAAAGCTCAGAAATCCTCTCCAACTCCGCCTTCAACTCCACCGGACTCTCAAATCGATCCTCCGGCATCTTCTGCATCAACCGCATAATCAACTCCGCTAACTCCGGCAATAACTCCGGCTTGCGCTCCCGCGGGTCCGGCACCGGCGAACGAACATGCTTGGCCATCACCGCCGCCGCCGTATACCCCTCAAAAGGCACTGTCCCCGTCACCATATGAAACAAAGAAGCACCTAACCCATACATGTCCGTGCGACAATCCACCTTCTGTCCCCTCGCCTGCTCCGGAGCAATATAATACGGAGAACCCATCGCCATTCCCGCAGCTGTCAAATTCTTATTGCTATCCAACTGCTTGGCAATCCCCAAATCACACAACTTCGCCACCTTGTCCTTGGTATACATAATATTCTCCGGCTTAATGTCCCGATGCACCACCCGCTTCTGCCAAGCGTAAATCAACGCCTCCGTAACCTGCAACACTATATCTACCGCCAACTTTTCCGATAAATACCCACCTTCCGTTTCTTCCATAATATCCTTGACAGATTTTCCCTCCACATACTCCATCGAATAATAGTAATAATCCCCCGAAATCCCTACATCGTACGCCTTCACAATGTTGGGATGCTCAAACTCAATCGACGCCTGAGCCTCCATAATAAAACGCTTTAAAAACTCCTTGTCCTCCGCCACGTGCGGCAACAATACCTTCAACGCCAACAGTTTACTCTCCCCCTCCAAACTCGCCAAATATACCAACCCCATCGCACCCTGCCCCAAAACCCGATAAACCCGATACCCCTCAATCGGACTCTCTAACCCCTCCTCCGCCTCCACCTCCACCCCCTCTCCACCTCCAGAAGAAACATCCTCCCCCTTCACTCCACCCTTTAACTGTGCCTGCCACTGCTCCAAATCCCTCAATAACTCCTCCGGCGTCTGATAACGATCCTCCTTCCTCTTCGCCATCATCTTCGCCAAAATCTCCGAAAACCGCCGACTTACCCCCTCCCGATACTCACAAGCCATCGGTACCGGCGCCGTGGCATGCTGCAACAAAACCTGCGTCGGCGAATTCCCATCGTAAGGCACCCGCCCCGTCACCATGTGAAACAACGTCGTACCCAACGCATAAATATCACTCCTCGTATCCACCTCCGCACCCTTGGCCTGCTCCGGAGAAATATAATACGGCGTCCCTACCGCCATCCCCTCCTGAGTCAGCGATAAATCCTTGTCCAAACACTTGGCAATCCCTAAATCACATAACTTAGCATTCCCCGTACTCTTGTCTATCATAATATTCTCCGGCTTAATGTCCCGATGCACCACCCGCTTCTGCCAAGCATATTCCAACGCCTTAGCAATCTGTATCGCATACTCCAACGTCTTCTCCTCCGTCAATGCCCCCTCGTCCAAAAGATCCTTCACCGCAAAACCATCCACATACTCCATCGAATAATAACAATTCTCCCCCGATACCCCCACATCAAATGCCCGCACAATATGCGGATGATCAAACTCAATCGACGCCACCGCCTCCTGCAAAAAACGACGCAAATACGCAGGATCCTCCGAATAATTCCCATGCAACACCTTCAACGCTACCAACTGATCCGTCCCCTTCTCCCGAGCCTTGTACACCGTCCCCATACCCCCCTCCCCCAATACCTTCTCGCAAATATAACCCTCCACCGGACTCTTGATCGGCATCACCCGCCTTAACTCCTGCAACGCTTCCCCTCGAATATACTTCTTCTCTATCAAAACCTCATCCAAACCCTTCTCCAACCCCATCTCCTTCATCTTAGCACAAATGCGACGACACTCCTCCACCTTCTCCAAACTCACCAAACCCATCTCCAAAGCCTTTCGCGCAAATAACTCCCCATAACTCAACTCCCCCTCCTCCTGGGATGCATACAAACTACTCTCCAAAGCATCCGCACTCGACTCCGCCGAAGAAGAAGATGCCCCCCTCTTCGAGGACTGTGCTCCCCCCTGCTCTCCCCTCTGCTGCTGCAAAATACGCTGCTGGGCCTGCAACAACGCCCGATGATGCTGAGGAAGAATATACCCCCTCTCCACCAAAATCTCCCCTAACCTCTTGGTATATCCACCCGACTTCTGCAACTGTAAACACTCATTCACCTGAGACTGCGTCACTAACCCATTCTTTACCGCTAAACGACCATACAACGTATCATCCCGAATCAGCAAACTAATCCTCTGCGCCCGCAATACCTTCTCCACCTGCTGAGGTGTCAAAATCCCCGCCTGAATGAAAATATCTCCGATCGATACACGCCTACCCTCCCGAATATACCGCTCCTGCAAACTTAAACAATGACGTACCTGCTCCTCCGTCGCCAATCGATTGGAAATCACTATCCTTCCAAATAATATGTCCACTTCTGAACCCATAATACCCTTGCCTTCTGTCTGTTAAATACATAAATCCGCTAACGGCTTACAATCCATAATTCTATCATATATCTCCCCTATCTTCAAGCACTAATCCACTACAGGCGAACCAAATCTCTAACGCAAACGCAAAATCCTATCCCCCCTCAAATAAAAACTTGACCTATGCTCTAACTCTAACCTCTTGCGCGCAAAAACTTCCCGAAAACCCTCCCGTAGCCTCCGGCGAAACTTTAACCCAACCGGAGCAGTGGAAATCGCCTCCTCCACCACCCTAGAAAAAATCGTATAAAACCTCTCTGCCCTCAACAACAAAAGACAATATACCCTCCCCTCACGCCGATCATAAAAATACCTCAAAGGCAACGCCTCCAAAACCAAAGAACGAAGCAAAACATCCCGCGCCTCCCATCGATATAACACCCCATGCACCCGACAACCCCTACTCCCACCCTCCCGCAATCCACATGTGTGCCAACAAACCAACGATACCCAACTGTCCCAACGACTGCGCAAAAAATCCAATAAACTCCTGCGAGCCAAACGCAACGACTCCCCATAAGATACCTTCACCGAAAAACGATGAGAACTCCATCCATACGATAAAAAATATCCCTGTACCGCATCCGATGATAAAAACCTCCCATGCACCAAACAAACCCTACCCATGTCATACCCCCCTTCCCAACAAATACACCTGTCCCCAACCTCAACCCTCTCCTGAGCACAGGAAAACCAAATCAAACAAAATAAAACAACCCAACCTACATCAACCCAACTTCGAAACAATAAGCGTAAAGCTGCCAACAATCTCCAAACCCTCCTCACTCACGTCTCTTCTCTCAACAACTCTAAGCCAAACTATTCTAAAATTTGCCCTGAAAATATTCAACCATTTTCCCTAAAATCTCGTATGAGAAAAAACCTCTAACCATAGCAGGTGTCCCAAAACGAGACAGGGTTACTATAATTTTTTTTACAAATTTTGAAAAAATTTTCAAAATTTTTATCTTTATCTTTCTAAAAATCTAACTCTCTGAAAAATAAAGAAAATACGAAAAATTCTAAAAGTAAAAATTTCCAAAAATAAAGCGATTACCTTCGAAAGGTACGATTTTTGCTAAAATATCGCCAAACATACTCGGGTTTTCTCCTCTTCTACCTCGCCCTCGGGAGGCGGGTCGGTATAGGGCGAAATCCGAAAGGAGAAAACCCCCCCTCACTCCGTATAAGCAAAACCTTCAGCGTTTATACGTAAAGGGCAAGGTGTGTGATTTCTGAATCTCCCCCACCCTGGGTGGGGGTTCTGCAAAAACTATGCCTCTCTAACAAAAACTTCTAAAAACCTCTAAAAACTCCCCCAAAACTATAACAGGAGCTACACTATACCCAGAACCAGCCCAATTTCTCCCCCTTTTCAAAGCCTCTAATCTTTGCCCACTAAAATGACCACCTCTCTCCCATAACAAATCCCACCACCACCACAAATGAACAAAAAAATAAAAACAAAATCCCCCCACAATTAAGTATCCCGTAGTGAAAACTACCAGATGGAAACTCCAGAAATACGAAAACTCCCCCCCGCCTGCCTATTGCCCCAACTTCCTCACCGTGCGCGTGATATTCCCATTGGGATCCTGCGCCACAATCTCTATCACCTTCACCCGCATAATATCAATTTTGGCACGCCACCTACCCCCCTTATCCACCTTCACCTCCTGCCCATTTACCCACACCCGAGAGCCAGGCTTGTCCACCTTCCCCTGAATCTCCACCACAAAACTCACCGATGGGGGGCGAGTGTCAATATTGATCTTCACCTCCCTAGAAGAGGTATTCCCAGCCCTATCCCTAGCCACCACACGTATCCAATGCTCCCCGTCTTTCGCAAAACGAACATATGCTAAAAAACCCCCCTTCTTTAAAAGCTTTGCAGAAACACCATTGACCCTTACCTCCGCTAAATTCTCATCCTGTACCGTCCCTAAAACCGCTATTTTCCTCCGATTTAGCCGAAGACCCGAAGCAGGTGAACGAATGGAGAGCACCGGAGCCTTCGTGTCAATCACAACAGTGCGTACCCGCTCAGCTACATTCCCTAAAGTGTCCTCCGCACGAACTCTTAACCTATACCTCCCATCCTTAGGAAAATCTAAAATAGCCGCAAACTTCCCCTTCCTATAGCGCGTATACTTGCCATTGACCAACACAGATTTTAAATGCGGATCCTCCACCTTCCCCACAACCCGCACCTTCCTCTTGTTTAAATGCGCATCCTGAACAGGAAAAAGAAACTCCAACCGGGGAGCACGAGAATCCAACTCCAACCAACGTCGTACCTCCACCTCACGACCAGCAAAATCCCTCCCCCACAACTGCAAAAGATTCTTCCCCTCCTTCAAAGCAACACGAACGCGAAAATAACTCCTACCCTCCCGAAACTCAAACGAAACCAAACGCTTGTTCAATCGCAACTCAGACAAACGCTTATTGGCTACTCCCTCCACCCAAACCTGAGACTGGCCTACCAATAACCTCTGAGGACGAACCAAGCTCAACTTCAATGGAACCAAATCCACCTCCACCCAAAACTCCTTCTTCGCCACATTCCCCGCCTTGTCCCTCGCCACCACCTCAATCCGCTTCTTCCCTGAGGTGGAAAACACCAACAAACTCCCGAAAACTCCCCTGCGTGGAAAATAACGAGCCAACTTCCCATTCACCCAAACCTGCGCCAGATTCTCCTCCTCCACCCTAGCCATCACCTTCACCTCCCTACGAGAAACACGCACCCCCGGCAACGGCGCGCGCACCTCCACCCTAGGCGCCCGGGTGTCCAAGTGCACCCTTAACCACTCCACAACCCTATTCCCCGCCCGATCCCGCGCCTCCAAACGAACCTCCTTTAACCCCTCCCCTACGCCCAAATCCCACCAAAACTCAAAACGCCCCCCCTCCTGCAAAGCAACTACCTCACCATTTGCACTCATCGATTGAAAATGCTCATCCTCCACCCTACCTCGCACCAAAACCTTGCGCCGATTATGCCAACTCCCAGACTTCGGCGAACTCACCTCCAAACGAGGTGGAGTAGCATCCAAAACCAACTCTTCCCTCCAACTCCCCTCGGACTCCACGCCCTTCGCCCGAATCCAAATCGGATTCCTCCCCTCCCTTAACCGTAAACGCACCTGGAAAAACGTACGAACCCCCTTCGGACGCTTCACATAACGCAACTGCGCCCGCTGACCATTCACCTCCGCCCATAATACCTTCTGGTTAAACATCCCATAATACCAAGTCTCCGAAGAACTCACCAATAAGCTCGCCGGTGCCAACCTCTTCATCCTCAAAGGAACCACCCTCCGACGTAGAGAAAAATAAGACGTCGAACCATTTCCATACCTATCCCAAGCCTCCACCTTGAGACGATTTAAACCCGGCGCCAACTTTACCCTCGCCTTGTAAAGACCATTTCCCAAAACCTCCGCCTCCTCCCCCTGCACCAATACCCTCCCCACACCAGAATCATCCACCACCCGCAAAATAACCTCCACAAACGAACGCACCACCACTCCCTCCAATGGCGGAGATACCCACGAAATCACCGGCCCCACCACATCCGTCCGTAACCGACGAACCAATATCGCCCGATTCCCCGCCTTGTCCTCCGCCTCCACACGAATAACCCTCTTCTTCCCCAACAAAAGCCTGCAAACAAAATTCCCATTCCCCGTCATTTGCGCCAGAAAACCATTCACCTTCACATACTTCAAATTCTCCTCCACCACCCGACCCGCAACCAACACCTCACCCCCCTTCACCACCGCCCCCTCCCGAGGACGAAAAACCTCCAAACGCGGCGCCTTTGTGTCTAAAAAAACATAAAAAGAAAAACGACCTACGTTCCCATGCACATCCCGCGCCTTCACCAAAATCGTATTCCTCCCCTCCTTTAACCGAGCCAAAAACACAAACTTCCCCTTGCTCACCAAAACTCTCTTCCCTTGCACCACTACCCCCGCCAAAGGACTCTTGTCCTTCACCTCCCCCAAAATCGTCAACGTAGCCTCCCTAAAAAACTGACCCAACGGCGGATATAAAATCCGTATCTTCGGCGCCTCCCCATCCGCAACCACCACCTTTTTACCTACCTCCGCTTCCACCCGATTGGCTGTGGAACGCACAATCTTCAACGATGGATTCCCGCAACGCAACAAAACCCGCTCTAACCCCACGCGCCTGCCCCGAAACGTAATCTCATATATCGCCGTCTGCTTCAAATACGAACGACGTACCGCAGCCTTAACGCGCTTCACCCCCTTCAAAAACGCCTCAAATAACACTACCTGAGGATAAGAAATCTTGGAAATCACCACCTCAAACTCCCCCTCCAAACGACTAGCCTTCTTCCAAAAAATCCCAATGCGCTTGGCCGCCTCCCGCGCCCCCTTCTTCGCCATCCGCATCAAAAATCGCATCGAAGAAACCGACGGCTTACGGTACGCCTTAGACCATATCACCTGTGCTGTGTCCACCACAATCGCTTTAAATGAACAGCGAATGTTATAAAACCGATAAGAACGACCGTAAATCTCCCGCACCCCTTGCAACTCCAGCCGAACCTTCCCCGCAAAAATCACCTCCACCCCATAGCGATGCTTCAACGCCAATAACTTCTTCCTATCCTTGCTATAAATGGCCGCATCCACCTTCTTGATATTTTTAAGCTGATCCCTGTCCACAATCCTATAGCCAGCACCAAGAAAAACCTCCTCCACCACACCCGCCACCAAATCCGCCCTCTGACCCTGAATGTAAACCAAAACCCTCGGCTTCGCAATATCCGCCCAAAGAACATCAGAAAAACAAACCAAAGCCAACAAAACGAAAATACGTCTCATCTCTTAACTCTCCCTTACAACAAAAGCCAAACTCCATAAACTCAATCCAATCCCCAACATCCTCATTCCTCCCCCTCCTCCACACCCTCCAATTCCTTGAGAGTTTCCTCCTCCTCCGCCGGAGTTATCTTCCTCTGACGACGCAACGGATCCTCCGACGCCTTCTTGGGAAACGTAAAAGTGCGAGAAATATTCTCCAACATCCGACGCGCACGACGCTTGGCCACCATGTTCGCCAACATCTGCGACGGATCTATGTCCTCCGGCGCCTGAAGCACCTTCTCCAACGACTCCCGATACAAAGCTAACTCCAAACCTGTCCCCTTGCATCGCTTGCAGTAAAAATACCCATACCCACCACAAGATCCACACTCCTTCCCCCCCACCATACCACTCCCCTTGCACGCCGAACATTCCCTAGAACGCGGCCCCTGCCACTCCTTCCAACCACTCTTGCAATAAGCACACCCCTCCACCCTCGCCCGATTGTGATTATGACATGCCCAACAATCCGCATTGGCCGCATAATATTTGGCCAACAAAACGTAGTGCATCAAAAACTTCCCCCTAGCAATCTTTATCGCCTCCTGAAATTGCTTATACGACTCCCGCAAATTCCCCCCAAATCGACGCCCCTTTAAACTCCCCAATACCACATGAGGTCCCCCATGGTAAAAATCCCCACGCTTCCACCTCTCAATAATCGTCCGCAAAATCACCTCCACACACGCCAACTTCGCCACCGTGCTCGTGTCCTCCTTGCTCTTAGAAATAATACCAGCTAAACAATCCGCTAGCCAAAAAAAATGAGGCGTATAATCGCTGTCGTACTCCTCCACCAATAAACGCTCTAACTTCTTGGAATTCCCCGTATCCAAAATTTTGTTCAACTCCTCATAATCCAGCGAATTCCTCGCATACCGATAACCCTTCTTAAAAAGTATCTTGGCCCACAACGGATTCTCCTCATCCATAAACAAAACCGCAAAACCTGCGTGCATCTTCGCCCCCATCAAAAGAAGATTCTCATTGTACGGATCCGCTAAAATAATCCCCTCCAAAAATTTTAATAACGTCGGCGCCGCCTCCCTAGCATGATCCACACTAGGCTCCTGCTCAAAACTCTTGGACATATCCTTCAGAGTCCCCTCCATCGTCCGCGCAATCAACGTCTTCATACTACATCCACAAAGCCCTACCACCAAAAGAAACAGCAAAAAAATAATAGAAAAGTCTCTTCTACTCATCACACCCTCTCCTTCATAAACCACTCTTCAACTAAATTTCTAAGCTCCTAAAAACTCTAAACCAAAATACAAAACTCACCCCTCTCCACCATCTACCCATCCCCTCGCACCAGCTCCACCTCCAAAACCTGACGCAACTTCACCAAACTCCCCGGCGGATAATATCCCTTCCTCAACGAAACATTGGGATACACCACCCCACCCCTGCCCATCAAAACCCCCGGATGAAGCACACTGTTGCAACCCGTCTTCACCCCATCCCCCAAAATCGACCCAAACTTCCTTAACCCCGTCGCAAACTCCCTCCCCTCAATCCGTAAAATCACCTCAGACGAAGATAAATTCTTCAAATTGGAAAGCACACACCCTGCCCCTAAATTCACCCCACGACCTAAAACCGAATCCCCTACATAATTGAAATGAGGCGCCTGCGCCCCCGGCAACAACACCGAACCCTTCACCTCCGTCGCATGACCTACCAATGACCCCTCCATCAATAAACTACAACCGCGTACGTACGCATGAGAACGTAAGACCACCCCACGACCTACCCACGCCGGCGCCTGAATCACCACCCCCGGCTCCAATACCACCTCCTCACCAATGTAAATCCTATCCCCCAATAAATGCACCCCCTCCGGAACCAAAGAATGTATCCGGCACCCCTCCACCAACGTCCCTAAAAACCCCTCCAACCTACCCCCCAAAACCTCCCAGACGTACCTCACCTCAAAAAACTCCCGAAAAAGCCTCGAAACCTCCCCGCAAGAATCCAAACCCTCTAAATCAAAAAAACTCTCCGGACCTAAATCCAATCCCATCTCTCTCCCCCTAAAACCTATCCTTGCCAAAATACGGCCGCAACGCCTCCGGCACTCGAATGCTCCCATCCTCCTGCTGGTGATTCTCCCACAACGCTATCAACGTCCGACTCACCGCCACCGCCGTACCATTGAGCATATGCACGTACTCCGTCGACCTCCCCCCCCCACGACGAAAGCGTATCTTTAACCGCCGCGCCTGATAATCCGTGCAGTTCGATGTACTCGTCACCTCCCCGTATTCCCCACCCTCCCCACGACCAGGCATCCAAGCCTCTATGTCAAACTTGCGATACGCCGGCGCACCCAATTCCCCCGTGCAAACATCCACCACCCGATACGGTATCTCCAACTTCTGATAAATCTCCTCCTCTATCTCTAAAAAATTCCGATGAATCCTCTCCGAATCCTCCGGAGCACAAAACGCAAACATCTCCACCTTCGTAAACTGATGCACCCGATACAAACCCTTCGATACCTTCCCCCCAGCCCCCGCCTCCGTGCGAAAACAATGGGATACACCACCCAATAAAAGCGGAAGACGATCCCCCTCCAAAATCGTATCCTGGTACATCCCTCCCAACGTAATCTCCGCCGTACCAATCAAACACAAAGGACTGTTCGCAATCGAATACACCTGTGTCTCCTCCCCACGAGGATTGAACCCAATCCCCTCAAGTATACTCCCATACGCTAAATCCGGAGTAGCGTAAATCTCAAACCCCCGCTGGCGCAATATCTCCAACGCAAACCGCACCAACGCCAACTCCATCCAAACCCCATCCCCCTTAAGATAATAAAACTTCGCACCACTCACCTTCGCCGCACTCCGAAAATCCACCAACCCCTTCTCCTCCCCAAGCTGAACATGATCCTTGGGAGGAAACGAAAATTTCCTAGGCTCCCCCCACGTCCGAAGCACCCGATTGGCCCCCTCATCCTCCCCCACAGGTACCTCCGGATGCGTCAAATTGGGCAAACGCTGCCACTGCTCCTCAAACCGCTCCTGCCACCTCGCCAACTCCTCCTTGCAACCGGCCTCCTCCTCCTTCAAACGCCTCCCCTCCTCCACCAAAGGCAAACGCTCCTCCTTCGACAGCGATCCCTTCATCCGCTTGGCCACCTGATTGCGCCGCTGCTGAATCTCCTGCAAACGCCGCTGCAACGAAAGCTTCCTCTCATATAGCTCCAAAAGCTCCGATACGTCCACCTCCACCTTCCTACGGCGACAATTCTCCTGCACCAACTCCCTGTTCTTCTTGACAAACTTAATATCTAACATCGCTACCTTTCCAATCAAATCCTCCTATACACCAACCAAACCTTAATAAAAAACAAACAAATCGCTCCCTTCTCCAAATCCTCTAAAACCCTAAACCTAAATATTCTACCAAGCAAAAAAGAAAATTGCAAGTCAACCTCACCCCCAAACCACCTCCAAAATCATAAAACCTAATAATTCCCAAACCAATGCTCCACCTCCAAAGAAATCATATAATGCCAATGAAGATCTTTTCTTGCGTTAAATAAATTCTGTCTAGCTAAAGACTCCTCATACGAATTCTTAAACGCCGCGTGAACATTGCTATACTGCACCCCAAAAAGCAAACGAATAGAAGGACGATTGTAAATCCCCTTCCCAAATGGATTGAAAACCAAACCCGTCTTAAACTGCAACGTGTACTTTATATCCGTATCTCCCCACTCCAAACCCTCCGGATCAAATACTCCATCCGTGTTGGTGGTGAGGGAATCAAAATGCTCCCGATAACGATTGCCTATCAGAGACCTCTCCACCGCAAAACTCACCTCATTCAAAAGATGAAAATAATCCGTTAAATAAATCTGAGGGCGAAATAAAATCGAAAAAGCAAGACGATTCTGATCATCCGGCCGATAGCGATTGTCCCCATCCCAAGCATAACTAAAAAAAATCCCCATCACCATATCCACGCGTGAGGAAAGCTCCCAATAGCTCTCATCCAACACCAAAAGCTCATACCTCTCATCCGTAAAACGCGAAATGTACACATCCTTCGTCACCCCATTGGCGCTAAAACGCAACGCCTGATCCGCCGGCTTCTTCTCCAACGATACACTGAAATCATTCCAACGAAGCCGTATCCCCCCCAACCGCACCCCCCCAAACCCCAACCAAAAAGTCCAACGCCACGAAAAATCATCCACCGCCCGAGAAGCTGGAAAAAAATCCCCATTGGGATCCGAAGGATTGGCGTCCAAATACCTCTCCAACACATCCCCACGCAACACATCCCGATAATCCACCGAATCCGTCTGACGAGGCGCATTCTTACTCGCACTATCCCCAAACTCATACCGAAGCATCACACTACTACCCAACCAAACCTCGCCTAACTTCACCTTAAATAAACCTCCAACTGTAGGAACAGAATCGTACCCCGCATCCTCAAACGTCTGCTTGCGCCGCTGATATACATCATAACCGGAATCCCCCAACGCCACAAACCACTCCATATCCCGATAACGCATCCCCGCACGTACCCCCACCGTCTCCCAAAAAGACTGCGCCACATACCAATCGTAAATCCCAATATAACCCATATTGTACCAAAGCGTCCCCAACTGCACCACAAAATGCCTGTAAGGAATATTGACCACCTCCAAATAAATCTGCGTCAAACTAAACGAACTTAAACTCCCCTGCTTCTCATCCCCAACACGAAACGAATCTCCCTCAATCCGCCCATACACCCGCACCCCCGGATCCGTCTCACTCCTCTGGCGAAGAAACTTCTGGCTAATCCCAAAAGTAAACCAAGGACGCTCATTCATCAACCGGCCATAAAGATTCCACCAACCCAACGTCTTCGCACCCTTGCCAAAATCCGTCCGAGCATACACCCGAAAATAACCCTCGTACTCCAACAAATCCAACAAACCAAACCGACCCGACGAAGATCCCTCCCCCTCTCCCACCCGATCACCCCTCTCTCTCTTCCCCCGGCTATCCCTCTCCGCCTCCACACCGGAAGAATCCTGAAACCGTACCCCACAAAAAGGACACCTCTTCGCCGATGCCGGTATCACCCGATTGCAATTGGTGCACTCCACCTCATCACCAAACTCAATCCCACAAAAAGGACACCTCTTCGCCGATGCTGGTACCCAACGCTTGCAATTCTCACACAAAAACCTCTCCTGACCCCATACCAAAGAAAAACTCAATCCACAAAAACAAAAAAATAAATAAAAATAACTTCGCCTTGTAAACATCGCCTCGCTCCGGCCTCCACCAAAAAACTACTCCTCTTCAAAAACCACGATCGTCCGAGCCTTCAACGTATACTTCCCTCCCCCCGCAACCACCGCCCCACCCACCGGTTTGCCCGGCTCCCCAAAATTACTAGTGACGCGAGTGGTGCTGGCATCTTTGTCAAAAAATAATTGAGTATCAATGCGAACCTCCCAATTCCCCGTGCCCGGCAACGTAAACTCCGTGTCCACCTCCTCCATATTGATAGCAATATACACCCGCTTGTTCGGCGCCGTATTGGGATAGTAAATCCCAATGCTCTCCCCCGACCACGTGGATGCATCCGCATCCGTACCATCGGGCTTTTTCCACACAAGAAACCAACTCCTCCCCGTCGAATCAAAATCCGTCGGCGCAAACACATCCTTCCGACGCTTGCGAAACTGAATAAGCTTCTTGTAAAAATCAAACATACGCCAGCGAGAATTGGCATCCATCTGACCACTCACAGATACATTCTTCCACTCGTACCAACGAAACCAATTGTACGGATTGTCCGCCCCGCGGGTGTAAGAGTTGTTGTTGCCGTACTTGGTCCGCATCCACTCATCCCCCCCCAACATCATCGGAGTACCATGGCTCAAAAATAAAAGCACCGCTAAATTCCTATGCATCTGCCTTTTCTCCTCCAAATTTGGCCAGTTGCGACTGTGGTTGTTGTCATCCCCACTCAACGGATCCTCCCCCTCCGGGTTCAACGGCCCCTTGCCATTGCGCTTGTCCGCATAACTAAGCAAATCATGCATGGTAAAACCATCATGGGCCGTAATAAAATTGATAGAGTGATACGGAGCCCTCCCATCTACCCCCCAAACATCCGTGTTGTAAAATAAAATCGCCGAACCCGTAAGCAAACCACCAAGGTCCGGCTCGTTGGGATCCGAAGCATTAAACTTGGAATTGAGCTTCCAATCATCTGTGTTGATAAACGTACGCATGGCATTGCGGAACTTATCATTCCACTCATACCAAGCCATCCGACTGGTGGCGTAATTGTCCGCCTTGGGAAACTCTCCTAAATGATAAGTTGAACCCCCCTGCGCATCCCACGGCTCCGCGATAATCCGCGTATTGTGCGCCTGCAAAACAGGATCGTTAACAATCTCCTTTAAAAGAGTAAAAGGCGACCAATTCGCATGATTGCTATCGTCCCTACCCAATGTATTGGCCAAATCGAAACGAAAACCATCCACGTGCATCTCCTCCACCCAATAACGCAAACTGTCCAAAATCAACCTCTTGCCCGGCAAATTGTTACACCGCATCATATTGCCTACCCCCGTGGATTCCCAATACTCCTGGCGATTGCCACCACCCTTCCCATCCCCTAAACCATAATAATTGACATTGTCCAACGCACGGAAATTGTAAAGAGTCGCCAACTCCACCGGATCATATACCCAACTCTTCGCCGGATCGAAAATATCATCCGGATCTGTGTAATTGCCATCCGGAATGCGCTGGCGCCACAATCCCCCCTCCCCCGTGTGATTGAACACCACATCCAAAATCACCTCAATCCCATTCTTGTGAAGCTGCTCCACCATCCACTTAAAATCCGCAATCTGACTCGCCAACTTCGGATTGTAAGCATACTTCACCTCCGGGGCAAAAAACCCTATCGTCATATACCCCCAATAGGTCTCCTCGTTGGCCTCGTGAATGGGCAAAAGCTCCACCGCCGTCACCCCCAACTCCTTCAAATACGGCGCCATCTCCCCAAACCCACGATAAGTGCCCGGATACTTAACCTCCCCCTGTAAATTGGCCGTAAATCCCTTTAAATGAACCTCGTAAATGATCAAATCCTCCCAACCATGCCCCGACAACGTCCCCGCCTTCTTCGCCTCCCAATACGCCTGCTCCCCCTGCGACCATACATACTCCCCCTCCCGCACCACAATCGCCTTCGCACAAGCCGCCAACGAAGACTCCGCCCGATATGGACCACTCCCCGCAGAACCCAATGACCAATCATGATCCCGATGAAACGCCCTCCCATACGGATCCATCAAACCCTTGTTGGGATTGAAACGATGCCCCTCACTGTCCACATCCGCAATAAATCCCAATAAACTCCCAGGACGCCAAGCAGAATCATAAACCCAATTGGGCCCCCAAGCCCGATAGCAGTAAAACTGCCCCCTCCCTATCCCCTCCACAAAGACCGACCAAACATCCCCCAGCCGCGACATACTGTACACCTGCGAAGGAGAAGAAGCATCCGGATCATCAAATAACAATAACTCCACCCGTGTCGCATTCGCAGAAAATACGTTGAACATCACCCCCCCGTCCATTATCTTCGAACCAAGATAATCCAACGACTTTATACCATCCACCGACGCCGAAGACGCCCTCACCTTGGCCCGATATAAACGGGGAGAGGAACTATTCGGACAACCCTGCCAACAAACAACACCACCTAAAATCAACAAAACAAAAACCCATCGCATTTCTTTACCTCACCTTCTTCTTTTTCGGGAAACTCCCTTTGAATCAATAACTCACGCTTTCGAAAAACTCTTTTTGACTAGTAAAAAGCCCTCTTGAAAAAATTCCCCCGAAAAACCCCTCCCAAAAAAGTCCCCAAAACCCCTCCCCCCACAAGCCTCTCCCACCACACCTACTGACGCTTTAACACCACCGCACTATAACCATCCAATACCCACGTGGTACTACTAGGGGCCCAATTGTCAAAATCATTGCCAGAAGGCACATTCCTCCCATCCCCTAAAAATACCAACTGCGTGTTGTTATAAGGATCCGAATTGCCCAAAACCGCACATTGCGCCTTCCAACTACCCGGGGGCAACGTAAACGTAACACCGTAATTGTGCATGTTCAACAATACCACAAAACTGGAACCATAACTCTGATTCTCATCGATCACATAACCCACCGCAAGATTCCCCCCCGTATGAACAATATCCGTTCGATAACCACCCCCAGGATCCAACCCCACCCGAAAACCCGGATTGTTCTTGCGCAAATGAACCATAAACTGAAAATATTCGTAAAACTCCTGCCGAGTGCTCGCCAAACTCCAATCTATCGCCTGCACATCCTCCTGCTGGCTCTGCTGCTGCGACTTACTCAAATCGCGCACAAACTCCTGCCCCTCATAAACCATCGGTATCCCCAACGAAGTCATCAAAAGCGTGATCCCGATCCCCGCCTTGGCCCATGAACCATTGACAAAATTCCCCACCGTCTGCTCGTCATGACTCTCCAAATAATTCGTCACATCCACCGGGTTCTTGGCCCGGAGAAATCCTACCCCATCATCCACATCCTTGGAAAAATAAATAGACTGCCGAATCCTAGTCCCCGTGGTGGCATCGTTGAGCTCCCCTAAAAAACGTGTTTTGGCACTCTCCCGATAAAAATCGTTCCACTGTGAATAACCATTCCCCACCAACCACTTGTGGCGATAGCTGCCCAACCAATTCTCAGATGTCAAGAAAATATTGGGATTAAGTGCGGTAAGCTCCGAACGCGCAAGCTCTAATGTAGACCTGGAAGTACCTACGATTAAATCAAAACGAAAACCATCTACATTGAATTCCTCCACCCAATAGCGCAAATTGTCCAATACCAACTTCTTCGCAAAAACCTTCTCCGCCCCCCCAATCACCCCATCATAACGCTCCCCCTCCGCAATCCAATTCCCCGTCCCCAAAGAAGCCCAATCGTTGCCATTTAAGTGAAAATAATACCTCTTCTTGGGATCAATCCAATAGAGAATATTCTGAAGATTGGAAGTGTGCGTAAGCACCACATCCAAAATCACAGCTATGCCATTTTTGTGAAACTCATCGATCAGCTTTCGCAATTGATAATAACTACTCCCATCCGTCTCATCCGTGGCATAGCCACTCTCCGGAGCAAAAAACAATACGGGCAAATAACCCCACGAGTATCCATGAGGATCGCTAGGATTGTCGGTGGTAAACTCATGCACAGGCATAAGCTCCACCGCATTGATCCCAAGATTCTTTAAATACGGAATCGCATACTCCAATCCAAGATATTTCCCCCTGTACGCAACGGGAAAATTGCTCACCCCCGGGATAGAATTGGAAGAGGCCTTTTTGGTAAAATCCCCAACGTGAAGCTCATAAATGATCAGATCTTCCGCCTTGGGAGTGAGAAAAGAAGTAGGCACCCAAGGGGACTTCTCTTGCAAAGAAGTGCGCCGAGGATCAATGATAATCGAATGCCCATCGCTGCGAACATTGGCCCGAGCATAAGGATCCTGCACCACCGTCTGCGCTCCCGTTAAACGAACACCCCGATAATCCACCAACCCCTGCCCCGTGTGATCCTCAATGCGAAAACGATAGTACTTCAAACTATAGACGGGAGAAGCCGCCTTGGTCCCCACGTACCATATGCCACTCTTCGAAGAGTGCATCGGAAGAATCCGATCCGGCTGATCGTAAGGATCCTGAGCCGAATCGTAAAGGCATAAAATCACCTTGGCCGCATCGGGACAAAAAAATCGAAACGCCGTCCCATTGAGAGAAGGATCAAACTGAGCACCTAGTTTAACATCCCTAAATTCAGAGTAAGTGGGGGTGGAATCATTGAGAAGATCAAGCTCCTGTTGGGTAAAAAACAAATCGGTATCATCTGTGGCAAAAGCTACACCAGACGCAAAAGGAACATAACCCGCCGGCGTAGGATCGTAAAGGGGAACGTAGCCAGAGGATCCCTTTTGCTCACAGGAAAAGCAAACGAAAACGGTAGACAACAAAAGCAAAAACGAAAGTAAATTTCTAACGGGTCCCATTTCTAGCCTCCTAGAAAATTTTATCGTAGTGTAGCACCAAAAAAACTACCTTGTCAAGAGAAGAAAAAATTTTTTTCCCCATTTGACACAGCGAGCGAAATTGTGGTATCATTGGACCGAAAGCAAATTTTTAAAAATTCTGAATTGTAGTGTTGCATCCGACAAAAAACGCTGTAAGATAACCCAAAATTTCTAGTCCTCCTTGCCCTCCTCCCCGCAGCTAAGCCGCCCAGGGCTAGAATCAATCCTTAAAAATTTTTTTTAAACCCTGGAGCAGTACAATGAAATGGTTGATGGAATACGGCGATTGGATTGAGGTCGCCTTTAGCCTTGTCTCCCTCCTGACAATGTTTGTGGTCATTTGGCTAAACTATGAGGCCAATAAGCTCGCAGAAAAAGGTGTGGAAGAGGGAAAACTCATATGGGAACTGGAAAATCGCCCCTACGTCTACTTCCAAATAGATATGGATCTAGGGGCCAATACCATCTCTTTCTGCCTCTACAACCGAGGGAAAGGTATTGCCAAAAATATTCGCCTAGAACTCAAAGAAAATCTAACCTGTATCCCCGGACGAGAAGAAATCCCTGTCCAAAAAATCGCAATGCTCCAAGAAGGCCTCGCTTTCCTAGCCCCAGAGGGAAAATTCCTAGAACTTGTAGGCGATACCCCAACTTTCTTTCGAATCAATAAAGATATCCCCGAACTCCATGGAACCATTTTCTACGAAGATGCCGCAGGGAAAAAATACCAAACCCCCGTAAGAGTTAACCTAAAAGCCTTAGGCAAAAGAAGAGAAGTCGTCCCCGCTGGAATCGACCAAGTGGTTCAAGTCCTAGAAGATATAGAAAGAACCCTGCGAATGCGGCAAATGCGCCGACGCTAAAATACTCTAAAAACAGATACCCTAATCGCCAAGGGAAAAAAGGAAAAAATTATGTGGATTATCTTGGTAAAACTGATCATCACCGCCCTCGTCACCATCGCCACCGTCATCCTGCTGGTCTTCAACCTCAAAGCAAATCGCCTCACCCGACTCTCCATCCAACAAATGGAAAATGCCCGTAAAGAAGAATTCCGCCCCTACGTCCTCTTCGATATGGAATTCGATGCCACCCACGTCTTTATGACCCTGCGCAACGTGGGAAAATCCCCCGCCTTCCAAGTCCAACTCCAACTCGATCAAGATCTAAAAGTCTGGAACTCCCTCGTGGGCGAGGAAATCTATACCCCCAAAGATATGGCCATCACCGATGAAATCGAAATGATCACCCCCGGAAATGAATTTCGAGAATGGGTGGACTTTAGCGATTTCTTCTTCCGCAACAACGAAAATATCTCCAACCTCTCCGGTAAAGTCACCTACCAAGACGCAGCGGGCAATCCATACCAATTTCTAATCCACCTAGATATCGAACCCTTCCGACACCGCTATATCTACATTCGAAAGGATATGAAAAGCCTAGTGCAAACCCTCGAACGCATCCGAGACCACATAAAAAAACTCTAAAGCAAACCCTCCTTAAACATGCTCTGGTACGTAGACCCACCAAAAATCATGGGAAGCTCCCACCCCGACGAATCACAAATCCTAGAGTGCGCCCGGCAAGGAATACAGACCGTGATCTGCTTGCTCTCCCCCCACCAACCCCTCCGATACTCTCCAGAAAATCTCAAAAAACATGGCATCGCCTGGTACCATATCCAAATCGAAGACTTCTGCGCACCTACCCTAGAACAATTTCAAAGCTTCTTCCAAATCCTAGACGAACGCCTACCCCACGGAGGCGTACTCTTCCACTGCCAAGCAGGCTGCGGACGTACGGGTACCATGGCCGCCGCATACTGGATCCGCCAGGGACTCTCCGCTCCACAAGCCATAAACAAAGTGCGCCAAAGCAACCCCCACGCTGTGGAAACCCAAGAGCAAATGCAAAGCCTAAAAGACCTCGAAAAACAACTCCAAAATCCACAAAAAGAGAAATAACCCCCCTCATCTCCATTCCCCAACATCTCACCAACTCCAACCCTCTAAACCCGGAACCTCAACCTAACCTAAATCTTTGAAAGTGCCAAAAAAACCTTTCAAAAACAACCGATTCCCCCCCCTTCACAACGCAAGGATCACCCCACCATGAAAACAAAAAAATTCTCCAAACTCGCCCTGCTCAACCGGGGAGAACCCGCAGTGCGCTTTCTCCAAGCAATCCAAGAAGTCAACCGCCTGGAAAACGCCAATATCCAAACCTATTTCCTCTACACCGATCCAGATAAAAACTCCCTTGCCATCCATCGATGCGATGTACCCGTCTATCTAGGACCTCCCTTCTTCCAAAACGGAACCGAAAGAAAAAGCAGCTACCTCAACTACTCAAAAATCCGCCAAATTCTCCTTGACTATAAAATCGACGGCGTCTGGGTCGGCTGGGGATTTGCCGCCGAAGACCCCAACTTCGCCGCCCTCTGCGAAGAACTAGGCGTAACGTTCATCGGACCATCCTCCCAAACCATGCGCATGCTAGGGGATAAAATCCTCTCGAAAAAATTGGCCGAACAAGCTAAAATCCCCGTTATCCCCTGGAGCGGAGGCGTTGTCCAAACACTCGAAGAAGCCATGGCCACAGCCAAAAAACTCGGCTACCCCCTCGCCCTCAAAGCCTCCGCCGGGGGAGGAGGACGAGGTATCCGAAAAGTACAAAAAGAAAAAGAACTCAAAGAACTCTTCCACTCCGCTCAACAAGAAGCCCTAAAAGCCTTCGGATGCGGAGATCTGTTTCTAGAAGCCCTCATCCCTAGCCCACGCCACATCGAAGTGCAAATCGCCGCCGACCTCTACGGCAACTGCCAAGCCCTCGGAGTGCGAGACTGCTCCGTGCAAAGACGACACCAAAAAATTATCGAAGAAACCCCCTCCCCCGTCCTGTCTCCAAAACTAGAAAAACAAGTCTGCCAATACGCCGTAAAACTAGCCAAAACCGCCAAATACCACAACCTCGGCACCGTGGAATTCCTCTTCAAAGACGGAAAATTCTACTTCATGGAAATGAATACCCGCCTGCAAGTCGAACACCCCATCACAGAACTTACCTACGGACTGGACCTAGTTAAACTCCAAATCTCCATCGCAAGAGGAAAAAAACTACCTGCCCCCTTCCCCTCTCCCAAAGGACACGCCATCGAAGTCCGGCTCAACGCCGAAGACCCTGAACAAGGCTTCGCACCCGCCCCCGGCAAAGTCCTCCACTACTCCCCCCCCACAGGTATCGGTATTCGAGTGGATACCGGACTCCGTATCGGAGATAGTATCCCCCAAGAATTTGACTCCATGATCGCCAAAATCATCGCCTACGGAGCAAACCGAAACGAAGCTATCGCACGCCTAGATAGAGCACTCCGAGAAATGAACATGATCATCGAAGGAGGAACCACCAACAAAGGCTTCCTGTTAGAACTTATCCGCAACCGAGCCTTTGTCCAAGCTAAAATCACCACCGATTGGCTGGATAAACGCCAAAAAAGAAGCCCCATCTTCCCCAAAAAAAACACCCAGCTCGCCCTCCTCTGCACCGGCATCGAAATCTATGAACGACGCTTCGATAAAATCAAAGAACGCTTCTTCCAAACAGCCTTCCGAGGACGCCCCAATCTCGACTTCCCCCAACACCCCCAAGAAATCACCCTCCAACACGAAAAAAAAACCTATAAGTTTTCCATCGCTAAAATCGATCTCTATACCTACCGCATCTACTCTACAACCAAACAATGGACGGATGTAATCTACCGAAAAGTCAATCCCTTCCAAGCCGAACTTCTCTATCTCAACAAGAGGTATACAATCTTCCACTCCTGGCAAAAACACCTTGACTACGTGGAGGTGGACGGCATCCACTACCTCATCCGTGAAGATACCGGCGGCGCCATCACCTCCCCCATGCCCGCACTCGTCCTCAACATAGCCGTCCAAGAAGGACAACGTATCAAAGCAGGCGACAAAGTAGCCGTGCTCGAAGCCATGAAAATGGAAATGCCTATTTTCGCCTCAGAGGACGGCGTGGTTAAAAAAGTTATGATTCAGCCAGGCTCCCAAATCGCCGCCGGCGAAGCTATCCTACTCCTAGAAACCACAGGAAAAGAAAACTCCCCAAACACAACCCTGGAACTAAAACCTCTCCACTCCCTAAACGACCTTAGCCATGTCTCCACCATCCTAGAAGAACTCAAACACCTCTTCCTAGGATACGATTTCCCCGAATCCTACGTAAACACCGCCCTAAAAAAACTCATAAACTCGAATTTACCACCCCAACCACAAACGGAAATCCTTGCCAAATTTAAAGAAATCCTCAAAATCTATACAAGCCTAGAAGACCTCTTCCAAACCTCCCCCCAAAACGCACAAAGAAGGCACTTTTCCAGCAAAGAATACCTCTACCTCTACCTCCACTGGTTCTCCGGAGAAGGTGAAGGACTGCCCGAGGAATTCTTAACCAAACTTAAAAACGCCCTGAGCTGCTACAAAATCGAAAGCCTAAAACCCCAAGATAGACTAAAAAACGCAATTTTACGAATATTTTTGTCTAACACTCGCTTAAAACTCAAAAACCAAGTCCTAAAATCCTTGCTAAAACTCCTCCTCGAACACCCCCACTGGCTCCAACCAGCGGATCGAAGGGAGTTTCGCCTCCTGATCACAAATGTGGCAGAAATCGCTCAAAAAAGCTTCCCCGAACTCTATAACATCTGCCGACGAGTCCTCTACGCCCTATTCGACGGCCGCTATATGGAAAGAAGAAGGCAGAAAATCCTCTACAAAGTGGACCTGATGCTGGATAAATTGGCAAACTCCCCATCAGACTCCGAACGCGCCTCCCAAATGGCCTGGCTGCTCAACGTGCCCATTTCCCTAAAAAAATACCTCTCTCAAAAAATAATCAACTCCCCACAACTGGCCCCCCATATTCTCGAAATCTTTGTTCGAAGGCTCTATCAAAAACACTATCTCAAAGAGCTCTACACCATAACCTCCAAGAAACTCTCCCAGTGTGTGGCCCAGATCAAAGAGGATTCCCAGCCAATTCACCTCACCTTTCTACACAAAAACTACCGGCAATTCTCCGAAGCTTGCCGCGATTTGAGCGATCTGCTCACCCGCCTAAACGCAAAACAGGCCATCGGAGATATTCTCCTAACCTCTCGCACCAAAATCTCCCGCAATCAAGAACTGGAGTTCCTCAACACCTCCCTCCAATCCTTCTCGCCTCCCCCTTCCCTGCAACGCCTCTCTGTCCTGATCTATTCCCCCAAAAACCAAGATATCCACATCTACACCTTCCGGCACAACAGCTCGAAAAAAAGCTGGCAAGAAGTGGAATACCTGCGCGATATCCATCCCACCCTCAATCAGAAGTTAGAGCTCTGGCGATTTGGGCATTTTCAATTGGAGCGTCTTCCTTCTAAAGATGAGATTTACTTGTTTAAAGGAATCTCCAAAATCCACGCTCACGACCAGCGCCTCTTCGCCATCGCCCAAATTAGAGACTTTGCCCCCGTGCGAAATGAGCGGGGCGAAATCGTCCAACTTCCCCACCTAGAATACATAATCTTAGAAGCCCTGGACGCCATTCGAGAAGAATTAGCCCACCGCAAGGACCCCAAAACCCTGAACTGGAATCGTCTGATCTTCTATCTCTTGCCCCCCATCCTCATCTCTAAAAAAAATATCGAAGCCCTCGCCAGACGCCTCTGGCCCCTCGCCAAAGGACTGGATCTGGAAAAAGTGGTCTTCCGTATCAAACTCCGAGAAAAACCCGAAGAAATTCCCCAAGATACCATCGTCCAAATCAAACCCTCCGGACAGGATATGGTCGTGGTGTACAAAATCCCCGATAATTCCCTGATCAAGCCGATGAACGACTACTCTATGAAAGTTCTATGGGCCAAACAACGGGGATTGGTTTACGCCTATGAACTGGTAAAAATGCTCACCCCCCAAGCATCTACGGGAGAATTGCCCCCCGGCCAGTTCCAAGAATACGACCTAGTGGATGGAGTTTTCCAACCAGTCCAGCGGGAGTACGGCCAAAATCACGCCAATGTGGTGGTAGGAACCATCTGCAACTTCACCTCCAAATATCCAGAGGGAATGACACGGGTACTCATTGTAGGGGATTGTACCCGCTCTATGGGGAGTTTGGCCGAGCCGGAATGTTCGAGAATTCTAGCTGCTCTTGATCTGGCAGAAGAAAAGAGACTGCCGGTGGAGTGGTACGCGGTCTCCTCCGGAGCGAAAATTTCTATGGATAGCGGGACGGAAAACCTAGACTGGACAGCTAAAGTCCTAAAACGCATCATTGAATTCACCCAAAAAGGCGGCATCATCAACATTATTGTGGACGCCATCAATGTAGGCGCCCAGTCGTATTGGAACGCGGAAGCCACCATGCTGATGCACACAAAAGGCTGCCTGATTATGACTCCAAATGGAGCAATGGTGCTGACGGGAAAAAACGCCCTCGATTACTCCGGAGGAGTGTCCGCCGAAGATAACCTCGGAATCGGCGGCTACGAACGAATTATGGGCCCCAATGCCCAAGCCCACTATTACGCCCAAAATTTGATGGAGGCGTACAAAATCCTCTTTGAATTCTACGACTACACCTACATTTTGCCCGGGGAAAAACTCCCCCGCCTACGAAAAACCACCGATCCATGGGATAGAGATATCTGCCGCTCCCCCTACCGGGATCGAGAAGGAGGCGACTTTCAAACAGTAGGAGATATTTTCTCCCAGAAAAAAAATGCCGAGCGCAAAAAGCCCTTCTCCATCCGCGAAGTAATGCGAGCCCTACAAGATACAGATGCTAGCGCCTTAGAACGCTGGGCCGCGATGAAAGACGGAGAACTCGCTGTGGTACTGGATACCCACATTGGCGGCGTACCCGCCTGTATGATCGGGATTGAGAGCAAACCACTCGAACGATTCGGCTATGTCCCAAGCTACGGGCCTGAAGTGTGGACGGGAGGAACCCTCTTTCCCAAGTCCTCCAAAAAAGTAGCCCGGGCCATCAACAGCGCCAGCGGCAATCGAGCGGTGGTGGTGCTCGCCAACCTTTCCGGATTCGACGGCTCACCGGAATCCCTGCGCAAGCTCCAACTGGAATACGGCGCAGAAATCGGCCGCGCCGTGGTCAACTACCAAGGCCCAGCCTTGATCTTCTGCGTCATCTCCCGCTACCACGGAGGTGCTTACGTGGTGTTTTCCCGCTTTCTCAACCCCTACTTTACCTCCCTTGCGCTGGAGGGCTCGTTCGCTTCCGTTATCGGCGGAGCGCCGGCGGCCTACGTGGTATTCCCACGCAAAGTAAAGGCGCTTGTGATGCAAAACAAACGCCTAAATCAACTCAAAGAACGCTGGAAAAAAGCGTCTAATAAACAACGAGCCATACTGCGACAAAAGTACGATGAGCTGTACCAACAACTCTACCAAAAAGCACTCCGCCAAGTGGCCGAAGAATTCGATCAGATCCATACCGTGGAACGGGCAAAAAAAGTAGGCTCCCTAGACCGAATTTTTGCCCCAAAAAATCTAAGAAAATGCATCATTGAAATTCTACATCAGAAAATCTCCAACTACCAAAAAAACACAAAATAAAAACTTCTCCCCTCCCCTCGTAAATGATGTAAATTTTACTCACTAACCATTGGGCTTTGAAAAAGGGAAAAAACTTGAGAATAGAAAAAGCCAAAAAAACGAAAATCAAACAAATATTTAACCTCCTCGCCTCCAAATACGGACACTACGCCCAGCCGGAAGGGCAGAGTATCTTAGAGCATTTGATTTATTATATCCTTTCCTACGATTCCTCCATCACATGCGCCAAAAAGGCTTTTAAAGCCTTTGTCCAAGGCGAAGAATTCGTGGACTGGAATGAGGTCCGAGTTGCCTCGAACAGAAATTTAAAAGAATTTCTTCAAGAATTTAGATGTCAACCTTCCTCGGGGGAGAAAATAAAAAAACTTCTTTCCAACGTCTTTGAAAAATTTCATAAACTGGACCTAGAATTCCTTCGCCAAAAGCCTATAGAAGAAGCAAAAAAAATTCTCAGCTCTCTTCCCGCCTTAGAAAAACATATCATCCCCTGGATTTTAGCAATCACCCACCAAGGAAACCAATTCCCCATCGATCAAAAAACTCACCTCATCCTAGCACGCCTTGGAGTGATACCCCCAAAAACCGAAGACACTGAATTGGATCAAATCCTACAAGCTAGCCTGGATAAAGACCACATTCTCCCGTTTCACCGAAGCATCGTAGAACACAGCAAAAAAACTTGCCTAGAACAAGGGGAGATGAAATGCAAACGCTGCCTCTTGCGCAAACACTGCCTCTACTTCCACCTAACAGAGGGAGAACACCCTCCACAACAAACAAGCCTAGAGGTCATAGAACAGCGCTCCAAATCCCCCTCGCATTCGAAAAATAAAATAAAAAAACGAAAAGTTAGCCAAAAATAGGAGCAAAAGAATGGCGAGATTCACACTACCAATTTGGCTAATCTTGCCAACTTTTTTGTTGGGATGCCGCAATCCAATTTTACTTTTTTCCTCCAATCCCGCCCCATCAACAAAAGTAAGCATCCCTGCCTATGCCGCTCTTACCTGCGCCATTCGACACAGCGAAGAGGGCAAACTCCAAGAAGCAGCCAAATGGTTGGAAATCGCTCGAAAAGCAGACCCTAGCTCAGTGGAAATCCTGAAGTGGAGCGGAGATATTCTTATCCAATTGGGGCATACCCAAGAAGGTCTAGACTGGCTGCATCAAGCCTCAGAACTGGCCAAAAAAAACTACAACCAACACCTGGATATCGCCCAAATCTACCAAAAGCATGGCTATCTATTCCAAGCCCTACAAGAATACTACCGTACCCTTACCATTCGTCCCAATCTAACCTATCCAACGAAGGAAATCCTAAAACTACTCCACCTTCTCCACCAACCCCAAATCGCCATCCCCCTACTAGAACGCCTGATTCCGCTGACCCATGAAAAACGAAGGCTGCAAGTGTACCTAGCGCTCTCCCAAAACTTTCGCGAAGCCCAAAAACCTGAGGTAGCCCTGCAAGTTCTGCGCAACCTGGATCTGCAATACCCAAAATCTGCCGAGTTAAAACTCGAATTTATCCGCAACCTCTACGCCCTCCAACGCTATACCTACGCCTTGAAATACGTCCAAAATGCCCTCATCTTCCACCCCCATTATCCCTATTTTTACTACTATATGGGCTTGATCTTGAAAAAATTGAAAAAAAATAAAAGCGCCCAGCTGGTCTTCCAACGCCTGATCGAAATCTTAAAATCCCCTCCACCCTCTCAGAAAAAATTTAAATCTTTTAAACTCTCCCAACGATTTAACCTTCTAGGAAAAGTCTATTTTCAATTGGGTAGAGAGCAAGAAGCGGTTAAATGCCTCTTTCAATCCCTCTCCATCGATAAATCCAACCGGAACGCCATTTTGATCCTTACCCAACATCTCCTGAAAAAAGGTCAGTACAAATTGGTGGTAGCTTTGCTAGAAAATTACCTCTCAGCGGTGCCCCAAGATAAGGAAATCAAAGGCGAATTGGCCTACATTTACAGCAAAATTCAACTCTCTCTCGATAAAGCCATTCAGTACTCCCTGGAAGCCTTAGAAGTCTACCCTACCAATTCCCGATATCTTTATGCGCTAGGGTGGGCGTACTTCCAAAAATCCCGTTTTGAAATGGCGCGCAGCTTTTTAAATCAAGCGGTGGAGATCGGAGAAAATCTAGAAGCAAAGTTGGCATTGGGCTACCTAAATTTCTGCCTAGGGGATTTAGCCCGCTCCAAAAAATGGTACCAGAGCGCCCAAAAACAACTGCCCCAAAACCCCTACATTCAAAATATGCTCCAACAAATCCAAGCCCTAGAATATGAGTTTCGAAAACGAGTGAAATAACTCTATTTAAACCTCTTCCTAAAACTCTCTGTCATTTTCCTAAAAGATTTTCCCACTTCAGATCTTAACAAAATGCCCAAACTTTCCCCCTCAAAAAGGAAAGGTAAAGTGAAAACCACAAAAACCATCCTCTATATCACAGAGATTTTTTACAGCATCCAAGGTGAATCCAACGATGCGGGATATCCTTGCGTGTTTGTGCGTCTGAGTGGATGCGATCTGCGCTGCCATTGGTGCGATACAGAATACTCTTTCCGCCGCGGCAAAAAAATGGAGTTGGAAGAGATTCTAAGCGAAATTCAACGATACCCCGTACGCCGTGTGGAGATCACAGGCGGAGAACCTCTCCTGCAAAAGGGCGTGTATCCGCTTCTCAAAGCGCTCATCAAAAAAGGGTACCGCACCTTATTGGAAACTGGAGGTCATCGGGATATCGCAGACGTTCCCAGAGGCGTGATCAAGGTGTTGGACATAAAGTGCCCCGATAGCGGTATGGCTGAGAGAATGCATTGGCAAAACCTCGCCTATCTCTCCGAAAAAGACGTTATCAAATTTGTCATCGCTAGCAGAAAAGATTACGAGTACGCAAAAAAAATTATCCAAGAATACTCTCTAAACACAGAGCAGGTCCATCTCTCCCCTGTGGTCGCCTCTCTCTCCCCCCATCGTTTGGCAAAGTGGATGTTGGAGGATGCGCTGGAGGTACGCCTGCAGCCGCAATTGCATAAATGGCTAGAAGTGCCTTAAAGTTTTTGAGAAGTCTGAAAAACTTTTTCCCCTACCAACCCCTCCCAAAAACTTTAGCCATCCTCCTTCAAACTTTTGATAGGCACATCGCTCCACTCTTTGGCAAGCACATACTGGACCGAACCGGCGCCTGAGCCAGCAATCGCCTTAAAATGCTTTTTCCCGCAAACAATCTTGGCCTCCTCCTTGTGCCGAAGATCTTTGACATGAACGGCCCCTTTGTTCTCGATGACAAAATACAGCCTCTCGCCCTCATTGGTATCCACCAGAACAGCCCAATCTGGAGTGTAGTTGCCGAGGGGAGTTGGTATCTTAAACCAAGTAGGCAACTTGGCGTAAAGCCTCACTTCCTCCTGCTTTTCCATCTGTTCGGCAAACTCCCTCTCGACCTTCGAATCGTACATCACCTGCTCATACACCGATTTGTTTGTCTTCTCCAGCAGGTTTTTTAAGTAGCCGGAAAGCTCCTCCTGCTCAAACAGCTCCTGGGCGTAATATTCGCCTATTCGCCGGTACTGAACGCCATCCACCAACGCTAGTTGTTTGGCTTTGTTGATGACCTCAGCGGCTAGATCGAGAAAGGCTTGCGGATTTTGCTTGAAATCGCCCAACCGGCCGCTTTCCTGAACAATCCTTAGCAGCGTGCGGCGGGTAAGTTGGGTGCGATCTTGGAGTTCGGTGAGCAAATCCGGAAGCTCGATATCCATTTCGTGGAGCGTAATGGTAGCCGCCCCCCCTTTTTCCTCCGCTTCCACGCCGGCTTTACCAATGGCGATATCGGCCTTTCGCCATTGCAAGCGGGTTCTGGTGATCTGAGGCGCGTCCTGAATGGCCCGGACGCAATCGGCGATCAACTTTTCATTGTCAAACTCAACGCGATAGGTGGTCTTGTGCTTGATACGGTCCCAAAGTGCCTTGAAATCTTCGCTCAAAAAGATTTCCTTGCGTACTCTAATCTGGCGGCGCTCATCGGCATTTTTAACCTCTAGCCGTCCAGCAGCTTTTTTCAATATGGCAATGATGGCCTCTCTTTGGGGTTCAAATTCCGGCGGCAGTTCCAAGCTACCTTCCTTGAGCGCAGTGCGGAGCAAATCTTGCACCCGTTCCTTGCTATCCAAATACCCTTTCTCTTGGAGGAAAATCCACAGCTTCTCGGATCGCTCTGCGCCCAAGGGTTGCTCTACGCCATTGTTTACGGCTACGGGGATAGCTGCAAACTGGTGCTTTTCCACCACGCCAAAGCGAACACCGGTATCCTCCTCTAGCTCCCTTTGCAGGTTTCTAGCAAAGTCCTCGTAGCGCTCATTGGCAATCACCGTTAGCGTATTGATCTCATGGCCGTGTACCCGGTGGCCTGACTGATCCACGCATAGGCGTAGACCGCGCCCGATGGACTGTCGCCGCTCGCGTTCGGTACGGATATCCCGAAGGGTACAAATCTGGAAGACGTTGGGATTGTCCCAACCTTCACGCAGCGCTGAGTGGGAAAAAATGAACTTCAAAGGCTCCTTCAAATCCAGCAGCCTCTCCTTATCCCGCATGATCAGCTGGTAGGTGTCCTCATCCGCTTTGGTGTTGCCCCGGGTATCCTTGAACATTTCCACCGTTTTGCCCCTCACCTTTTTGCGGTCGATGGAGAAATAGCCGTTGTGGACCTGTTCGGCAAGCTGTTCCACGTCTTCATGTGCAAACATTTCCTTGTATTTTTCTAACCTAGCCACGCGGACAAATTCCTCTTCAAAAATCCTTGCATACTCGCCCTGGATGGGATTGCCTTCCTGATCGTACTGGCGATATTTGGCCACCTCATCGATGAAAAACAACGACAGCACCTTGATCCCCCGAGGGTGCAGGCGGCGCTCTTTGTCCAGATGCTCCTTGATGGTGCGGCGAATCAACTGGCGGGCTAGCGCGTTCTTATCCACATCGCCATAGGCCTGCCCGGGCTGTAGGAAGACCTCGCCGCCAGGATAGCGAAGCTCCATATACGGATGATCCTTCGCTACGGATATTTCGCCAATTCTGTGGTTGGCATAAAGACCGCGGCCAGTGGTTTGCTCCAGATCATCGCCATCGTAGACCCTCACTTCCTTGCGCTTGACGCCCGAGCGCGTTTGGACGTCCAATTCCACCACCGCCGAGATGGTGTTTCTCCGAATTTGCACCTTAATCAGCCGAACGTAGGGCTTGTTATGGCCCGATTCCACGGTCGCAGAGGCTACCTCAATTTGCTTGACCAGTTTGCGCTCGTAAGCGTCCACAGCATCCAAGCGGTAAACCATGTGGTACTTGTGCACGTGGGTGGCGGAATAGCGAAGGGTACAGAGCGGATGCATCGCATCCAGCGCAGCTTTGCCCTTGCCCTTGAGGCCTCCGTCCACGCTTTGTGGCTCGTCCACAATCAAGATCGGCCGAGTGGCCCGAATGAGCTCGATGGGTTTCTCGCCGCCGGTTTTCTCGCTAT
Source organism: Planctomycetota bacterium (assembly GCA_003694635.1). Lineage (GTDB taxonomy): Bacteria > Planctomycetota > J132 > J132 > J132 > J132. The sequence goes on from RFKQ01000075.1 coordinate 51,081, forward strand.
CCTTGTAGAGGTTGTTCACATCCTTCTTGTTGATAGCCCCCACGGTCACCACCATGATTTGAACGGTGGAGCTGATGGCGAAATTGCGCACCTGCCCAAGCTTGGCCGAGTCGTAGATAAAGTATTCAAAGGGCACGCCGGCGTAGAGGCTTTTGAAGTGATCTTCCGTGATTTGCAGGGTTTTGTACACCCCTTCCTTAATGGCAATGGAGGGTACCACAATCACAAACTTGGTGAAGCCGTAGCGCTTGTTGAGCTCGAAAATGGTGCGCAAATAAACGTAGGTTTTGCCCGTTCCGGTCTCCATCTCCACCGTGAAGTCGCCGGAGCGCAACGCGGAGTCTATGGGTAGTCCGTTGCGGAGCTGAACCGCTTGCAGATTTTTCAAAATCTCATCGTCCAGCAGGGTAAGTCGATTGCCGATGCCCACCGCCTCTCCAAAGCCTAGTTCCATTTGGTCATCCAGGCCACTTTGCAGAACGGTAAACTCGGTTCGACAGATTTCTTGGCCCTGAAATAGGTCGCAGACAGCTTCAATGGCCTGCAATTGAAAGTCAAGATTTGGCTCAAAATGGAGTTTCATGGCCGCCTCCTTAAATGCTACGCACGTTCGCAATGCCCGCCTGTTTCAAAATCG
>RFKQ01000007.1 GCA_003694635.1 Planctomycetota bacterium
CCTTTTTCCTAAAAAGGGTTTCAGGATTAAAAAAAGGGTTCCCCTTACGGAAGAAAAGCAATATGAGCGAACGAGACCATCAAATCCACAAAATGATGCTGGCGATGCGCCAAGGTAAGAGCGGCCGAGGCAGAGCTAACGATCCCATCTTGGGGATTATCGGCCCCATCTTTCGAAAGCTCTCTAGCCCTAGGACCCTCAAAGAGCGCGATCTAGAAGCCATTATGAACGTCACTATTGCCAAAATCGCCGATACCATCAACGCCCAAGCCATCACCGTCTTCCTTCTAGACGAAAACGTCATCCGCTTCAAATACATTTACTACTCCCCTCTTCTCTATGATACTCAGCCAGAGCTCAAAGAATATTTTAACACCCTAAAGCAAAAACTCCTAGCCAAAGGCATCAAAATGGGCAAAGGAATCGTCGGTAAAGTGGTGGAAACCGGCAAACCCTACGTAGTCGAAGATGCCTCCCAAGAAGAAAGCTTTTTGCAAGAAGTGGACAAATACACAAAATTTCAAACTAAAACTATGATCACCGTCCCCATTCTGATCGGTCAAAACGCCATTGGCGCTATCCAAGTCATCAATAAGTTCGGTGAACAGGGAAGCGTAGCGCTCTTTAACGGCTTCGATATGAAACTTTTGCGAGATGTAGCCGAATACTCAGCTAAAATGTTCGAAAAAATGCGCAATCCCCAATTCCAACTCTCAGAAGAAGATACCACCAAATATATGGCAAAAATGGCCGGTCTGGAGTTTATCCCCTCTCCCTCTCCCTCCCAAGAATGCCTAGAAAACTTCCAACTCCCCACCCTTCAAAAATTTTCCCTCCTACCACTCAAAAAATTAACCTATGGCTACCAAGTGGTGGCTTCTGAACCTCCCTCCCAATCCAAACAGCAAGATTTTACCTCCCAAACAGGCTGCTCCATCGAAGAAATACTTCTCACCACACGCCATAAGTTGCAAGAAATCTTCCAAAAATTATCCTAACCCCTCAAAAAACTCATCAAAAGAATACCCAGCTTTTCTTGAAGCAATTTTCTAAGCCTTTCTCAAAAAAAAAAGCCACTTGTTGGAACAACAAGTGGCTTTTCAATTAAAGGAGGAGAGAATGGAGGGTTTTACTTGATCCCTAGTTTTTTCTTAATGGCAGCCTTAGCCTTATTTAAAAGGCTTTGAATAAATTGTAAGGCTTTGGTCTTTAAGTTATTGATGATCGAGTTAATACTTGATAGAGCTTTCTGTTTGAGGCTTTGCAGCAAGCTTCCCAAAATGGGCACATTGGAAACATTGAGATTGTTTAGAAAACCTGTTAACTTGGTCTGAAGGGTGCTTGCAATCTTATTGATAAAAGCGGTTACTTTGCTCATCAGCCACTTTGTAAGCATGTTCCAAAGAGTGTTGAATAGATACGACTTGATGCTAAAATTCCCGCCAGATGTGATTCCCTTCAAAATCCCAAGAAGCAAATTCTTTACAATATTGCCAAATGTGCTGCCACCTCCGCTGGTTCCTCCGGCATTTAGCAAATTGTTAAAGACATTGCTCAGACCACTACCACTGAAAAGATTGCCCAGAGTGTTGCTGAGAAAACTGCCGATTCCACCCGAAGAACCCGAGTTGGAAGACGAACTTCCTCCACCTAATAAATTGCCAAGATTGCCAAAGATATTTCCAAAAAGCCCGGAGCCACTGCTGCTAGAAGAGCCACCACTGCTGCCAGAGGAGCCGCTGCTACCACCTCCGAAAACATTGCCTAAGTTGCCGAAAACATTGCTGAAGGGGTTGGAGGAGGAGCCACTGCTGCCAGAGGAGCCACTGCTACCACCTCCAAAAATGTTGCCTAAGTTGCCAAGAATGTTATTAAAGGGGTTGGAGGAGGAGCCACTGCTGCCAGAGGAGCCACTGCTACCACCTCCAAAAATGTTGCCAAAAGGATTGGAGGAGGAGCCGGAGGATGAACCACTTCCCGGCAAAGTGGGAAAACCCGTCACTGGAGGAAAAGGGAGAATATTATAACTTCCACTTCCCGAAGATCCACCCGAAGAACTAACGGCGCCAGAGCCGGAAGAAGAGCCGCCCGAAGCACTGGAGTTGGAAGAAGAACCGCCAGCCAAGCCGCCCAATGTCGAGGTAATCCCACCGGAAGAGCCACCGGAAGAGCCTCCACTGGACGCGTGAGCGCCAGAGCCGGAGGAAGAACCACCCGTGCTAGCAGGCGTGTTGGAAACTCCACCACTGCCAAAAGTTCCACCTGTGCCGGCAGAGGAGGACGAGGAGTTAGCCCGATTGCCACGGCTAATCGCAGCGGCGGCATCGTTGCGCTTGACATTGCTAGAGCTTGCATTCGGACTTACCGCGCCAGAGCCGGAGGAAGAACCACCTGCATTTGCTAGGTTGGCATCGCCACCAGAATTGGGACGAAACACAGGATGATCCGCGGGAATAAAAAATTGAGGCGGGCAATCAAATCCGCTCTGGCTAGCACTTACCGCCTCAGAAGAAGCTGCCGGTACACTCTCGCTTTCTGTCTCTGCGTAGTAAGTGTCTATTTTGTTTTGAAAATCTTTTCGAAGCTTCTCCACTAAGTATTTATCCATCTCAGTGGTGGCTTCTTTTTCCAACTCGTTTAAAAAGGTATTCAGCTTTGCTTTGGCCCGCTCTTTAAAACTTGGAGGCGTGGTGTCGTTTTCCGATTGAGCATTCTTGACCGGTCTGCCTAGTTCCTCCGCTGCCCAGGCAAGATTGATCTGCCACGTAAAAAGGGCAAGCACTACGGTAAAAATCAAAGATTTACGAAAAACTTCTCTCATAAAAACACTCCTTTTTTAAGAAGAAAAACCGAAACTATTTATAGAATTTAGTGAAATCTAAAAGTAAACACAAACCAGGAATTTTTTCAACCCTACTTCTGAATTATGTAAAGTAAAGAAAGCTATTTTTCACGCTCGTGAATTTTAATTAAAATATTTATTAAAATTAAATCTACTTCATCTCTTAGCAAAAAATATACCATTTATTAAAATTATTCCATAATCTATTTATTTTCAAATAGTTAGAATTCTATAAACTCCCTCCTCCCTTCTCTACTATTTCCCCAAAATGTCCAAAATCTGAACAGCTCTTCCTCCCACTCTCCCCAAAATAATGGGCAGCTCCCATTCCCCTTACCAATTTAACCCTAGTGCTTATCAACACTCTCCTCCACTCCATGCCCCTATCGCCCCAAAAAACTCAATGTTTAAAAACTGTACATCCCCTCTCCTCTCCTCCCCTTCCCCCCCTCTGCTCTCACCAACGCGCCATAAATAATCCCCCAAACCTGCCGAGTCAACCGCTTCATCTCACTTCTAGGAACCTCGCCAACAGCACTGCGCTCCACCTGCAGAGGTGGATGAAATACCACCGTAATCTTTCCAAAAAAACGTGGAAATCTCCAAAAACGCGGCCATACCCTCTCCGCTCCCACAATGGCCACCGGCACAACACTTGCTCCCGTGAGTAAAGCAAGCCGAGCAAAACCGGAACGAAAGCTCCCCAACCGCACCTCCTCCAAAGGCGTCCTACCCCCCTCCGGAAAAATACCCAACGCCCCCCCCGAACGCAATACCTCCAACGAACGCTTGTACGCCCCCGGGTTAGGGGATATGTCCGGATTGACCGGAATGGCCCCAAAATAACGAAGAAACAAAGAAATCACCGGAAGCTTAAACAGCAAGTCCCAAGCTAAAAACCGAATCTTGCGCGGACTCCTCAAATGCAATAACAAAGGATCAAAATACGTGGGATGATTCGACGCTATAATCACCGCTCCCTCCGTCGGTATATTCTCCTCCCCCTCCACAGAAATCTTATACGCAAAACGAAAATATACCCAACAAACCCTCTTTAGAAAAGAAAAAAATCTATCCTTTTCCATCCTACTTTTCCTTCGAAAGTCCAAAACGTCCTATTTTCTTAATCCTCGTTAAGTTAGAGTTTCTCTCCCCCCCCTCTCAAACCCCAGCCACCCTCCTCAAGAGCTCCCCTCCAACAGCTCCACCAAACTCCAATGCCCCTTGTATCTAGCCAACTGGGCCGGTGTTCGCCCCTCTCCATCCCGCACCTCCCGCAAAGAACCCGCCTTCAAAAGAAGCTCTACCACCTCCACCCGCCCCCAAAACGCTGCCCAATGCAACGGCGTCCGAGACCAATTGTCCCTCACCTCCAACTCCACCCCCTCCCGAAGAAGAGCCGAGACCGCCTCCACATGCCCCCATATCGCCCCCCAATGCAACGGCGTCCAACCATATCTATCCCGTATCTCCCTCTCCGCACCAGCCCTCAACAACAACTCCACTACCTCCCCCTTATTCGACCTCATCGACCAGTGCAACGGAGTGCGATCATACTCGTCCCTCGCCCGAACGTCCGCTCCAAACTGAAGCAAAGCCTCCACCGGCACCTCATGACCATTGATCGCCGCTAAATGCAACGGCGTCCAACCCCCAGAAGTACAAACATTCGGATCCGCTCCATACTCCAACAAACACTCCACCACCTCGTAATCATGATCCCTAGACGCCCGTATCAACGGCGTCCAACCAAGACAATCCCTAATCTCCGGATCCGCTCCATACTCTATCAACTTTACCATGGCCTCACAATTCGCCTCCCGAGCAGCCTCATACAATGGCGTGGAACCTGAATCATCCTGCATATCGATGGAAGCTCCCCCCTTAATCAATGCCTCCACCACCTCCTCACAACCCCAAGCTGCCGCATAATGAAGCGGCGTAGAACCCCTATCATCCCTCGCATCCGGATCTGCACCCGCCTCCAACAACAATTCCACCACCTCCGGCACACCATACCCCCCCGCCATGTGCAACGGAGTCTTATCCCCCCTATCACTCGCCGCCGGATCCGCACCCCAATGAAGCAAAAGACGAACCACTTCCGGATCGTCTCCCCTCGCCGCTATATATAAAGGCGTCTCACTATTTTTATCTTTGGCATCTACCTCCGCGCCCGCCTCCAACAACATTTCTACCACCTCCAACTGCCCCCTCCACGCCGCCCGATGCAGCGGAGTATCCCCCTCACTGCCCCTAATCTCCACCTGAGCTCCCAACTCCAATAACCTCCTGACCACCCTTACACAACCCCACTCCGCCGCCATAAAAAAGAACTCATCCACCTCCCCCCTCTCCACATTCTCTTTTAAATCCCCCCAATCCCAACCAAACTTAGATAACAAAAACTCGTCCAAATCCCTCAACTCTTCCATCTCACACCTCCCAATTCCTCCCCCCCCCCCCC
>RFKQ01000076.1 GCA_003694635.1 Planctomycetota bacterium
CCAAGGCCTCTAACTTGTCCTTAAACCGAAGAAAACTTTCCCTGTTCAGGGTCTGGCCTTGGTAGTGAAATGCGCCTTTTTTAAAGGAAAAGCGGACGGGCTGAAAATCTCTAGGCAAATCTTTAGATAAAATTTCTAAAAATTCCAAAAATCGAATGGAAGGATCCACAGCCAGCTGCGATTTTGATGCTACTTTTAGCCGGGATTTGATCTTGCGAAGGTACATCTGCCGAGAAAATGGCCGTTTTTTTTCCCCCCAATTTATCCGCCTCCACTGTTTGCGGGCAAAGCTCAATAAATCGGCATAATACTTTTTTTGATTCTGAATATAAAAAAAATACCCTATATTTTGGAAAAATAAAAACAGCCCAAGAGCGCACAAAAATAGCAAATACACCTTTTTGCCCCCCTCCCCTCCTAAGCCGGGCAAGCCGACCTCAGCTTTCGCTAAATTCAGAACGGGAGGCAAATCGTCTAGAAGATTTTCGCCGATCAAGCGCTCAAACGAATCCTTCTCCTCCGCAGAAACAACCTTTCGTTCCATTCCCTCTTGCAAAGCAAAGGGAAGTTTCCCCCCCTCAAAATCATAGAATACGCGCCAGTCCAATTCCCTCCCCCTCTCCGGTAGCCAAAACCAAATGCGCTTCCAAGAAAAGAAACAATCCGCCTGAAAATAACGATGGTAAACCAGCTGATGATTGTGCACAAACAACAGATATTTCCCCACCCGAGCCACGTATCTCTCATCGTTCGGAAGGCGCTTTTGCAAAAAAGCCAGCACCCCCGCCAATTCCGGAACAACCCCTACCACCGATATCCCCCTCTCCTGAAGGGGCTGAAGCAATTGGTGAAGAAACTTCCTCTCCACCGCCACCAATAGCATCCGCTTCTTCTCTCCACCTGAAAATACCTCCATCCCCTCCACCACAGCCTCCTCAGCAACCAAACCGGGGATATGGCGCTCCGCCTGAAAAGCCATCGTTTTGGCGATCTGTCGCCTGCGAAGATGGGGAGAAAACTCCACATAACGATAGCGGCAAGCACCATAAGGCAAGAGCAAATGAATATGGGAAATTTGCTTCTCAAGCAAATCTTCGGCCACCTTTTCCCACTTCTGGCGTTCCCGCTCCGGTTTCTCCCCCTCCCTTCGATACACAATCGTGCCCTCGTCTCCCTGCCAAAAAACAACCGCCCCTACGCTGGAAAACTGACGCAACCCAAACACAGCCTACTTAATCCTCCAGAGAACGCACCCAAATTCCTACGCTACTCCTACCATTCCTCACAATGGAAGCCCATCGCCTTGTTTTGAATTGCGAAACAAGAGCAAAATAGAAGGAAAAGAGGATAGCTTAGCTGCAATGCTTTGGCCACTTTAGGTTTGACCTCCCTTATTTCGTTGCAAAGAAGCGCTTTTCTCTCTCCAAAACTCAGCGCTTAAACAGCTCGCACAAATTCAGCTTTTTACACAACAGAAAAGGCCACGGTATTTTTCCTCCCTTTGCTCTTCTCGGAGAAAAGGGAAAGAGACGCGGCCTTTTCCACGACGCCTTTATCCGGCCTGAGGTTCTTATTTTAGCCTCACCCTGTATCGATCTTATTTCTTCACCTCTAAAAACAAGGCCGGATGAACCTTCTGGAGGAGTTTTTTGTATCGATTGCTTTTTTTGGCCTTGCGCTTGTATTTCTCCCATTCATAGAGGTACAAAAAGCCTATCCCCATTTTATCCTTGCCGATCTTCCGTATGACGGAATAAGCTCCCCGGTACTGGCGAGGTTTGTTTTGACCTGTGAATGTGGTGAATTTTTCCCAATACAAATCAAAATTTTTCACGCTCATTTTCACCACCGTCTTTAAAAACGCCTTATTCACCTGGCTTTTAAAGCTGCGGAACTTTGGATGCCAACCAGGGGTCTTTTTCAAGAAAATATTGCGCAACATGGTTTTGGTTAATTTTACCTTCCCCTTGCGCTGAACATTCACCAAAATCACCAACTTGCCTTTGCCTTTGGCAAATTGCTTCTTTTTCTTTTTTGTGGTTTTTGTCGTTTCGCTTTTCGCAGCTGCCGCCTTCTTTTTCTCTGGCTTTTTAGAGGCTGTGGAAGACTTATCCTGAGACCATACCCTATTCCCACTCATAAATACCATCCCCCAGACCCCCCATACAACAATCCAAAAACTTAGAAACGCCCGGCCATTCATCGAACACACTCCTTCACTCTACCTAGAATGAAAACACCGTCTCTACAATAAACTCATCATAATTTCTATACGTACCTCGCACAAACTTGTTGATCTTATATTCACCTCTCACAATTAACGAAGAAATCACCTGCCATTTTAGCCCAAATCTCCACGCTCGCTGACTCCCAAGCTCCTGGGTTATCCTGTCGTTGGCATCGTACATCTCATAAACCCCGTAAGGAATAATGGTACCCAATCCCTGAGCAAGCTCCCCTTTGAAAAACTTGGCCGGTACAAAATCATAAGATACCAAAATATACCAACCCCGCTCCTTAAAAGACTTAATCCGAACTGTTCGTGAGTTATCCGTTAAAGGGTGCGCCTTGGTGCTAGGTTTGACAAAATTGATCAAATACTCCCCTTGAATGGCCAATCCCATCACCTTGATCCTCGCATGCAAAGCAATCACGCGATCCCAGTAAGCACCATTCTCTGTGGTGGTGTCCGGGTACCCAACAGTAGGCTCCCCCCACACGGTATAGCCGCGGTTTAAAAGATTCAAAGGCGTCGTTGCATCATTTTCCCTAACCGTAAATACTGCATTGGGCAATTTTGTAGGATCTGTGGCAGGATTGACAAAATTGGTCTGGGAAATCCGGACCCGACCGGTATAGCCCGTAACCCCCAACTTCAAATCCTCAATCTCCAGTTTAAAATCCCCTTGCTCCATAAGCGTGATCGGCTCCAACTCAATCCCCAAACGCAGCCCCAACGCCTTATCATCGTCCACATCAAAAAAATCCGAAACCACCCCCTTACCATTGGCCACCCAAAACAAAAGTTGGGTTGCCAAACGCTCCAACTGATAGCGAAATTCCACCTCTACCCCCGTAGAGGTGTTCTCAATAATCTCATGACGAATGGGATCCACCAACCCCGAGGTGGTTAAAATATTCTCCCGGTTATTTCTGTTCATCAAGCCATAATACGAATCAAACTTCCCTGCCCGTATCCGAAACGAGAGATTCTGAAGGGCACCAAACTCATACTCAATCCATAAGTTCCCAAACAAAAAATCGGACGCAGGCAACTGCAGGTCAAAATTAAATCGCAAACCCTCGATTTCTGGAAAGATAACACCCGCTACCAAACGCATGTTAAACGCACGAAAATAACTGTTGGCGCGCTTCGATAAATCCGGTACCGCGTCAGGACGAACCGATGTGGGGGCCTCCTGTAAATCCCTCAGTGAACTATCCTCGGTCTGGGTGTCGGAAAATGAAACAATCCCATATCCGTGGAAGGTCAACCTCTTTTGAAGAAATTCCTCTACGCTGGAAAAATCATCTTCCACCGCGTCCTGTCTATCCAAGGTCTCATCCAACTCATCCCTCATCTCATCCAGTCTTCCCTCCATATCCTCCAAACGCTCCTGCTGTTCCTCCAACGCGCTGCTCAGCTCCCGAACTCTCTCCTGAGAAAAAGCTGCGGACTGAATCACTATAAAATTTAAGACAATCGTAAAAAAAATCAAAATCTTTTGAACGGGTTTCATAGTTTCCTCTCCCTACAGATAACAAAGAACCCCCAATGAGAAGTTCTTCCTATTAAAATACCACACTTCAAAAAAAAGGCGGCTAAACTATACTCGCCTAAAACCTTACATATATTCCTATTTATCAAAGTAAATGTAAAGTAAATGTAAAATTTTTTGGAAAAAATGTCAAGAAAATTTCTGAAAAATTTTGATTTTTTTTCTCTCCCCCCCTTCTACCTCCTCTCTCCACCAAAATACAACACCCACCCTCGCCCCTGCCCATCTACCACAGGGGCGATGCAAGTGTCACCTTTTAACGTAAAGGGCGCCGAAAAAGGCCCCCAAAAACTACCCTCCCTACGCACGTACCAAGTAATGGTGTAGCGCCCCATCCTCAGTTTTTCCGGAAAAGAGTAGAACTGAACCCCTGACGAAATCTCCACCTCCTGCTGCATCTCCTCCACCGCATCCGTGCGAAAACGCAACTCATCCTTAAAAGCCACCACCGTCAATGTACCGCTTTTTTCGTATAAATCCAACACCTCCCGGTACTGCTCTTCGGTTAAATATCCCCTCTCCTTCAAAATATCCCCCAAAAATCCTCCCCCTCCCCTCCGCCATTGCTCATCTATACACTCTAACAACTGCTGCGAACTCACCACCCCCCTCTCCAAAACCATATCACCAAATAAAATCATATCCTCCCAACGAGAATCCCTCCCCCCTTCTTCCCCCTCATCTACCCCCATCTCCTCTAAAATCTCACGAAGCTGCTCCGAGGTCAAGATTCCCTGAAATACCATAATCTCACCTAATGGAAGTTTTTTATTCAACAGCTGCCGAGCGCGACGCTGTACCTTCAAACACTCCATCACCTCCTCCGAAGTAGCATACCCCTTCCGGACCACCACCGAACCAAAAAATTCTCTCTCACTCATTCTCTTTCTCTCCCTCCTGAATAACCTCTTCCTTATCCTTCTTAAATACCTCCGCAATGCTCTTCTGCTTCTCCTCCCCCTGAGCTTCTACCTCCATCGCGGCCCCCCCAACCTCCCCACTTAATGTAGAAATCTTCCTCAAAAGCACACTCCCCCGCCGCACAAGACGCCTCAACATCTCCAAATTCTCCTCCGTCTCTATAAAAATAAACTCCGTATTCCCCAACCTCACCAAATCAAAACCTTGCAACTTCAGCTCATCACATCTCTGTTCATTCACAAACACCCCATTGCGACTAGCCAAATCCCGAATCAGCACCCCGTCCTCCTCTACCTCCAGCGAAGCATGGGTGCGCGAAACATCTACATCTCGAAACACCAACGTGCACTGAGAGCTACGCCCCAATAAAATCCTCCCCTGAATGTGAATGTACTCCCCTAAAATTCCGCCATGAGTAAGGTAGATCCCCGGTGTCTTAAAATGCGGATGATTCAATAACTCATCCCCTAACGGCGATAGCTCCTCCTCGTCCTCTAACCTTGACGATCCGCTCCCCCGACTTCCCCCCGAACCTTTAGGCAAATAGGTGCTCTCAAAGAATTGAACAAAACTCTCCCCAAACTCCATCTTATCCCCATTCCTTAAACGCTTACCCTCCACCTCCTTCCGATTGACAAATACCTTGTGTTCCTGAGATAATAATTTCACCCGCCATGACTCATCCGCACTTAAATACACCGCTAAATGCACCTCTGCCACCTGAGGATCATCCAAAATAATATCGCAACTCTCCTGACGCCCAATCTGATAATTGTCCTTGCCCTCCAATACAAAAAGATGGTAGTCCCTAGGATCATCCTCGTTGATTCCATCTCTAACCAATAAAGCCGGCATAGACATTCTCCTCAATCACAAAGAGCCAACAGTATTTTTCAATTTATTCCTACACCTACCCCTCCAAATATCCTTTTCCCACCAACCTAAAGGTCCGGAATAATCTGGCGTGGTAAACCGATATCCACCAATACCACCTCCCCTACGTACTGAGGGCCATCGTTTTTGTAAAAACCCACCTTCTTCGCCCCAAATGTCACCGTGATATCCGCACGCACTGCAAGACCAAACTCCTTCCTCGTAGGACGCTCCTCCCCCGCCTGCCAATCCCTCTCCCAACCCACCTCGCCCGTGTCCGCATCTAAACCCGACGGAATATCAATCGCTAACTTGGAAAACGGAAACGCATTGATCAACGAAATTAACTCCCGATATGGAGAGCGAACCTCCCCCTGAAAACCAGTCCCCAACAGCGCATCCACCACCAAACTATAATCCGAAAAACAATCAAACCATCCAGAATAATCCCCCTCCTCTCCTAACTCATGCAATGTGACCCCCATCTTCTCCAAAATCGCTAAATTCACCCCCGCATCACTCTCCGAAACCACCCGCTGCCTGCCCTCCGCTAAGCATACATCCACCTGTATCCCCCGGTTGTACAAATGACGCGCCAGAACAAACCCATCCCCCCCATTGTTTCCCTTGCCACAAAAAACCACCACCTTCTTGGAAAAATCCCAATCCAACATCTCCAACGCCGTGTAAGCTGACCATAAACCCGCATTTTCCATCAACACAAGCCCCGAAATCCCAAACTCCTCCATCGCCCTACGATCCAACATCCGAATCGCATTTCGCGTCAAAACCGGCCCCTCAATCCTCCAAAACATACACCTCCCTCCGCATAACTCTTCCTAAAAACAAAACGCAAACCACCTAATTCTGCGATAATTTTAAATCCAACTCACCCCCCAACTCCTTCCCTAAACTCCCCACCCGTTTGCGAAAAGCCTCCCAATCGATCTCAATCGAACGAGGATTCCCTACCCCCCTCTCCCTCATCAAAGCCTCCAAATACCGCACCCGTTCCCGACTGAGCGGATGCGTGCTAAGAAACCTCTCCAACGTCCCCTCCCTCTTCTCCTTCGAAAGCCTTCGAAAAAACTCCACCAAACCCCGCGGATGAAATCCCGCACGAACTAATAACTCATAACCCAACTCATCCGCCTCACGCTCCATCACTCGAGAAAAACCCAACGCCGCTATATTACCCGCATAGCCTAACAGAAATGTGGTCAAACTGCTAATATCCCCCACCACAATCGTGGCCAAAATCCAAACATTCGCCTGGCGCAATAAATTCTGCACCGAATGCCGCTGCAAAACATGAACCAACTCATGCGCCAATACCCCCGCTACCTCCTCCGCACTCTCCGCCTTCTCCACCAAACCACTGAGCAAAATAATCCTACCCCCCGGCAGCGCAAAAGCATTCACCATCTCGTTCTTCACAAAATATAACCTAAACTCAAACTCACTCTCCCCCACCGCCCGAAAAAGAGGGCCAGTTATCCGCTCCAAATTCCTCAAAATCTCCTTATCTTCCACCAAATCCTTCTCTCCACTCCCCAAAGCCTCCAACGAAGCCGAAAACGAACTCTTTCCCAGCTCTTTGTCCACCGAAACCGGCACTAACCCCACCGTCAAAGAGACAAAAGGACCCAACATCAAATACGGAACTCCTACCGCAACCAAAATCAATAAAAAAATGGGCAAAACCACTTTCTTTAGCTTGGCTTTGAGCTCCCTCTTAAAATAAACGAAAAATTTCTGCTGAAATTCGGGTACCTTCGACAACTCCTGCAAAAACTTCACATCCCTTGTGAAAATCCTTAAATGAGGATCCTGCCTGGAAGAAAATACAAACTCCTTCTCCCCATACCCCTGCACATCATATTCCAAATCCCTCAAACTTAACTCCACCTCCTTCCCGTCCGCCAGAACCGCCACCAACGCCCCCCTCCGAAGACAAAGAGAGCACTTCTCTCTCCCCTGTGAAACCCCCTTGACAACAATCTCTCCCTTCCCGTGCTTCATGAAAACCTCCAAAAACAGAAACCTAGAATCACTTGCCTGCCCTCAAAACCAAAGCTGGCAAAACCGCAAAAAACCGCAAACATAGAAAAAACAAAAACAAAGTCAATAGATCATAAGATCATAAAAACGAAAACCTGCTTTTCTCCCCCCACTCCCCCCCATAAAATCTGCATCCTAAAAACTCCCCTCGCCCCTAACTATTCCCGCTTTCTCTCAAAAATACATACCGCCGTAGGCTGCACAAAAATTAAAAATAAACGCCTCTCATCCCGAAAGGTCAATTTTAACTGCGCATTGCGCCCGTGCGTGTTTAAATCTTGCTCATAACGATTTGGATCAATGGTGCGAGTGAAAAACCGATACGGAACCTGCACCACCTGATAGGAGTACCTCCCACCCTCACCTGCGATCGGCTTGCGGAAAAAAAACATATACGACTCTCGGGGGAAAATAAACAAAAAGCGAGTGGGATATTTCGCTGCAAAGAAAAGCTCATACCCCCCCTCAGCTCCCTCATTTAAAATCTGCTCCATCTTCTGCGTATTTACGGTCCTTGTGAAAAATCGAGTTTTGTACACCTTCACCCGATAATCATACTCCGGCTCCGGGTTGTCCTCGTCCTTCCGGAAAATAAAACCAAACGCCGCCACCCGAAAAATCAAAAACAAACGACGCATCTCAAACGTAAACTCCCTCCGCAACATCCGATACCCCCCCCGACAACCCTCCCGAATCAATTCCCGCAACTTCTCCGGATCAAACATCATCGTAAAAATACCCAGCGGGAAAAGACGAAATCTGAAACGGAAACGCTGCATCTAAACTTCCTCCTAATTCAAACCTAAAAATCCCAAAGAATCCCAAAAAATCATCCTAAACTTTCTCCCCAAAACTATACCAAATCCCCTACCCTTTGTCAACGGTCTTCGGGGAATAGATTTTTCCTCCACTTCTGACAAATTCCTCCGCTTTCTCCTCCAAACCCAACTCCCTCGCCTCCTCTGGATCCATACCCTTCTTCTTGGCATACTCCCATAACTCCTGCGTGATCTTCATCGAACAAAATTTCGGACCACACATCGAACAAAAATGCGCCACCTTCGCCCCCTCCGCCGGCAACGTCTCATCGTGATACGCCTGCGCTGTGTACGGATCCAACGCCAAATGAAACTGATCCCGCCAGCGAAACTCAAAACGCGCTAAACTCAACACATTGTCCCACAACTGAGCCGCCGGATGACCTTTGGCTAAATCCGCCGCATGAGCCGCAATCCTATACGCCATCACCCCCTGCTTCACATCCTCTCGATCCGGCAAGCCTAAATGCTCCTTCGGCGTCACATAACATAACATCGCACATCCATACCACCCAATCATCGCCGCACCTATCGCCGAACTAATATGATCATACCCCGGCGCAATGTCCGTCGTCAACGGCCCCAACGTGTAAAACGGAGCCCCATGACAAATCTCCAACTGCTTCTCCATATTCTCCCGAATCAACTGCATCGGAATATGCCCCGGCCCCTCCACCATCACCTGTACCCCATGCTCCCAAGCAATCTTGGTCAACTCCCCTAACGTCTCCAACTCCGCAAACTGCGCCCGATCATTGGCGTCCGCAATGCTCCCCGGACGCAACCCATCCCCCAACGAAAACGCCACATCATACTCCCGCATAATCTCGCATATTTCCCGAAAATGCGTGTAAAGAAAATTCTCCTTATGAT
Organism: Planctomycetota bacterium; assembly: GCA_003694635.1. Taxonomy (GTDB): domain Bacteria; phylum Planctomycetota; class J132; order J132; family J132; genus J132. The sequence goes on from RFKQ01000076.1 coordinate 9,326, forward strand.
GCGCCAAACACCACTTCGCCATAATCGACCCACCCCGCGATACAATCCCCGTCAACCTCCCCGCCGTAAGCGGAATATACCTCAACAATACCCCCGCATGAATGGTAAAATAATCCACCCCCTGACGCGCTTGCTCAATCAACGTCTGACGATATACCTCCCAACTTAACTCCTCCACCACACCACCTACCTTCTCCAACGCCTCGTAAATCGGTACCGTCCCCACCGGCACCGGACAATTGCGCAAAATCCACTCCCTCGTCTTCGCAATCTCCGAGCCTGTCGAAAGATCCATCACCGTGTCCGCACCCCAACGACACGCCCAAACCGCCTTCTCCACCTCCTCCTCTATCGAAGAACGAACCGCGGAATTCCCCAAATTGGCGTTGATCTTCACCCGAAAATTCCGACCAATGATCATCGGCTCCAACTCCGGATGATTGACGTTCGACGGCAAAATCGCCCTCCCCGCCGCAATCTCCTGACGCACAAACTCCGGCGTAATCCCCTCCTTCGGTAAATTCGCCCCAAACGAAACTCCACCATGCACCTTCGCCAACTCCCCTAAACGCTCCCGCATCTCCTCCAAACACTGATTCTCCCGAATCGCCACATACTCCATCTCCGGCGTGATCACACCCTTGCGGGCATAATGCAACTGCGTCACCACACCTCCCCTACAAGCCCGACGAAAACGACGTCCCCCCTCCTCCACCCACTCCGTGTCTCCACGAGCATCCAACCAACTCTCCCTCAACTTGGGCAAACCTCTCTCCAAATCAATCTCCACCTCCGGATCTGTGTACGGACCACTCGTATCATACAACACAAACGAAGGATACCCCTCCTTTAACTGAATTTCACGCATCGCCACCTTTAGGTTATGCAACTTTCCAGAAACATAAATCTTCTTCGAATTCGGAAACGGCTGCCGACTAATCGAAATTCCTTCCATCTTCATAAAAAACTATATCCTCCAGAATATCCGAAATCTACATTCCCATCACTAAACACGAAAAAACTCAACAATCCCCCCACCAAACTCACCAACCAGCCTATTTGACCAAACGAATGCGAGCAAAATCATCCGGCACAAAATAATACCACAAATTCTTGTACTTGTGCAACCGTAAACCCGGCGCCAACTGCAACGATTTCACCGCACCCCGGCCATCTCCATCATCATCCGTAACCACCAAATTCATGCGAAATTCCAACCCCTCATACGGAATTTTGCGCTTCTTGGAAAGAAATGATGAGCGATTCTTCCGAAACATCTCCCAAGGCAATGCCACCTCGTAAATCGTCGCCGTCTCATCCTCTGAGCGCTTCACGAAATATTTCCCCTTCGGACGCCTCTTCTCCTCCGCCTCCCGCTGCGCCTTCTTCTTCCGCTGAGGAACCTGCAACGCCAACGTCATCATGCTATCCCCCAAACCCGCTACACTCCCCCCACTACCATCAAAATCCAACGCTATCACCAAACAATCCCCCCTCCAATCCGAAGCCTCCGGATCATACGGCTGCAATACATCATCGTACACCTTCAACGCAAAATAAAAATACCTCTCATCCCACGCCATGTAAATCCGACCACTTAAATCCTCCTCCCCCTCCCAATTCGAAAAACTCTGAGAACGATGCTGCACATTCCACACCGAGAAAGGCGCATCCAACGACCAACCTAAAATCCGAGGCCACCAATCCCTCAACAAACCATCCACCCGCAAAGGAAAATACCTCCGATGCACCAAAAATACCCTCCCCTTTCCCCCCTCCACCAACGCCTCCCGATAACCCAACATCTGCTCCCATAACCGCTCTCTCACCAACTCCTCCCCCTCCCAATCCAATAGCTTCCGCTCCAATAAACGATACGCCAAGCGAACCTCACCCAACGCAAATCTCCACTGCGCTAAACGCTGAACACTCCCCCAATCCTCCGAATGCCTCAAAACCCGCTCCCCTAACTCCACCACCCTGCGCTTCGCCAACTCCCTGTCCAAAAAACCATAAGCCATACAACCCCTATCCGTCGCCAAAACCAAATACCCACCTACCAAAAATATATCCAAAATCCTCTTCCCCTTAAAATCCAAAATCTCCTTCGTCGCACCATTCCGCCTCTTGGATAAAATATACACCTTCCCCGACCTCTCCCGCATATACGGCAAAACCAAATGCCTATTCTCCCAATATAACTCCTCAAACCTCATCCCCAACGGAGCCCCCCAATGCCAACGCTTCCTACCGTGAACTATATCCAAGGCATAAATCTTAAAATTCCGATAACCACCCGATAAAATGTAAAGATAAAAACCATCACTCTCCAAACGCTTCGGCGATAACTCAAACGTTCGGTACCTCCATACCTCCAAACCATTCTCCCCCCTCAAACAATAAAAATGAACACTCCATACCTCCAACCCTACCAACACATAATCCATCGATGCCAGATACCTCAACTGATGAATCCCCTGAATAAACCGCCTCGTCCACACAACCCTCCGAAACTTAAGCGAAAAACATACCAACATGTCCTCCCCCAGCACCAACCATAGCCGCCCACCACCCACCACAGGCTCCAAACGATACGAAATAGATACCTCCGCCATCGACGAATTCAACGCGGAAATCAACCCCACCTTCTTAGCATGTCTGTAAAAATATTTATGAAAAACCTTTTTCCCCGTCCTCCACTCCAAACCCAATAACTGAGCCGGCTTCCTCAACAGAAAAAAAATTACACCGCCCTCCCCATATAACCCCACCACATCTCTCTGCGGCAATTGCCCCCTCCAAACCACCTTCCCCCCACTCCCCTCCAACATCGCCAAAGCTCCAGATCGTGAAACCAATAAAATCAACCTCCCCCCCAATATCCGCGCCAAACCAATCTCCTCATCCAAATCCGTTCGGCCCGGCAAAGAAAAACGAAACCTCCAACGCAAACGCCCATCCACCATATCCAACGCATACAAATACCGCGCCGTGGGAAGAAGAAATATCCCCCCCATCCTCCCGCCCCCTTCATGCACCCTCACTCCACGAGGCAACACCCAACGCCACCGCAAGATCCCCGTGCGCAACTGCCGACATTCCAACACCCCATTCTGCACTAAAAACACATACCGCAAAGAAGGCACTTTGTAAATCCATATCTGAGGCTGCTGACCAAAACGAGGAATCCGCGTGTGAGTCCTCCACAATAAACTCAACGGAAAACGCAACGAACTGCGCCTCGATAAAAAACGATACTCCGATAAAGCCAAACGCTTGCGCACCCGCTGACCCCAACTCTCCCCCCCCTCCACCAACTTCCCATAACGACGCTCCAAACGCATCAATACATCCATCGCCTCTTCATACCTCCCCAACTCATGGTACAACCGCGCCACCCGCCACAATATCCTCGCACTCCGAATATCCCCAGCATAACGCCCCAAAAATCGCTCCCATACCCGAATGGCTAACGTCCGCTGCTTCCTCTGCTCATAATAGCGCGCCAGACGAAAAAACGCCTCCCGCGCCGCACGGCTATTGGGATACCACGAAAGTATCCTCTCCCAAAGATGCTTTAGCTGATAACGATCCCCACGACGCAATAAAGCCTGTGCCTCCCGCTCAAATCCCTCGTAAATCCTGCGACCATAACGAGTTATCAGCTCTTTTATCTTCAACTGAGCATACACCCCTGCCTCCACCTTCCCTCCAAAAGGAAGAGAATAACGCTCCAATCGACAGCGACGCAATATCCGCTGATAACACGCTAAAGCCTCCGACCACCTCGATAACGCAAGATAACACTCCGCCTGCCTGCGCAATAGCGAAAATATATACGAACCGCGCCTAGCTACCTTCTCCGCCTCCCGATACAACCCCAACGCCTGAGCATACCTCCCCCCACCATACAAACGATCCCCCTCCCGCCGAAGCAAATAATACAACACCTGCAACAAACGTTTCTGTGCAAACTCATCCACATCCTGAAACTGCTTATACGCCAACCGCCCATAACGCAACGCCTTGGCATAATCCCGATGCTTGTAGTACAACATGCATAGACGCCACGTAGGATAACCCGAATGAGGCGAACGCCTCATCGCCAAACGTAAACGCTGAAGAGAGAAAGAAAATCCCTCAAAAAAACTTACCTCCTCCCACGAAATTACCCCTAACCTCCCCCCCACAAAAAATAAATTCCCCGGCTCCCTCTCCCTATCCTCCCACAAATAACGCCCCAATACCCGACCATCTAACACCGAAATCCGATATAAATCCTCCCTAGAAGAATAATACAACTCCTCCCCCCTCAACACCATCTCCCCCACCAAAACCGGCAACTCCACCCGCCATAACACCCGACCACTCCGCCCCTCCAACGCCATCAACCCACCCCTGTCCGCCACATATACCCTCCCACCATCCGCCACACCACCCAACAACTCCCCACGCCAAAACCGCCACAACAAACGCCCACTCCCTACCTCCAAACCCAACACATCATCCCCATCCCAAGGCGCAAATACAAATACATCCCCCACCAACCACCCCGAACTCAACCGCCCTAAACCACCCGCCTCCACCCGCTCCCGAAACAATCCCTCCACCCGCAAAGGATAACGATAACTCCACCTCGTCTCCCCCGAAAATGCATCTACACAACTAGCCACACCTAAATGACTAACCGTAAAAACCCAACCATCCCTCACCAACGGCGATGCCGCCACCGAACGCAAACCAAAAGGATTGTCCGGCAAACCCGAAACCAACATATTCCTCCAACGTACCCGACCACTCCTCGCATCCAAACAATAAAGATAAAAGTCAAAATTCTTACGCCGATAAACCACCGTAAAGTAAAGATTCCCATACGCATACACCGGCGAAGAAACCCCATACGCCCCCTCAAAAATCCCCCGCAAACCCTCCAACTTCCACGAACTCCAACGCTCCTTCCCCCCCCAATCCAACGCCACCAACCCATAAAACGGCTCCCAACGCTCCACCTCCTCCCCTCCCTTCTCCGCAGATAAATAACGCTCCCGACGCAAACGACGAAATACCATAAACACACCATCCGCCGATACCGCCGGGCTTAAACGCATCGCCTCAAAACGCTCCGGCATCCCCAACTCCATCGGAAAACGATAACGCCACAAAACCCGCTTCAAAGACACATCCAAAACCATCGCCTCAAATAAACCCTGATACACCACCCTCTCTCCATAGACGCCAGGAACAAAAAACACCCTCCCCTCCTCCCCCGCCCTCCGATACGCCAAACCAATCTGTCGCTGCAAAGGATGAGAAATCGACCTCCGCCAATACCTCTCCCCAGGCCAAAAATCATTCACCCCCTTCCCCTCCCCCTTCACC
>RFKQ01000077.1 GCA_003694635.1 Planctomycetota bacterium
CACAACAAACCCAAACCCTCCCCACAAAAAACCCAAATTCCCCCCCAATTCCCCCCCCCCCCAACTCCCTCCACCAAACCGCCTTCCACAACCCCCCCTCGAAGACTTCCAAAAAGCACTCCACTTCCTCCCTAATTTCCAATTCCATAAACACTTCTACCTCACCTTTGAAAAAAACGCTATCACTAAACAAAATCAAACCTTCTCTATGCGCTTCTGGGGCTTCGGCCAACGTACCCTACACCCCCTACGGGTCTCGGAAATCACCCTTTACCACCAAAAAGCCCTCCTCTCCCTCCCCCAACTCCAACTCGCACTCCTACAAATCCTCGGCGAAAAACAAACCCAAACCTTCCTCAAAAAACTCCAACAACAACAAACCTCCCTCTGGAATATCACCAAAAAAATACTGGATAACCCAAAACCTATCCCCCCCTCACCCACACAACTCCAACCCTTCCAACTGGATTTCGGCATCCGCCAACCTCACCTCGTGGATACCCCCCTCAATTCCCTCCTCTCCTTCTGGATCAGCCTAGCCTACCTCGCAAACCTAAGCGGAGAAAAACAAGCGGAAAAAACCTTCCTCTGGCTATACCAACAAGGAACACAAACCCTATGATCCCCCCCCTACAAAAAAAAGTTCAAACCATCTTCCAGCTCCTCCAAAAAGAATACCCCAACGCCCAATGTTCCCTCCACTTCACCAACCACCTCCAACTCCTCATCGCCGTCATCCTCTCCGCACAATGCACCGATAAAAAAGTCAATGAAATCACCCCCTCCCTCTTCCAAAAATATAAAACCGCCCAAGATTTCGCCAACGCTGACCTCAAAGACCTCGAAAATATCCTCCACCCCCTCGGATTCTACCGCTCCAAAGCTAAAGCTGTCCAAGAAACCTGCCGGCGACTCTGCTCCCACTACAACGGCAAGGTCCCCAATACCATGAAAGACCTCCTCACCCTGCGCGGCGTGGCACGCAAAACCGCCAACGTCGTCCTCGCCGTGGGCTACGGCATACCCGCCGGAATTGTGGTGGATACCCACGTAAAACGCATCTGCCAACGACTCGGACTAACCAAACAAAATACTCCCCAAAAAATCGAACAAGAACTTATGAAAATTGTCCCAAAATCCCACTGGATCCAACTCCCTCACCTCCTCATTTGGCACGGACGAGCCATCTGCCGCGCCAGAAATCCACTCTGCCATCAATGCACCCTCTTACCCCACTGCCCACACGGACAAAACCAAACCCAAACCTCTCTTCAAAAAGAAAAAAAATATGAAAAAAATCCGAAGAAAACATAACCTCCCCCCAAAACTCTACGACGTTCTCGTCATCGGAAGCGGAGCCGCCGGACTAACCCTCGCCCTAAAACTCGCCCCCCACGCCAAAATCGCCGTCCTAAGCAAATCCAAACTCCACGCCGGCGCCACCTTCCACGCACAAGGCGGCGTGGCCACCGTCCTCGATAGCCATGACTCCATCGAAAATCATATCCAAGATACCCTCCGCGCCGGCGCCGGCCTGTGCCACCCCAATACCGTCCAATTCGTCATCGAACAAAGCCAAACCGCCATCCAATGGCTCATCCAACTAGGAGTGCCCTTTACACAAAAAAATAACCAACAATACCACCTCACCAAAGAAGGCGGCCATAGCCACCGAAGAATCCTACACGTCGCCGACGCCACCGGCAAAGCAATCCACCAAACCCTCCTCCAACACGCCAAAAAATGCCATCAAATCCACCTCTATGAACACCACTTCGCCATCGATCTAATCACCAGCCACAAACTCCACCTACCTAACAACTCCTGCTGGGGCGCCTATGTCCTCGATTGTAAAAAAGAAATCGTACACCGCTTCCTCGCCAAATTTGTAGTCCTCGCCACCGGCGGCGCTAGCAAAGCCTACCTCTACACCAGCAACTGGGACCAAGCCACCGGCGACGGCATCGCCATGGCCTGGCGCGCCGGCTGCCCCGTGGCCAATATGGAATTCATCCAATTCCACCCCACCTGCCTCTACCATCCCTACGCCAAATCCTTCCTCATCTCCGAAGCCGTACGAGGCGAAGGCGGAAAACTCCGCCTACCTAACGGCGCCCCCTTTATGCATAAATTCCACCCTCAAGAAGAATTGGCCCCCCGCGATATCGTTGCCCGTGCCATCGACCACGAAATGAAACGACTTGGACTCGACCACGTCTACCTCGATATCTCCCATAAACCCAAATCCTTCCTCCAATCCCACTTCCCTAACATCTACCAAAAATGCCTGGAATTCGGCATCGATATCAGCCAACAACCCATCCCCATCGTGCCCGCCGCCCACTACACCTGCGGCGGAGTGGCCGTCAACCAACAAGGACAAACTCCCCTAAAACGACTCTACGCCATCGGAGAAACTAGCTTCACAGGACTGCACGGCGCCAACCGACTAGCCAGCAACTCCCTACTCGAATGCCTCGTCTACGCCCACACCGCCGCTAACGATATCCTAAAACAACTCCACCAAACCACCACCTTCCCCACCGTACCACCCTGGGATGAAAGCCAAGTTCGAGAATCCGACGAAGATGTGGTCATCAACCACAACTGGCATGAACTGCGCCAAACCATGTGGAACTACGTCGGAATCGTGCGCACCACCAAACGATTAAAACGCGCCCAAAATCGTATCCAACTCCTAAAAAACGAAATCCACGAATTCTACCACCACTACAAAATTAGCCCCGACCTCCTCGAACTGCGCAACCTTATCACCGTCGCCGAACTCATCGTAGAAAGCGCCCTCCAACGCAAAGAAAGCCGCGGACTACACTACACCCTCGACTACCCCCACACCCTTCCCCAACCCAAAGATACCATCCTCACCCCACAACCAAAATCAAACATCTCCCCCAATCTACCCTAAAACCCATCCCCCACAAAGCTACCCAAAACAGCCTCCCCTATAAAATAGACAAAGCGGAAAAATCGACTTTTAACACAAATATGATGATTTGATGACAAAATAATGACAAAACTAAGTTATTTTAAAGAAAAGTTTACACTACTTCCCTTCCCTCCTCTTCTTTCTCTCTCTAAAAATACACTCTTCCACACCAACCTACCCCCCTTTTTTCCCCTCTCCCCTAATCAGGAAGAGGGGCCCTCCTTTTTTTATGTGAAAGTCTGAGTCTATCCCATAAATCCCAAACTCCACTCCAGCACTCAAAAACTACCACTCTCACCAAAACCCCACCTCACTGCTGTCCCAAACACTCCCTACTCCTACCCAACTCTACCAGGCAGCAAAAAGATCTTCCTCCCACAACTCCTTCCCTCCTATCCCTTGACAAAGTCTCACTTTCCAAGTATTATACGCTGGTTAGATAACTGCTGCTATCCCAGATGCTGATCTGTCGCTTTCGGCTTTGCATCTGTACTCACCCGTCCTCCAAGCCCTCTTCTGCTGCTGTGTATCACGCTCGTTCAACTATCTCCACAAGCGTCTGAACAAAAATTATTTATGGTCTAACTCTTCTATAGGAGCGTCTTATGTTTCCAAAAATTTTTCAAAAACCCTTCTTCCCCCTTCTTCTAACCGTATTTTTGATCCAGACATTCGCTTTTTCTCTGGAAAAAACAAAACCCTCCCCCACAACACATAACCCAGTGGTCCTCATCAAAACAAATATGGGGGATATTTATGTAGAACTCTACCCCAAAATCGCACCTATGACCGTAAAAAATTTTATCGAACTGGCCGAAGGGAAAAAAGAATTCATCGACCCCAAAACAGGGAAAAAAGTCAAACGTCCCTTCTACGACGGACTGATTTTTCACAGGGTAATCAAAAATTTTATGATACAAGGAGGATGTCCAAAAGGAGATGGAACCGGAGGGCCAGGCTACTTCTTCGCCGATGAGATCAATGCCAACGCCCTCGGACTGGATAAAATCAAAGCTTTCGATATGAAAAAAGGTCCACATCCCTACCTCGGTATACGCTCCCGAGAAGAATTCCGACAACGGCTCCTCCTACCCGTCTGCTACAAACTCGGTATCCACAACCAAGAGGAATTTCAAAAAAAATTACCCCAAATCAAAGCTATCTTCGAAAAAATGACCCTAAAAACCGCCCTGGAATATATGGGCTACCGCTTTAACCCCAAACTCAAATCTATCCCCGCCAAACGAGGCTGCATCGCAATGGCCAACGCAGGGCCTAACACAAACGGCAGCCAATTTTTTATCAATGTGGTGGATACCCCCCACCTCAACGGCAAACATACCGTCTTCGGCAAAGTCATCCGAGGCATGGAAGTGGTGGATAAAATATCTAACGTCAAAGTCAACGCCAACGCAAGACCTCTCAAAAACGTGGTCATCCTCTCCATCCGCCTCTACAAAGGTAAACTCCCCTCACAATCCTCCCAAAAAAAGAAAAGCTCCAAATAGTCAAAACATCGCCCACAACACCTATCGCAAGCCTCCTGAAGCACTAGAAAGGATAAAAAAATGTCTATGGCAAAAATGACACCAACTTTTCTACTTCTCCTCGCCCTAATCGCTCCAGCCTCCGCACAGGAAAAAAAGAAAAAATCCCCACCCGCTACCAAAATAAATCCCAAACCTTCCCCCGAAAAAAAAAACAAAAAAGAAAACTCCAACTCCTCTCCCTTAAACAGCAAAACCTCTCCCCCCAAAAAAACTACCCCTCCGAAAAAAAACAACTCCAAACACCCTCCCAAGCTCTCAACCTCCAACAAAAATACCACCATTTCCCTAAAATACGGCTTTGCACTCCAACTCCCCCCCCAATGGCAAAAAATCCCTACCAAAGATAGCCCCTATCACTTCGCTAAACTGGAAAACTATCCAAACCTTAGCCTCCACTTTACCCCACCCTTCCAAGGAAAAGACTTTGGCGTCAAAAAAAAATATATGCTCGAAGAGCTCGCCAAATCCCTCGCCAAAGAATATAAAAAATCCTTCTCCGCTATGGAAGTCCAACACAGAGTAAAAAAATATCAAATCCAGTTCAAAATCTATTGGACCTATCAAAAACAAGGACTACTCACTATCCAACATATCCGCTTCTACGACGATACCACCCTCATTTTAACCTGGACCTCCCTCCTGGAAAAATGGAAAGAAGATCAAAAAGATTGGCACGCTATCCTAACAGCCCTAAAACGTACCACCTCTAAAAATTCAACCTCCCCCACAAACTTCAAAACTCCCCCTAAACCATCCGCAAAACAGTAGCTAGCCAATCCTATTTTGCGATTTATCTTCCTGAAACCCTTTTTGAAAAAAAGGGTTTCAGACTTTCCAAAAATTTCCTCTCAATCCCCCAACTCCAGCGGCTTCATCAACGGGAAAAAAATCACATCCCGTAAATTCTCCTGACCCGACAACAGCGCCACCACCCGATCAATCCCCATCCCCCAACCAGAAATCGGCGGCATCCCATACTCCATACACAACAAATAATCCTCATCCATCACCATCGCCTCCTCATCTCCACGCTGGTGCAACCGCGCCTGCTCCTCCAGCCGAGCACGCTGATCCAACGGATCCACAAGCTCAGAATACGCATTCACAATCTCCGCACCCATCACCACCAACTGAAACCTATCCACCACCTCAGGATTGGCATCGCTCTTGCGCGCCAAAGGCGAAAGCTCCAGCGGATGCGACGTAATAAACGTAGGCTGCAATAAACCCGGCCGACTAACCTTCTTATACAACGTATCAATCATCTTCCCCCGCCCCATTCCCTCTATCCCCTCCAACTCTATCCCCTTCCCCTGAATCGCCCGACGAAGATCCCCCTCCTCCGGGTACTCATCAATGTCCAAACCACAATCCCTTAAAATCAAATCCCGCAACGATACCCGAGGCCAAGGCGGAGTAAAATCAATCTCCTCCCCCAATACCCTCACCTTCAACGGCTGAGGCTTTTTCGGACCACGACGAAAAAGCTTTAACGCCTCCTTGCCCCGCCCCGATCTTTTTAACGCCTGTATCTCATTGTACCACTCCAAACGCGCCAAAGGCTCCGCTAACTCCCGAAGAAGATGAACCATCAACTTCTCCGTAAATTTCATATTGTCCTCGTAATTCCAATAAGCACAATAATACTCCAACATCGTAAAATCCTGCAAGTGCGTCGGATCCATCCCCTCGTTGCGAAAACAGCGCGCAAACTCAAATATCCGATCAAATCCACCCACAATCAAACGCTTTAAATACGTCTCCGGCGCAATCCGTAAGTATACATCAATGTCTAAAGCATTGTGATGTGTCCGAAAAGGTGTCGCCAACGCACCAGAAGGCTTGTTGATCAACACCGGCGTCTCCACTTCAAGGAAATGATGATCCTCCAAAAACCTGCGGATCACCTGCACCAAACGGGAACGAAATAAAAATCGCTCCCGTGTCGCCGCACTCATAATCAAATCCAGATACCGCTGGCGATAACAAAGCTCCCGATCCTGCAAACCATGCCACTTCGTCGGCAAAGGACGAAGCGCCTTGCCCAAAAACGTATACCCCGATGCATCCACCGTCAACTCCCCCCTCTTCGTGCGATACAATATCCCCTCCACACCTAAAAAATCTCCAATGTCCACCGTCTCCAATAACCTATCAAAATCTACAAAATTATTCCTCGCAAACGATACCTGTACCCTTCCCTCCATGTCCTGCAAATCCCCATACACCAAACCACCCATCTGACGCAATGCCGTTAACCTACCACATACCCGTACCCGCTCCCCCTCGCCTAAACCCATCACCTCCTTCAAACTGTGCGTCCGCTCATAACGATCCGGATAAGGATGGATGCCCAATTCCCGAATCCTCTCCAACTTCCTATAACGCTGACTCATCAATTTGTCCATCTTCAACAACGTCCTATTCCTCCAAAAAAACAAACTCTCTTTCCTAACCTTAGACCTGAAAACCTTTTTGAAAAAAGGTTTTCAGACTTTCCAAAAACTTTTCTTCTCGGAACCTTTTTCAAAAAAGGTTCCGTGCCTCCAAAAACTTCCGAGACGTAGGGGGAACCCTTTTTAAAAAAAGTGTTCCCCCTACAACCCCCTCCCAAAAACTTTTCATACTTTAGGGGAAATACCTTTCCCCTAAAAACCCCTTTTCCAAAGCTTCTTTTCCTAAAAACCTTTTTGAAAAAAGGTTTTCAGACTTTCTAAAAACTTTTCTTCTCGGAACCTTTTTAAAAAAAGGTTCCGCACCTCCAAAAACTTTCGTCTTCCAAACTCTCTTTGGAAAAAAAGCCCAAGCTTTCCGATACTCCCCTTATCCCCCAACGCCAACTAATGCGCCAACGCCGATATCTTCTTCAAATACCTTACAGCCTGCTCATAAAAACCCCGGTGCGCCGGCACCGGAGAACTCTTATACCAACCCACCACCACCTCAAACGCCTGCTGCGCTGTCAAATACTCCCTCAGTTCATACAAACGACGCCCCACCTCCAAAAGGATAATCAAGTTGTCTGTGCGAACGCCCCGAACTCCCTTCAAAGAAGAGAGACTCCTCTTCAATTTCACCCGCTCCTCCGAAACCCTACCACGCCGACGCTCCAAAACCGACCACAAATAGTAAATCGCCCCCAATCGAGGCGGATTCTGAGCTCCAAACTTCTCCAAAAATGTCCGAATGTACCCCTCCGCCTCCTTCAACTTCGACAACCCCAAACAACACCTCACCATCGCATAAATCTGCTCCGGATACAACCCCTGAGCTATGGATTTGCGCAAATAACGATACGCCTCATTCAAACGGTTGTTCCTCATGTAATACAAGGCAACATTTCCATAAACCACATTCAAACGATACTTGGCCTCCTCCAGCTTCCGAAGAAATCCCCAAGCCTTCCTCAAATCCCCCAAACTAAGCGCATGATTTAACGCCATGATATTCGAGTTAAAGTCCTGCTCCCTCTCTTGCCGGCGAATTTTCCTCTCCTGCTGAAGAATTTTCTCCGCCTGCTGACGCAGACGACGAGTCTGCTCCGCCAACTCCCGCTGCTTGGAACGATACTCCGCCTCCAAACGCTCCAACTTCCTCCGAAAACTCGCAAGCTTCGCCTCATACTCCCGTGCCAAAGAACGATTTCTCTCCACCAAACCCCGCTCCTTCCGACGCAACTCCGCCAAACTCTCCTGAATCAAAAGCTTCTCCCGATTTACCCCTACCCACAAAATCAAAAAAATCATCAAAATCAACACAAAACTAAACAAAATCCCACTCAATAAACGATTCTGACCCACCCAATAGCGAATCGACCTCCATAAACTAGGTGGCCTCGCCAAGATATCCCTACCCTCCTGCACCGCTTGAATATCATATAAAAGCATCCCCGCACTGCTGTAGCGATCCTCCTTGCGCTTGGCAAGACATTTGTGAACAATCACCGCCACCTCCTCCCCCACCAAAGAATTCAAAGAACGCAACGGCACCGGCGACTTCTCCGCCACATTCTTCAAAATCCGATAGATATCCTTCCCACCAAACGGCGGCCGACCACTCAACATAAAATACATCACCGCTCCCAACGCATAAATGTCCGTAGCATAACCCACAACCTCCCCACGAGCCTGCTCCGGCGACATAAACTCCGGGCTACCTACCACCGCCCCCGTCTTGGTCAAACGCTGCTTGCCCTCCCCACCCGCTACCTTGGCTATCCCAAAATCCATCAAATGAGGCTCCCCCTCACCGTCTATCATGATATTCTCCGGCTTAATATCCCGGTGAATTACCCCCTGCTCATGCGCATAAAATACCGCCCGAACTACCCGCTCCATAATAAAAAGAACCTGTTTCTGCGATAACCTCCGCTTCCTCTCCACCAACGAACGTAAATCCTCACCCTCCACCAACTCCATCGTAAAAAACGGCTTCCCCTCCACCTCCCCCAGCTCATAAAAAGATACAATATTCGGATGACGCAGCCGAGAAGCAATCTCTACCTCCTTCTGAAATCGCTTTATTCCCTCCCGATTCGACGTATCCAAAATGATCTTTAATGCTACCTCCCGCTGAAATACCGGATCATACGCCCGGTACACCGCACCCATCCCGCCCTCCCCTAACTTCCCCCTCAGCTGGAACCGCCCAAACTCCTGACCACCCCCCAAATCCACCGAAGAAGACGCTACTGTGGTATAAGAAACCGATGAAATCCCCCCTCGCGTGGATATCTGCTCTCTATGCTCCTCTAAAATATTTTGACATAAAATGCAAGTGTACCTCCGCCACGGATAAAACTGACTCAACGTACACCTCAAACCACAAGAAACACAAACCAAGGGATGGTTTTTTAAAATCCCTAAACCCTCCTCCACCTGCTCCGGGCGAAGATACCCCTTCCCCAACAGAACCTCGTGCAAACGCGGCGAAAACTCCGGATTAGCAAGACTCTGGCAAAGTCGCACCGCCTCCTGCAACTGAGTAGGCGAGACCAGCTTGAACCGAGAAATCCGTTGATACAAATACTGATTGTCACTCTCCCGCTGAAACTCCGGCCAACTCTCCTTCTCCCGAGCACTCTGCAAACATTCCTGCCACTGCTGGGGGGTGAGAAAACCCCTCTGAAAGATATAACTCCTCGCAGGAACCTCCGTCCCACAAATCTCCCGCACCTGCCCCTCCTCCAAATACCGCCGCTCCCAAGCC
This sequence comes from Planctomycetota bacterium, assembly GCA_003694635.1. Lineage (GTDB taxonomy): Bacteria > Planctomycetota > J132 > J132 > J132 > J132. Next base: position 9,706 of record RFKQ01000077.1, read on the forward strand.
TCCCGTAAAACATGCATCTCATGCAAAGTGATCATCCCCTCCCCCTTCCCTACCTGTACTTATAGCGAAAATAATCCGCCACAAAAGCATGCCAAAAACGCATTCCAAAACGCCGTATCTCATTGTAAAGCTCCGGATCCGTTAACCCCGCCTTGCTCTGAAAAGAAAGAACAAACTTCAACGCCCCATTTGCAATAATCTCCACCTCCGACAAAACCCGAAGATAAGAATACCGCTCCCCCCGCACAATCCGAGCCTGCGCCAAGAAACCCTTCCCTCCATTGCCCTGGGTAAGCGCTAGAAAAAAACTTCGCAAAATCTCCTCCAAATTCGAAGGAATAAAAAGATCAATCAGCCAAACCGGAATAAAACCATATAAAGCCCCCTGAACTTTGCTCACCTGAGGCGGACGATTGAACTGAACACGAACGCGCGGACCCTCAGAACCCAACGCATAACTTAACTTTAGCTCCAACGAACGTATCAACAAGCGCAAACCCTTGATATTCAACTGAAGATCTAAAATATTCCTAAACTTCTTTTCCCCCATCTTCAAAAAATCAATTCCCTCTAAACTACGCGGAATCCAAGCCGTTTTGCAACGCAATATCTTTCCCCCCTTCAGCAAAAAAGTTATCCTCAACACAAAGTCTTTGGTGTTAAAACGAGCCATCGCCACCAAGTTCCCATCCCCATCATAGAGCCTAGAACGAAGAAAAATCACCCCCTTTAGCTTCTCCAATACCCCAAAAATACGAGGATAATATAACTCAAATGAATCCAAACGGGGTTTGAGCAAAAGATCCACCTTAAGATAACTTCCCTGAGCTATGCGCCTAGGACGAACTATTCCCTGAATATCCCAAAACAAACCCACCTCCCCAAAAAGCCGAGGAAAAGCCCGAAAAAAAGAAAATGCCACCCTCCTATCCATCGAATGAACAAGAGAACAACGCCGCAAAAAAGATTTGGGATAGGAAGCGTAAGCAAGCCATGCCGCCCGCTCTGTCGCCCTCAATAACTCCTCTAAACTACGAAGTATCTGAAGATAATGCAAATGCCATAAACACGACTCCACATCCGTGCGAACAAAAAAACTACCCTCCTCCCCAGGACGTACAAATAGACGAAAAACAAACTCCCCTAACCTATCCATATCACTCCATAAATAAAAAGGATCCTTCGAAAAATGCTTCAACCACTCCTCCAACTTCGGATCCGTCTGAACCACCAAAAACTTCCTCCTCAAACGTCTCCCCTCAAAGGCCAAACTATGCCACGCCGTCTCCGGATGACGATAAGGCATCACCTCATAAATCCGATCTATGTCCAAGCTCCCCAAATTCGTGCGTATCCTCTCTATAAATTCCCGCGTCTTCCTCTCCACCTCAAAATAACCTAAAATCTGCTTCGAAAAACGGAGAATCTCCTCCACATTCCGAAAAGCCAACTCCCTATCTACCCGCCTCTCCCCCGAACGATACCCAAGCTGCATAACCGCTGACCAATATACCCCCGGCTCAGAAGTATCCAATGCGAACAACGTGGGAATAAGAAGGAAAAAAAGCAAACACAACCTTGCCAAGCTCGCCCTCTTCAACACAAACTCCTCCAATTTTCCAAAAAGCCTATTCCACTTTGAAAAAACTCTTACTTCCCCACATCCAATACACCCCCCAAAAAAAAAATCACCACCGCTCCCTCCATACCCCCTCATACACCCAATCCGCCGACCCCGTCATGTACACCCGATTGCTCGACTCCTCCCACTCCACCTCCAACTCCCCACCACGCAACTGAACCTTCACCCTCCGATCCGTATACCCCCCCAAAACACAAGCCACCACCGCCGCACAAGCACCTGTGCCACACGCTAACGTCTCCCCTGAACCACGCTCCCAAACCCGCATCCGAACCCTGTCCCGACCACAAACCTCCACAAACTCCACATTCACACGCTCAGGAAATAACCGATGCCTCTCTATCCATCCACCTACATTGGCCACATCCACCCCCTCCCAATCCGAAACGATCGCCACCGCATGAGGATTGCCCATCCCCACACAACGCAACGGCCAAACCTCACCACCCACCTCCACCTCCACCTCCAACGACTCCCCCAACACCGGAACCTCCTCCGGCCGAAGACGCGGCTGCCCCATCTCCACCCGAAA
>RFKQ01000078.1 GCA_003694635.1 Planctomycetota bacterium
GTGTAGAACTCGCTGGCCTCCGTACCGTTGCCGGAGGCAAACTGGCCAATCAGGTATTCGTAGGCATCGCCCAACAGGTCGCGCTCGCTGGGGAATTCCGCCAGGCCCTCGGCGATCTTCTGGATGATGACGCAAAGGCGCTCGTTGCGCTGCTTGTAATTCTTTCCGAGCTTCTCGGAAGTGAGGTTGATTTCGGAAAAAAGGCCCTGGAAGTTGCTGGAGAAGGATTCGTTCTCGATATGCTTGAAGCCATGCTCTAGCGTACTAAGCAGCTTGTCGCTCTGCGTGCGCGCCAGTTCGGCGATGGAGCTCCAGAGGTATTGGGGCCTGATGACATAGTGCACCTTGCGGCGCATCACCTTCTCGAATTCTTCGATGTCCTCCGGGTTCTGCTCGTACCACACTGCCAGCGGCGAACGACGGTCATCCGCTGGCAGTTCGGGCCAGTCGGCGCCTAGCTCGGACCGGGCGGCGTCCTCGTAGTTGTCCGATAGGTAGCGTAGGAACAGGAACGAGAGCATATAGTCACGGAAGTCGTCCGCGTTCATGGAGCCGCGCAGCTCGTCGGCAATCGCCCAGAGAATTTTGCCTAGTTTTATTTGCTCTTGTTTGGTCATGCTGTGTCCTCCTCGGTCTCCACCTCAGGAAAAGGTCTGAACGTCGGCCATGGCTCAAACCACCTCCTGCGGAAAAAGCTGCTGCATCAGACCCTTCTTATGCTGTTTCAGCACCTCAATCTTCTCCCCCTGCACCCGGATCAGCTCGTCGAGCGAGGCGAGGCAATCGGCAATTTTTTGCTGTTCTGGGAGGGCGGGTGGTACTGGCATCCGAATAGCCTTGAGATTATCAAGCGTCAATTTAGGCGGAGCTGCTCCCGTGACGTAAACAGATAGGTCCGAAGCATTCAGATAGTTTTCAAGCAGTACATCATTGATCTGGATCGGTCGCAGAACGTGCGCATGATTATTCACCCAGTATTTGCCTTCAACGATGTAAGCAGTTTTTTCAAATGGTCCCCATTTTGCGCCATCCTCGCCGATGAGAAGAAGTCTTTCATCAAATATGTATTGATCTATATAATCGATAGCACCGCTCGCACCATAATATGGGTAAGGCCCCGCTTTTCTCTTAGTACTGGTGACGGGCTTTCGCATTCTATCGAGGATTTCGCACACCTCCCCCAACCGCTTCACCTCCCACGGCCCGGCATCGCGGAATTCGGGGAAGCGCAGGCGGGGGGTGGTTTCGCCGGGGGCAGGAAAGAGCTGCTGCATCAGGCCCTTCTTGTGCTGTTTCAGCGCTGCAAGCCGGTCCTCCTCGGCCCGGATCAGCTCGTCGAGCGAGGCGAGACAGTCGGCAATTTTTTGCTGTTCCTCTACACGTAGAGGGGTTGCTATCGGCAAGAGCTTGACAATATCAGCGTTCAGATTCCGAACCCCACCCCCCGCAGCGGAATCGTGGAGGTATCTTTGCGAAAAATCAGAAAGAATAAAATAGTATAGGTATTCACTTAACAGCCCGGATTTCAAATTTGTCAATGCAAGCCAACCATCATGAATACAGGCACGAATGCCCATAATATAGGGGCGGCCAAAACTCATTGAATTGGATAAAATTAGATCTCCGGGATGTACTTCTCTCGTTTTAGAGAGACCGGATTTCTTAATTTTCTCTTCTGTAGAAAGAACATATTTTGATTCATTAGGAATATCGCCTATTTTGAGCCAGTTGAAGCCATCATCGTCCGTTGTTAAGAACCGAGAAATTGGACGAGGAGACCCACCACGTACGACTTCCGCTATTTCCCCCAACCGCTTTACCTCCCACGGCCCGGCGTGGCGGAATTCGGGGAAGCGCAGGCGGGGCACGGCGGTCTTTTTCTTCTTCTCAGGCATCTTCATACACCTCCAGCCCGGAGATCTCGCGCCCTTCGGCTTTGCGGCGCAGTAGCGGGGTCAGGTCCTTCATCAGCGCTAGCTCGGCCCGGGCGCGGGCCTTCCAGCCCAGGCCTTTGGGGCGGAACAGCTCAGTGAGGGCGTCCGGATCGAAGATATAGCGATCCAGGATGTGATCGACGAAGGCCTGCAATGCCTCCACGGGCAGGTCGTGCTTTTGGGCGATGCGGGCTAGCTCCTCGGCCTGGCGCTGGGCCTTGAGCCGTTCATAGCCCTCGCGGATCTCCTCTTCGCTCAGCCCTTCGCCCTCCTTGAGGGTGGCGATGTAGGCCTCGAGGTCTTCGCGCTCGTCCATCAGCCGGGCGCTGGAGGCAAGCAGGCTTATGAGCTGCTCGCGGGTCAGCTTCAGCTTTTTGGGCGGCTGGCCGCTGAAGCGGGCGATGAGCTTCATAATGTAGTCGTAATCGATCAGCGCCGAGTCGAAGAGCACGAACTCAAAATCGAGCTGTTGGATGGGATCTTGGGGGTCGTCCTCCCGCTTTTTGCTCTCCTTCTGCAGGTGCCTAGCGATCTCGAGGTACTGGGCCGAGAAGGCGTGCAGGTCGTCGATTGGCATCAGCGCCTCGATCTTTGCCTTTTGTTCCTCGGTGAGGTCGGTGTACTGGCCGAGCTGGGTGGTGAGCCGGCGCACTTCCTTGAATCGTTCGATGAAGCCGGCGCGGGCCTCGTCGCCTCTGAGGTTGGCTACCTCTTCGGGGCGGGCGTCCAGTCCTTGCGCGGCCATGAAGTCCTTGAGCTTTTGCGTGGCCTCCTCGAGCTTTTCGATCACCTTGGGCGCAGGGTCCACCAGCCAGATCTCCTTGGCCCGCTCCGGCGCCTCGCCGGAAAAGAGAGCAATGGCCTCGTCCACGGCGTCCTGCTGGGCGCGGAAGTCGAGGATGTTGCCGTAGGGCTTGGAGTCGTTGAGCACCCGGTTGGTGCGGGAAAAGGCCTGGATCAGGCTGTGATATTTTAGGTTTTTGTCGATATAAAGGGTGTTGAGGTATTGGGAATCGAAGCCGGTGAGCAGCATGTCCACCACGATGGTGATGTCGATCTTCTTCTCCCGCGGCAGGTCGCTGTTGGGGTATCTCTGATCCTTGATGCGGCTCTGAATATCCTGATAGTAGCTGTCGAAATTGGCCAAGTTGTGGTTGGTACCGTAGCGGGCGTTGTAGTCGGCGATGATCTCCTCGAGCGCCGCCTTCTTGCGATTGGGCTCGATCTTGTTGTCGGCTAGCTCCTGGGGCAGGTCCTCCTGGAGCTGGGCAACGTCCCGGTTGCCCTCGGCGGGGGGAGAAAAGACGCAGGCGATGTTTAGGGGGATGAAATCTTCGTCCGCTTCGGCCCGCTCGTTCTGAACCTGCTGAAACAGATGAAAGTATTCGATAGCGTCGTCGATGGAAGCGGTGGCAAAGAGCGCGTTGAACTTGCGTTCGTTGGTGGCGGCGTCGTGGTTATCGAGGATCGCCTCAACCACGGCCCGCTTGGTGAGCGACTCGCCCGGCTTAGCGGATGCGTCCTTGGGCTTGAAGTAGTCCACATGGAAGCGCAGCACGTTGCCGTCGTCGATGGCGTGGGTGATGGTGTAGGCGTGTAATTGCTTTTCGAAAATGGCCTCCGTGGTGGCAAGTCGTGCCTCGTCCCCTTCGATGCGCCGATAGGTGGCGTTCTGTTCAAAGATTGGCGTGCCGGTGAAGCCAAAAAGCTGAGCTTTGGGGAAAAACTCGCGGATGGCTTTGTGGTTTTCGCCAAACTGGGAACGGTGACATTCGTCGAAAATGAACACGATGCGCTTGTCGCGCAAGGGCTCCAGCTGCTGGCGGTACTGCCTGCGATGATTGGCATCGAGCGCTAAACCTAGCTTCTGGATGGTGGTGACGATGACCTTGTCCTTGTAGTCGTCCGAGAGCAGCCGCTGGACAAGAGATTCGGTGTTTGTGTTCTCCTCCACACACTTGGGCTGGAAGCGGTTGAATTCCTCCCGGGTCTGCTTGTCTAGATCCTTGCGGTCAACCACAAACAGGCATTTCTCAATTTCGGGGTTGTCCTTGAGGAGGGTGGAGGCCTTGAAAGAGGTCAGCGTCTTGCCGCTGCCGGTGGTGTGCCAGATATAGCCGTTGCCCCGATTCTCATGGATGCAGTCCACGATCGCCTTGACCGCGTAAATCTGATAGGGGCGCATCATCATGAGCTTGCGCTCGCTCTGAATGAGCACCATGTAGCGGCTGAGCATCTCCGCCAAAGTGCACTTGGCAAGGAAAGCGTCGGCGAACTCGTCAAGATGGACGATTTTCCGGTTGTCCGGCGCCGCCCAGCGGTAGATCGGTAGGAACCGCTCCTCGACATCAAAGGCGAAATGCTCATTATTGTTGTTAGCAAAATACCAAGTCTGGCTGCGGTTGCTGACGATAAACAACTGCATGAAGCAAAGCAGGCTGTTGGTGTAGCCGTTGCCGGGGTCGTTGCGGTAGTTAATGATCTGTTGCATTGCTTTGCGCGGCGAAACCTGGAGCGATTTCAGCTCGATCTGCACCAGGGGCAAACCGTTGATCAATAGGATAACGTCGTAGCGGTGATATTTACTCTTGGTATTGATGCGCAGCTGGTTGACAACCTCAAAGGTGTTCTTGCACCAGTCTTTTAGATTGATGAGCTGATAGTGGAGAGGCGTTCCGTCTTCCCGTTCGAAAGTTTGGCGATTGCGCAAGCGCTCGGCGTTGGCGAAGACGTCGGATGTGATTATCTGCTCCAGTAAGCGCTCAAATTCCTTGTCACTCAGCTCTACCCGGTTGAGCTTTTCAAACTTTTCGCGAAAATTGCGCTCCAGCGCCTCCCGATTGCGAATGTCTTCGCGGTAGGTGTACTTGAGGCTTTTCAGCTTTTCAAGAAGCCGCACCTCAATTTCCCTCTCTTTGGTGGAATACGAGCTCATGCCTTAACCCTTTTGTATATGTATGGGCGCGATAAGCGCAGCTATCAACTCTGACCGTAGCTAACGCTTAAGAAGCGTGCAAATATTCCGAAGCAACTGGCCAGCTATGCAGAATTTGGATAGAAAAATCAAATTTCCCCGGCTGTTGAGTAAGAAATGGAGGCGGCGGGAATCGAACCCGCGTCCCAAGTCAGCTTGCTAGAAGCTTCTACGCACATAGTCTATTTTTTGGATTTAAGCGATTTCCCTCCAATAGACAGGATGAAAATCGCCGAGCCTCTGGAAGGTTTTCGCTTTCGCCCCCAAAGGCCACAGGCGAAAGCTCAGCCTGCTGGTCTGCCATCTTTCAAGTCCCGCAGGCAAGGACCTGAAGATGGTGCTGCTTTTTCTTAAGCAGCAAGTGCATAGTTCGCGTCTGCGTTTATTGTTTTGTCAGGTGTTTTATGAGGCCTCCTGACAACCTCAGTGCGCCACTCCTAACAATCACTGCCTGGTCGAATCCTTTCGCCCCCTCAAAAAATATCAAAAACCACCCCCGTTATGCTAACATAAAAGACGCAAAATTCCACCCATTTTATTATTTTTTATAAAAAACTTTTAAAACTATTTTTCCTATCTAGAATCTTTTCCCCCAAAAAAAGTTTTCATCCTTCGAAAATTTTTCGTTCTTGCTTCAAATCCTAAGCCCCTATCCCTACACTCCCAAGGCTCTTTTTACTCCTGCTATAATTTTATCTTTATCAGGAGCGAATGCTTGTTCTAAAACATAGCTACTAGGAGGAGGGGCATCTGGTCCTGTGACCCTAACCACCGGGCCTTTTAAGTATTCAAAAGCTTCTTCTGATACAATAGCAGCAATCTCCGCCCCAAATCCGCAGTTTCGAGATGCCTCATGTACCACCACCAAATGATTTGTTTTAGAAACCGAATTTAAAATAGATTCTTGGTCAAGGGGTTTGAGTGTCATTAAATCCATTACTTCTATCTGAATGCCCTCTTTGGCAAGCTCTTCTGCAGCTTCAACTGCTCTATAAACAGTCTTTCCCCAACTGATTAAAGTAATGTCTTCTCCTTCTAATATTACCTTGGCTTTACCTAGTGGTGTGGTATACTCCTGTTCTGGTACTTCTCCTGGCATATGTAGGAGGCCAATATCTATAAAGAAAAATACAGGATTTTCATCTCGAATAGAGCTCTTTAAAAGCCCCTTAAAATCACGAGCAGCAGAGGGCATCACCACATAGATACCGGGAGCGTGGATAAACCAACTTTCTATGTTGTGATTGTGATGAGCACCTACACACCACCCCCCTCCTGTCATTCCCATCACAACTAGAGGAAAAGAAAACTGACCTCCGGAAATATAGCGAAGCTTTCCCGCAGAGTTTACAAACTCTTCCATAGCATAGGTGATAAAAGGAGCAAAAAGGATATCCACAATTGGCCGAAGACCTGTGGCAGAAGCTCCGACAGCTGTACCCACAATAATCCCTTCAGCAAGAGGAACGTTACGGATCCTCTCTTTACCAAATTCTTTTACAAGCTCATAATGTTTAGTGGCTACCCCTTCACCAAAAAAGATAACCCTATCATCCCTTTCCATCTCCTCTCGAATTGCTTCGACTATAGCTCGCTCCGGTGTAAATTTTTCCATAGGTATTTTCCTTTTACACAACAAAAACATCCTTTGTTAATTCATCTAAATTGGGATAGGGAGATTCTTTGGCAAAATGGACTGCTCTTTGCAGCTCTAACTCAATGTTGTTTTCTAGCTCTTCTATTTCTTTTGCGGAAGCCAGCTCCAAAACCTTTTGCTTAAAACAAATCACTGGATCCTTTTTTCTCCAGTTTTCCAGCTCTTCTTTGTCCACATACTCCTGCTGATCCATTGGCTCCATATGCCCCCTTAGCCGGTAGGTGTAGGTTTCAATAAAATAAGGACCGTTTTGAGAGCGAATGGAATCGACGGCCTTTTTTGTATTTTTATAAACTTCTTCTACATCGTTTCCATCCACAGTAATTGCAGGAATTTTATACCTTTTTGCCCATTCGGAGATATGATCGATTCTCATTGTCTCTTTGCGATGAACAAAAGCCTGCCATTGATTATTTTCACACACATATAGGATAGGAAGTTCCCAGACAGAAGCAAGGTTAAGAGATTCATGAAATATGCCTTCACATGCGGCCCCATCTCCGAAAAAGCAAACAGCTATAGCATTGGTTTTTAGCATTTTTAAAGAGAGTCCTACCCCTGTCACAAGAGAAAGTTCCCCTCCTACAATCGTAGAGGTAAGATAAATTCCTAGCTCTTTCACAGAAATATGAAGGGGACCGCTTTTCCCTTTGCAATATCCTGTAGCCTTCCCCATAACTTCCGCAAGACATCTCCTTGGCTCCGCTCCTCTTGCAAGAAGATGACCAGCGGATCTATGATTGGTGAGAATAATATCGTCCTCCGACAGAGCGCTGACCACCCCAACAGCAGAGGCCTCTTGCCCAAGACTACTACAAAAAGTAAAGATCTCATTGTTTTGCGCTAGCGCCAGCAAAGTCTCCTCATATTTCCGAATCAAGAACATTTTTTCATAAAAGTCCAAAGCTCTCTCTTTCTCCATTTTCTACTTCCTTCCTTAAGAGCAATCAAGTTTTCATATCACCTAACCTAATTCTAAAAGCCGAGATCAAAACCCCCAACAGAATAAAAGCAATTTCTATCCCTGTAAAAAACCAAATTCCCCATCCTTTACTTAATCCGCTATCCTGAAACCTAAAGGGAAATAAATTTTCCAAAGCTACGAAAACAAATAGAAGATTTCCAAAGATGCCTCCCAAAGCTAATCCCCATTCTCCAATACGCCCAGTCTCAAATGCGGAAATAAGTATCGTATTCCAGAGTATAATCAAAAGAATGCCATTTTCCTTCGGTCTCCACCCCCAGAACCTACCCCAAAATTGATCAGCCCAAAAACCACCAAAAACTATTGCTAAAAAGCTAAAAAACAAAGCCAAGAATACAGAACTATGCAAAATCTTACATAATTCACGATGGAAGCTTTGGCGTTTCTCTAAGCTCAAAATCAATTGAGCCCCTAGAAAAAAATGGCCAATCAATCCGCAAATAAGAACGCAAGAATAACCTATAGAAATGCTTGTTAGATGAGCCGCTAACCAAAAATTGAGTTTTAAATCAGCTCCTAAAACCGCCAAGTCATCTGCTGGTGCGTATATTCTCGAAATAAACAGCAAAAGAGCCGCAAAGACCGCAGCTCCAAACAAACAAAACCCTCTGATTTTTTTGCAAAATAAAATCTCTAAGGTCAACAAAATTCCCATCCCTCCCCAGGCTGCAAAAAGAATGCACTCGTAAAAAGTGAAAACCGGCAGATAACCGGTAATCAAAACACGTAAAAATGTTCCAAAAGTACAACTGAGGTAAGAGAGAGAGATGACTACCCACAAACTCCAATAAAGGACTTTTCCTCTCCAACCAAACCAGAAAAAGAAACTTCCTAGGATTGCAAAAACATCAAAAACTAGACTATAAAAAAATAAATCGTACTTGAAATATTTCACCTCCCAAGGTATGTTTCTATATTCATTGCGTTTGGTCGCTAAAGATACAAGTATCTTGTGAACTTTATCTAAACTTTGATTAAGCTCTTTCCAATTCCCCTCTTGGTACGCTTGATAGATACTAGCAAAATGTTGAACCAGTGGTCTGTAGGCATTTTTTTTATTTCGTGTGTATAAAAAAACTTCCCACGGAGAAAGCCATTTTTTTACTTTAGGATGAAAAGGAGGGATGAGAGTAAGAATATGAAAAGTATTTTGATGTAAAATTTGAGCAAATTCCTTCTTAGCTAGTTTAAGGGAGAAAAATTCTCGCTGAAGTTTTTGAAAGGCCTGAGAGAAGGAAAGAAGCGATTCCTCTCGGTAAATATGAAGAGGTTTGCCTCTCCAGCCTGTAAATCTGCGGGTATCCTGAAGAACATAGTAAAGATAGGATCCATCTCGAAGTAATGCGAGAATAGAATAGTGATTTTCAGGAGCAGGAAAGATTGTTGCACCTTTGGAGAGTAAAATACGATGTTTTAAAAAAGCCCTTCTCAGATCTTGAGTAGGCTTTTTTTGTAAAAAAGATTTCCGAAACGAAAAAGAAAGACTAAAAAGATATCTTTTGCGAAATATTTTTTGATACTTGGCAAAGAAGGAAAAATAATCTATCAAATTAGGAGGTGATGGAAACTGAGCAGCTAAAATAGGACTAGAGGGGCGGCTTCTCTTTAAAAAAGAAAAGGAGTTAAGTAAGGCTTCGAATTTGATAAGATTAGAATAGAGCTTTACTATCTGTTTTTCCAAAAGACTTCGCTCATTCTTGGTTCGTCTCTTGGCTGCCTTTGCCCACTCCCATAGCCGGGAACGCATGGAAGATAATTGCAGAAAAGAAACATAACATCTACCATTCTTGCCAGCTAATCCTAACTCCTTCATAGCAGGAGCTTCAACCAAAAAAATAGGGTCTTTTTTGCTCCTCTCACTCTGAAAAACTACCCTTACCAACCATTGGATTGGAGTAAGCTGAACTCCATCACTTAGAATATGCGTCTTCTCTGAAAACTGATAAAGAAGAACTCTTGCAAAAGAGTCCAAAGGTTTAATTCTACCGTTATGTTGAATAGCCAAGGTCTGCAACTTAGACCAATGAATACGCCTTTTTAGTTCTCGTTGGTTCCATGCCCATAAACAATTTTGCAAGATAACTAAAAGAAAAAGTAGTATCTTAATTTTTTTCATTCTCTTAAAGCCCCCCTGGAGGGGGAAAATATGAACTGCAAAGTAAAATGCATGACTAGCCCTAAAGCAATCAATGGACAAGAAAAATAGGGATAAAAGGAAATCGGGTTTTTTGAGACAGTAAAAATAGAACGATATTTTCCAAGTTTTGAATTGTATTTGTACGAAGTTTGAGAAATCGTAAAATCTCTGTAGCGAAACGAATGCTTTGGAGTTATCCTCACCCGTTGTACAGTTTGACCAATTATAATCTCCACAAAGCTTTCATATTTTTTAACCAAATCTGTCCCCGGGTAGCTCTCTTTGGTAAATTTTAAAAGGCGAAACCTAAAAGGTATAGATTCCCTTTTCTTACGCAAAACAAAAGTGTAGTTTTTGTTTCTATAGCGCAAAGTATGATAAACATCCGTAAAAAGCGAAATTTCATAAACTTTGCCAATTCTAAGAATACAACCAGGTTGATTTTCCTTTTGTTTTATATGAACGGGAAGCGGAACCACTTTATAAGCTCGCTTGTATGGCACCCTTTTAGAATTCGGGTAATAAGCCTTTACCTGAAGAGAAAATGGTAGATTTTTCGGTGGCAAAAACCCCCTTCTTTTTAGAATCCTCTCTGGATAAGCTGTGATAAGGAGATAATCTTGATCTTGGGGATCGATTCGAATGATAGCTAGCTCATATTGATGAGATCTTAGAAATTCGCTTTTTGTTTCGCCTTCGTAAAGGGACAAAGAGCCTTTTTTGAAAAAATAGGAGCTGAGAAAAGTCCCCAATAATAAAGTTAAAATACCTATCTGAGAGATCAAAAATCCTAACAACTCCAATTTCCATTGAAATCGAAAGAAAAGAGCAAAAGAAAGGTTGCAAAATAGGAAAAGAAGAAGTAAGTGGGCACCTGGAAAAAAAAACGGAATTTTCCAAATTTGAAAAAAGAAGAAAAAGGAAGAAAAATATTCTTTTTGAACGTTATCAAATCCAATATAGTTTTGTTCAATAGCTCCGACCACGATTACAAACATTAAAAAAAAGAGAAGAACTAACGTAAGCGTATAGGAGCCAAGAAAATTCCCCATCTGATAAAACAGCTTTTTCAACGGTTTGTTCCTTTTTTCAGGAGAAATGAGAGGATTCTTCCTCAGATACCCTTTTCCCAAAAAGAAAGAAAAAAATGAGAAGAAAGCTTCATTTAATTTTTACTCTTCTTTCCATTTACTCACTTTGTTCTTAACAGGCTTTATTGTGCGCAAATACTCATAAATAGCTCCTAAGTCCTGTTTGGTCATCCCTGCATACATAATCCATGGCATTATGGTATTATGTTTCTTTGGAAATTTCGTTTTCTTCAAATTTTCTGGGGCGTAGGATTTAAATAAGTCAATAAAAGTTTTTTTGCTCATATTTCCGATTCCTGTTTCTTTGTCCGGCGTGATATTCGCAGAACGTACCAAGGTACCATCGGGGAGGTGAAATTCTACCCCTCCTGCAAACTCCATCCCCGGGATAGGTTTCCCCTTTTCTTTGGGGGTATGACATTCTGCACAACTGGCAATAGTAACTATATATTTTCCATAAGCTATTTTGTCCGTAGGGTCTGGAGTTTTCTCTTTCAGCTTGGCAGGTTGAGGCATAGTACGAATAATTAAGTTCATAGGGAAATAGATTTTCCTTTTAGGGACAGTGAAAGAAATAGGTTTAAGAGTACGAAGATAAGCTATAATAGAATATGCATCCTCTCTAGATAAGTGCCGGAAATTGGGGTAGGGCATAATGGGAAAAAGAGGCTCTCTCTTCTTATTGATCCCCTCGGTAATGGCTTGTAAAAGTTCCCCATCCGTCCACTTCCCCAAATGAAATGGGGTGATATTGGCAGCGTAGAATTCACCTGGCAGCCCCATGTTGGAACCAAAATGCTCTCCCCCTTTGCCCTCTGTGCCTGGAATGATAGGACCAGCGTACTGCTTCCAGTTTCGTTCAGAATGACAATCTATGCAAAGAGCAACATGGTTTGCCAGATACTTCCCGCGTTCAATTCTAGCTTTAGTTAGCTCAATTTTAATCTCTGGTGGGGAGCCGACTTTGGGAAAACCAATCATTAAATAAAGATACCCCCCCAAAAAAAACAAACATAAAACACCAACCAAACCTATTCCTATTTTAAAAACTGTTCTAGGTTTTGTTTTCATACCTTCCTCCTACAGACGGCCCAACCTCTTATCCTTTTTAAGACTTAAAATGAAAGAGATTTTTCATTTTGTCTTTTTGTGCATATTTTCCACAGCTTGTTGCCTCCCCGCCCCATGGCAGAGGCTACAAGATTCATTTCCAAGAGAATCTGTTTGAAGATTAATATGAGCTGTTGCTGCATCTGAGTCATGGCAGCTATTGCAAACATTGCGCCATACCCGCGTGGGTTTATTCTGCTCGGTTGGATGGTCTCGGGACACCGGGCTTTTCCACGCATCCGTGGTATGACAAACAGTGCAATGCCCTGTTCGCCTGGGAAGAGGGGGCCAGACCACATCATCAAAAATGGCGGGAAAATTGGCAAATCCTACTATCTTAAGCCCCTTTGCAAGGCTCTTGCCGTGGTGGAGCTTGTGAAAAAGAGAGTTTGCGGTTACAGTCAATTTTGGCGTCCAGGCAAAAGATGGAGGAGGACCTACAGGCACTGGAGAGGAGGGATTGTTAATCGAGTATTGCGGTCTGTCTTCAATACCAGATGAACCATGACAGACAATGCAAAGATTAAAGTCTTTTCGAGTTCCACCATGAGCCATAAGTTGCCCATGGCAGGCATTACAATTTTCCCCTTTTACGATTTCATTTGGATTGATTGTTGTGGCGCTAGTGCCCAATAGAAAATCCTTGATCCCTGGATTGGAACCAACAAAATATTGTGTATAGTCAGGATCTGTGGGAACAGGAAAACTATCCTTGGTCCCATCTGTTTTGATATTGATCAAACTAAAACTAAACATACCAATTCTATAAGTGCCATCCACAACGCTTTTTCCCTCCCATTTTCCCCACGTTTCATCTAGATCAGGAGAACTGTTAAATGTTGTGGGATACTTGGCTGGAACAGTGAAATTCACTGCATAGGAAATCAACACTCTGCCAGTCCCCACATCTTGCCCCGTTATCTCTTGGACGGCACCCGTGGTTCGGTCTACTGTATAGTTGCCTGTATCGGGGCCACCTCCATCTGTGTCCTCGTCGCCTGTGGCGACTAAATTGAGCTTTGTTACCGATGTACCATTGTTGTGAGCAAAACGCAAAGAAGGTTGGACGGGAATCCTATCTGCATCCAGCAGAATGGAGCCAAAAAACAAACGTTTGTTGGTGGTATCCACCCAGCCAACTCGCAGATATTCTTCGCTACCACCTCCATTGTCAATCACGATATAGTCGCCATCACTAAAGCCAGTGGTGGAGTTGACAGTGATATAATTCTGCCCTGCCGGGTGATCACCGTTGAGAGTGGTAGAGGTTCCACTAACACTTACCACAATCAGAGAAGTGGGAATAAGTACAGGGGGAGCTGGATTCCAATGAGGTTTTATAGAAGTTGTCCCAAGTGATTCCCCGGTAGCAGCGGTGGAATCCCCTATTCTTTCGTAGTAAATCGTCTGAGGGAGCGGAATAGTGTAGGTGGTCCCTGGACCTGTGTAAAGCGGTGCCAAGGCGCCGGGAGGAAGTTCTTCCATATAAAGAGGATTTCGGGCAGTGGAAGGCCCGCTGATAACAAAATCGATAGCAAATACATTTGGCGGAGCAGGCAGAAGGTCATTACCAGCATCATCTTTAATGGTAAACGTAATGCTCACACCTTCACCCACTTCAATTTTACCATTGGCATTGCTAGGCGTTGATTCTGCAATGCTAGTAATATTGAAGTTTAGACCTGGATTCAGAGAAGGATTGTTTAAAGGATGAAGATGGGCGTCCTCGGTTTTTTTCACAACTTGTCCGTCATGGCATTGCATACAAAGCTTATCATCAACCGTATCGGAGGGTTGCATAACCTGATTATTGGATTTATAGGGCTTGGTCCAATCTATGTCATCGTGACAAGCTCCACAGGCTCTTCGGGTAGGACGGCTAAAAGCATAATCTCCCTGACTTGGCTTGCTAAGTGGACCTGTGCCATCTGGATCTCCATGACAAGCACTGCAAGCTGTGGCTCCCATCCGGATCTCATCATCGATCATCCTCTCAGGAGAGGGAGGCGCTGGTAGAGTAGAATAACCCACATCCCGTGGCATAGGATTGCCTAGAACATGATTGGGAAAAATAGGAAAAGCCACATCTGTGAAATCCACAACCTGATTGTCTTCGTTCACATATTTCAGCTGTTTTGCTGCTGCTGGATTGTAAACTCTATCCCCATTGTTGTCGGTACTTACCCCTTTGGCAGAGGGTAGATGATGACCATTGTGAATCTTATGCATCAACACTCCAAATTCTATAGAGACTCCGGGAGTTCCTCCCTCGATAGAGGGATCATTTTTATCTTCCGCCCCAGCTGTATGACAGAGAAGACACATTTTTACACTTCTGTATTTATTTTTGTGATAGCGCAATTCTAGATGGCATTTATTACAATTCTCTTGCTTTACCACTTCTCTTGGAGTGAGGGTTGTTGCATTTCCAAAAAGAAAATCCGCAGTCGCATTGCCTGCGTCGGTATATTGGTTTCCATTTGTATCATAGTAATAGCGAATTACCTCAAGCCCCACTGTGTAGGTTCCATCCACCAACGCCTGTCCTGAGAGCTCTCCATCGCCCTCCCCAAAACTGCTCGAATCATTATAAGGAGCCACATAAGTCGCGGGAATGGGTACAGAAAAGGTATAAGTGTAAGAACCATCAGAATTTTGAACAGAGGCGGATTTTACATCCGTTTGGGGGACTATCACTCTCTGATAACTAGTGGTGGTTTTGGAGGTAGTATATTCTGTAGGGCCAGATACGTAGATACTGGCACCATCCATCTCACTTAGGTTAATGGAATTGCCATCATTCTTCTTTAGGGTAAAAGTAACAGAGATATAATCACCCACCTTAAAATTTCCATTTGGGCCAGTACCACCTGCTATATTGGTAATCGTTACAACCAAACCTGGAAGATCTTCAAATGGCTGTACAATATTACTGGTGAAGGGTACCCCGGGGGCCCCTGGAGCTCCAGGAGCCCCCGGCGCCCCATCAGACCCATTCTTACATCCAACAGAAATCAGTGCAGCTACCAAAACCCCAACCAAGGAAACAACAAACTTATAACATTTCATGAAATAATCCCTTCATTTAATGAGGATTATGTACAACCTGTATATCTCGAATCCTTCCTTCTCCATGACAGACGCCACATCCCTCTTCCGCTTTGTAGGTATTTAAATCAATATGGGATAGAGTGCTATCTAGATCATGACAAGAGGTGCAAATAATCCTCCATTTTCTAATAGGCAATGTCTGTTCTGTGGGGTGATTTCTCTTAGCAGGCTCTTTCCAGGTGTCTGTAGAGATGTGGCATCGATCGCAATGGCGCGTTTTTCCCGGACGGGCAGGAAAGACTACCCCGCTCCAATCGCGCACTATATTGGACTCGCCAACCAATTTAAAAGTAGAAGCCTTGGGAAGAAATTTCCCTCTATGAATCACATGAAGTAAATAACGAAACTCTATCGTCATCCCAGTTGTCAAATTATTGGAATCTCCAGAAACGTAATGCGGCCTATCCTCAGAACCCGCTGTACCATGGCAGAGCAAACAAGTCTCCACCCCCCGTGCGGTGTTGTTATGTCCTAGCATTTCACTGTGACAATCCAGACATTTTGTAGGAGAAATTATGGTGTTAGGCTGGATTGTGCTAGCAGAACCAACTAAAAAATCTTTTATTGCAGGAAGGGAAGAAAAAACATAAGTCGAATTATCCCCGGTACCACTTGAAGCAATTTGACCGTTTGGTGTGAGGTAAATCGATTTCCAACCATAAATGCCAAGAGTGTAGGTGCCATCCACAATACTTTTTCCAAACCAATTCCCCCAAGTCTCATCCAAATCTCCTGTAGAGTTGATGGGAAGAGGATACTTAGAAGGAAACTGGAAGTTGATGGTATATGTGATGAGTATCTTGTTTCCATTCCCAAACTCCGTGAGCTCCGTGACAACTCCCGTTGTAGGGTCCACAGTATAGTCCGTGCCCTCAATCTTAGCAGAAAGCTGTACTTCTTTAATAGTGGCGTCTTTGGAGTGGGATTGAGTAAGAGCTGGCTTAAAATAATTATAGGACGTTGCTCCTGTCTGGATACGATAAGTAAACCATATTCTGTTTTTTGTTGTATCCACAAAGCCAATGTACATATATTCTTCGGACCCCGTACCATCGTCAATCACCACAAAGTCGCCTCGCTGAAAACCAGTTGTGTCTGCGACATCCACATAATTTTGTCCAGGCTGGGAGCTCGTAGATAGAGTGCTTGAACCACCACTTGTACCAGTTCGAACATAAAGTGTTGTAGTATCTGCAAGCCCGCTTGGCCCTTTCCAATGAGGGACGGTATTGGTGGTCCAAGTATCACCTGTGGTTGTTGTAGAAGTTCCTAGAAGTTCGTAATAGATCTTAGTGGGGACATTGATTGTGTAAGTATCTGAGACCGGTCCAAGTTTATCTTTTGGAATCTGGGTCCACAAAATGAGGTTCTTATTTGTGGTAGGTCCATTGATTATAAGTTCTATCTGATCTAGTGTGGCGGGGTCTACATTCTTTCCCGCATCATCTTTAAGGTCAAAAGTGATAGAAATCCTTTCTCCAATATCCACTTTACCATTTCCCCCTGAATCATTCAGATTGGTGATATGAATATTCAAACCTGCGTTGATATTGGAATTTTTAAGGGGATGCAAATGGGCATCTCGTATCGAAAAAGAACGTCCAGATTCCGTATGGCACCGGGCACAATTTGTATCATCCGGCTGAGGTTCCATAGTCAATTCATTACTAACATATTTATAGTTCCAATTGACATCATCATGGCATGATCCACATGCTCTTCGGCTAGGGTTCGTATAGGCTCTATTGCCTTGGGCCGGCGCAGTTAAAGGACCATCTCCATCGGGATCTCCATGACATTTATCACAATCTGTAATCCCTGTTCTTACCGCGTCTTCTTGGGCCTGCTGGGCGGGAGTAAGGGAGGAGTATCCTACATCTCTGGGCATAGGACTGACTGCGTTAGGAAAAACCGGAAAACGCGCCTTAGAGTATTCGCTGATTTGGATTCCTTCCCCTCTTATCAGCGTAAAATACTGTTGAGATAGTGGAGAAGAACTGTAGTTTCTAGTTCCATCTGGATTGGTGGTGATCCCATTGGCAGATGGGAGATGAGAGCCATTCATTAGACGATGTATTAACACTTTAAACTCAATAGTATAAGGAGTTGGATCATTGGTATCTGTGCTAAGGCTATCCTCTGAACCGGCAGTATGGCAGGTGGCACAAAGTCTGGTATCTCTATATTTTTGTCCATGAACTTGCTGGGCACCATGACAGACATTACAGTTTTCAATTTTGACAATCTCTCGTGGTTCTAAGGTTGTAGCATTGCCAAGGAGAAAATCTTTGCTAGCGTTTCCGGCATCTACAAAGGTTTCTTTAATGATCTCACCTCCCACAGTAGTCTGTTCTACTAAATAGTTTTTCGTAACAACTAGGCAAACGGTGTAGGTACCATCCTGAAGAGGTTGACCTGTCATCTCGCCTTCCGTAAATTTTTTAGTATCGTTGAAAGGAGCTCCATAAACCGCTGGAATAGGAGTAAGGAAGGTGTAGCTATAACTCCCGTCTGGATTACGGACAGCTTCTTCCTTCACATTGTTTAAGCTTGGAATTTGAAGCCCCATTCCAATTTGTTCTGGAGTGTTGGAGGGAATCACTCGTTGGTAGTTTGTGGTTGGACCTGCCACCCAAATCTCCGCAGTGGTGGCCTCATCTAAGCTCATATTGGAGCCGTCTTTTTTTTTGAGGGTAAAGTGAACTGTGATAAAATCTCCAACCTGAAAATTTCCATTTGGTCCAGTACCTCCAGTTAAGCCTGTGATGCTCACTATAATTCCGGGGAAATCCTCGCTGGCTTGTAAGGAAGCTGTGATTGTAGAGAAACCTGCATACTCTTTCCCGCAGCCCGAAATACAAATACCAATAAAAAACAAGGCGTATAAGATTATTTGCCTCATAAAATCAAATCCTTCTTCACTCCTGCGAAATATAGAGCCTTCAAAAATCTATGAGATAATATGCCATTTTTTCTATTTATTTTTTAGGAGCGCAAGGCAAAATCAAAACAGTTCGGATTTTTTTCAAAAAAACTTTGTATCTTTTTTTCCTCCTTGGGCTCAACTCTTTTTTGAAATAATAGGAAATTGCGTTTTTCCTGCGGCTAACAAGTTTTAGTATAGTATAAAATTTTTTATATTTTGCAGGTGGTCGGACTCCCTTCAATGTAGCTTGCTTTAGCCAATAATCTTCCCATTCGTAGCGATCTAGACGAAGAACATATTTCAGAAAAGCTTTTTTGACTTGCTTCTGATCTCGATCTATAGGAAACCAAGGATAGTGGGATTTTTTTAGAAAAATTTTTCTTATCTGGCTCTGAGTTAATTTAAGATTCTTCATCGATTTATTTGCAATAATGATCAAAAATTTTTGATTTTTAAAAAGAGTCTTTCCTAGAGATTTCTTCGTTGGTATTTTCTTTTTGAGAGAACCGTTCTTTTTTTTACTTTTTATAGTCTTTCTAGATATTCCTTTTCTAGATATTCCTTTCTCTGGCGATTTTTTATCTGCGTATACTTGAGTGCAATAAAAAAAACACAGCATACATATCAGGGTTTTTTGAATCATCTCTCACCTCCGCTTTCAAAAAGAAAAAACAGCTTGAGTAGCAATACGATCAAAATTTCTAAAATTTCCCCGAGGGTATAGATTTTGTTGATATTCAAATTTTAGAAGAAAATACTGTGAGATTTTCCAGTTCAGCCCGTAGACAAATCTTTCTCGAGTGCCCAACTCTCCTGTCATATGATCATTTGCTTGGTAATTGTCGTATAAAAAAAAAGGAATAAAACGCCCAAAGCGCTGCCAATCTTTGCCCAACCATTTGGCAAGGATAAACTCATAGCTAAAAAAAACATAAAAGCCAGATTGAAGAAAGTTTTTTACTCCTTTTCCATGCGGATCCACAAAGTTTAGGACATACTCTGCTTGAAGAGTAAATTTCAGCATTCTCATTTGAAAATGAAAATTCAACGCTCGATCCGTGTAGCCGGCGTTTGGCTCTCCATTAAAAAGATAAGTAAGATTGGATGGATCGTAGTTGGTTGGTCGGCCACCTTCTTTAAGAAAAATATTATCTACTTTGGCAAATAATGCCACAGAGGGATTGGTAGTATTTTGAGGTACTTTGCAAAAGTATCCAGAAACACCAAAACGAAGCTGCTTAATGACAATATCCTGAGTAAGATTGAGATCTTCAAATTCAAAAGCAAGCCGTGTGCCTATTTCTTTATTCTCATCAAAATCCAGTAGATCTAACTCATTCACTGTTAGCGGAACAGCATCGGGATCAGAGCTATTTCGTCTTTTCCCATTTCCCAACCAGAATAAAAATTGAAAACTTCCCGTCTCACCCATATTTTTAGAATATTCTACCTCCAGACCTAAGGTTCTCTTTGCAAAGACGTTTTCTTGAATAAATCCAATGTTATTGCTATCGATCGTCGGAATCAAATTTTTTTTTGTATGAATTCTATTCCAAAGCCCAAAATACGTAAGAAACCTACCCACTCGAATCCGGAGATAACTTGTGGGGAGATATTCCAACCAAATATTATCAATATCCACCACCTGTTTCGGCTGGTAAATCACTTCCGTATAAAATCTTAGCCACTCAGAGGGAGTGATCGTAGAAATTAGGCTCATGTCAGTTACATTAAACTTGCTAGCAGACTTTTCATAACTGCTCAGGTTTTTGAGAGTACTATCCTCAGAGAAAGCATCATGAAATTCAACAGCTGCAAAACCGTTGAAATGAATCATTTTTTTAAATTGATTTAAAAACGAGTTGAACTCGTCTTCTGATGATTCTTGAGCCTCTCTTGAATTATCGATTTCATCCTGTTGGCGAAGAATGGTTTCATTGAGTCTTTCTACCTCTTTTTCCGTTTCTCTTAGCTTTTCTGTGACATTCTTGAGTTTTAATTGTAAAAGTTTTAAATTACGCTCCAGTTTTTTTAATTTTCCTTCCGCCTCATTTTTCGTCTGAGCGTAAACAAAACCAAAACAAAAAAGAAAGACTCCTAACAATACACTACTTTCTACGCACTTTGATTCTACGCACTTTAATAAAATTTTCATATTCCACCTTTCCAAACTCTAAAATCATTTTTTTGCTAAGGGCTAAGAGCTAGAGTAAGAGGTTTTAGGATTCTAAAATATCTTCTATTTTTTTGCGCAGTCTAGAACTTTTAGGTAAATTTTCAGTAATTTGTCGCAATGCTCTTTTTGCATACCATTTTACTGTTTTTTTCTTTAACAGCTTTATCAAAATGGGAACTGCAGATTTTTCCCCTAAACTTCCTAAAAGCTGGATCAATGCTTTCTGTAAAGCTATATCTTCTGTAGAGAGCAATTCAAAACTCAGGCGGGGAATGATCTTCGGCCCCATTTTTAAAAGGATATTCTCTAACTCTCTTTTATATAAAAGGCGATGTGATTTTTTGTAAGCTTCCAACACTACAGGAAGGGCCTCTAAACCTCTAGAAGCTAGGATAGAGCTAGTTTGCTTGTAAAAAGGGTATCTCTTTAGAATTTGTAAAAGAGCTCGAGAGGAAGATTTTGAGTGAATCTTCCCCAAAGTTTTAATAATCTCTATATGAACTTCTGGCTCTGGAGAAGTTTGTATCGTTTTTAAAAGAGGAGAGACAGAGGAAGGATCTTTCAACTGGCCTAGAGCCCATACCGTTTTGTGAACAACCTCAGACTTTTCATCCCACAATCTTTTGTGAAGAGCGGTTAGCGCAATTTGACTTTTCCATTCACCTAAAATCTTAACAGCTTTCTTACGAATTTCTTCATTCGGATCCTCAAGCATCTTAATCAAGAGAATTTCTGTAGAATTGGACTTCCCTAACCTTTTTAAAACCTGTATTAATTTTTCTCGAATAAAAGGACTCTGGTCTTTGGGAACAACATTTAAGAAATGAAAAAGCCTTCTTTTGGCAAGGAAATCTATAGCTTGAGAACGAATTCTAAGTTCAGAATCACTGAGCATCTTTGCTAATGCACTGTCGCATAGAGTGTGTTTTGCTGCACAAAGATTTTTGGCAAGAAAAATTCGGAGGGAAACTTCCTCATCTTGATCCAGTTTTTCAATCAAAACGGTTAATGATTTTAAATAGCCTCTTCTGGCCAATTTGGGAACCATTCTACAAAGAGTTAGTTTTTCTTCTCTGGTAAGAGAATCGTAAACAAAGTCAATATTCTTTCCTGCAAATCTAAGGTGTTTCTTTACAAAATCTTCCAGTTGCTTTGAAGAAGAGGTAATGTGTTTTATGAGATGGGCAAAAAGGCGCAATTTTTGCATATTATCTACAAAAATTTTATGTAGCTGATCGCCTTTTTTTTGCAGTTCGAGAAAGTATAACCTTATCTTTTTCTCTGGAAGAAGATAAAAATATTTTCTCATCCAAGGAGCTGAGAGATCATTCCGGATAGATACCATCAAATATTTCTTAGCCTTATCACTCAGCTCAAACCATTTTGAAAAAAATATTTGTTTGTATTTTGGAGTAAAACTTACATAATAACTCTGCAACAATAGGTATAAAAGAGGATTATATTCTTCTTTCTTATCTAAGTACTTTACTTTCGTCCAAATTTTTTCTATGTTTTTCTGCTCAAGAGCTTCTTTAACAGTATAAAGATTTTTAACGATTTTCTTTAATGCAACGATTTTGGGCTCCAATGGATATTGGTATTCCAATTTGCTAACTTCTTGCATTGCATAATCAAGATTTAACTTATTCATAGCTTTTCGAATCTGGCGGAGCCCCAGATTTATGATTCTTTGTTTTAAAATGGCCGCTTTTTTCTTACTGATTTCCTCCGCCAATCTTCTTTTCTTTTCTTCTTCCAAAAGCTTTTTTTTCTGTTCTTCAATGATCTTCTTTTGTTCTTGATACCTCCTCTCGAGCGCTCTAGTTTCTTCTTCTGTTTTCTTTTTCTGCTCCTCTATCTTCTTCTTATAATGTACTTTGGCTGTCTTTTTTTTCAGCTCCGCTGTTTGTTTTGCACTCACAGCATACCAGATACTTCCTGCAATAAAAACCACTATACTCCCCAATATACCAGCTTTTAAAATGCGTCTTCTGCGCTGCAATTGCAAGTACTTTACTCCCCCTAGTGGATACAAACCTTTTTTAACACGTTTAATATTTTCTAAAAGTTGATCCACACTAACACATCGATCTTCTTTCTTTTTAGAAAGCAGCTTGTAAACGAAAGCTTCACAAGCCTTCGAGATTTCAATATCAAAAGCAGAGGGAGGAGGCGGAGGTGAAGCAAGATGGGCATCCTGCAGTGCCATGGTAGTCTTACCTGCAAAAGGTAGGTGTCCGGTGAGCATCACATACAGAGTTACTCCTAAAGCATAAACGTCTGTTCTGTAATCAAACTCTTCACCTGTGAACTGTTCCGGAGCCATATAATGAGGGGTTCCTACAATGACCCCCGCTCTGGTGAGATCCATCCCCGTATCTAGAGATTTGGCAAGACCAAAGTCAAAAAGCTTAATCCCCTTTTCTCCTACCATAACATTATCTGGTTTTATATCCCTGTGAATAAAACCTTTTTTCCAAGCATCCTGCAATCCATCCACTAGACTTTCCAATATCTTAAGAGCTTCCTGCTCTTGGAGCATCCCTTTTTTAAGAATATATTCTGTCAGTGTAACCCCTTCAATAAACTCCATCACCATATAGTAAAGGCCATAAAAATCCCCAAAATCATAAGCCTTTACTATATTGGGATGATTTAGAGATTTGATCGCCTCACATTCTCGGATAAATCGAACCACACCAGAAGATGTATCGCTAAGAGGGGGAGCAAATATTTTTATAGCTACCTTTTGTCCTGTATCATCCATTCTTCCTCTATAAACAGCAGCAATTCCTCCCTCTCCCAATAACTTCTCTATCGTATACCCAGGAATAAGGGACTCGCCTTTTTCGTTTTTTAAGTGTTTTAAATTATTCAACGCTTCCTGTGTAAGGATCCCTTTTTCAATGAGAATATCCTCCAGAGTTACCTCTTCTCCTTTGAGTTTTCTTTGTACCTGCTCTTGGGAAATCTTGTTTAACCTGTCCACCGTAATTAAAGAGAAGGATATCAAAAGACGTTGGAAAATATCACTAGAGACCGGCTGCTTGGTTTGGGTGAGTTTGGTCTCTTCTGAATAAAGATGGCTCAACCTCATATGAAGAGTGTCTGCTATTCCTGTAGCAAGTTTAATCTGCCTTGTACCACTTCCAGCCAAATTCTTTTTTTTAGTAATTTTTTCTGAAATCCTGCTTGTAATACTCTTAATGACTGAGCGGCTGCCTTTCTCAGTTTTTTCACCTAGAGAAGAAAAAGCTTCCATAGCTTTTTTCTGTAAAACTTCTTGATCCACAGGTTTGCTTAGATAGGTTTCTACTCCCAACGAAAGAGCTTTATGCTTTTCCTCTTCATTGGGGGAGGAAGTCACAAAAATAAAAGGTATCTTTTTTTGAGGATGATGATGAACAATGTAGTCCAAAACCTCCCAACCACTGATTTCATCCCTGTTGAGTTCTGCAATCACAAGAGCGGGGGCCTTCGTTTTTACAATATTCAAGGAGGTTTGGTCCAATATATTTAGTAAATGAAGTCCCTTTTCTCTCCATTTTGCTTGAAGTTGAGGGCTTATAAGCTCTTCTATTTTACCAGAGACCAATACAAAATCTTGCATTTTACCTCCCTTCCTTTTTGTCAACATCACAACAGCGACGATTTTAGTAGTATTGCAAAGCCTGTTCGATTTTAATTCGAACTGCATCTCCCCGAGGCAATCTTTTGGCGATGTTTTTTAAGGCTGTTCGAGTTACATATTTAAGACTCTCTTTAGAGAGAATTTGAATTAAAGTATTGACCGCTTTTGGGCTGCCAATATCTCCTAACATCCTGATCAGTTTTTTCTGAAAACTTTTTTTATGAGTCTGTTTGAGATAAGTACAAATAGAAGGTACAGCGCGAGATTTCATCTTTTTCAAGATAACCTCAATGTGTTCTTCTGCATTTCCCTCCTCCATTTCTTTTAACAAAAGAGGGACAATAGAAGGATCTGCGGAAGAAAGAGCAGGAACCGTTTCCTCCCTCAAGAGAGGAAAATCTTTTAAGATTTTTACCAAAGCTACATAGGAATTTTTTTGTTTGATTTTTCCTAAGGCCCTGATGATCTCTCTTTGAATCTCCTCACTTTCGTTTTCTTTTATCACCTTTAAAAGATGAGGAACGGCCTTAGATATTTTGAATTTTCCCAAAGTCTGAATAGCTCTTATGACCACCTCATTGTCTGGACTATCTAAAAGAGCTAGAATTTTTAAAAAAGCAGATTTAACCCTCCATTTTCCGAGAAGCTCTAGTGCCTTTTTTTGGATCTCAGAATCAGAATCATCTAAAAAATTCACAGCTATTTTAATAGTAATGCTGTTTCTCTTCTTCCCACTAGAGATTACCTGAATCACTTTTCTACGTACAGAAACTTCCTGATCTTTGGATGCTTTCTCTAAAGCACTAAAATCCTCCTGCTTACTCAAAGATTCTACCACTTGCATGCGAATTAAAAAACTGGGATCCTTCAACATCTCTCTAAGGTATGGTTTGCATATCGGATTTTTAGCTGACCCTAAATTTTTAGCAAGTAACATTCGAAGAGGGACATCTTTTGTCTTTTTTAAAATGGAAATAATAAAAGAAATGGTTTGAGAATATTCGTAGGTATATTTTACCAAAATCGAGATAACTTTAGCCAATTGCATTTTTTCTTGGTAGGTCAATTTTGACGCTAGAAGAGTCACTTCCTGAGGGGAAAAATTGTAATTTCTTAGAATAGTTTCAATTTCAGAATAACGTGTGGATATCTCGCCAAGAATTTGTTGCAATCTTTTCGAAGCACGAATTTGTGCTACAAAAACTTTGCCTTTTTGTGTGGTATTCTCTGCAAGAAGATGTAAAAATTGTTTAAAATCCTTCTCTGGAAAAGAAAGTAAGAATTCTTTCAGCCAGAACTTGTCCAGCTCATTTTCTAAGTAAATAGCAAGATATTTTTGAGCTATCTTACTAAGTTGCAACCATTTTAAAAAAAGCTCTTTTTTCTTAGGTACAGGATAAATCAAAAAATATTTGCTCAACATTTTATACAAATAAATACGGTATTTTGGATCTCTATCCAAATTCCTTACTTTACCCCATATGAACAAAAGATTATTCTTCTTTAATCCTTCCTCAATAACTTGAAGATTTTGTACAACTTTTTTAAGTTTAATTACTTTTTTTTCCATCGGAAAATTGTATTCAAGCTGGCAGACCTTATCAAAGGCACTCTCTAAATCTAAATTCTCAATCTCTAACCACACCTCTTTTATCCCAGATAGAATTTTATTTTCTCTCTGCTGCTGCAGTTTTTTTTGTGCAGCCAATTTTTCTCTTTCTTTTTGTTCCTTTAATCTTTTTAACCTCTCAAGTTCTTTTTTCAATTTCAACTGTTTTTCTATTAGCTTACTTTGAATTTTCATTTTCTCTTTTTCTCGTTTCTTTTTTTCTTCTTCCTCCTTTTTCTTCAAAAGAACAATCTGCTTATCCCTGACTTTATTCGCAGATTCCATCTCTCTGGTGGCATACCAAATACTAAAACTAAGTACAGCTAGAAGAGCGATCGTACTGGCAGCAAGAAGAGCTCTTTTTCTCCTCTTTTGCTGGTAATAAACCACACCTCCCTTAGGATATTTTCCCTGTCTCACCCGTTTTAAGTTTTCCAAAAATTCATTTAAATCCTTACATCTATCCTCTTTCCGTTTTGAAAGTAGTTTAAATAGAAAAGCTTTGGTAGCTTTGGAAATCTTGATTCCAAAGCGAGTAGGAGACGGAGGAGGAGAAGTTGTATGAGATTCTTGAAGAGCATTGACTGTAGTGCCAGCAAAAGGAAGGTGAGCGGTTAACATCACATATAACGTTACTCCAAGAGAATAAACATCCGCTCGAAAATCTAGCTCCTCTGCCAAGAATTGCTCAGGTGCCATATAATGAGGTGTTCCCATTATGGTGCCATCTTGGGTGAGCTTCATAGCAGAATCCAATGATTTGGCCAAACCAAAATCACATAATTTAACAAAATCATCCCCTATCATAATATTTCCAGGTTTGATATCTCTATGAAGAAAATTATTGGACCATGCCTTACAGAGTCCTTCCACCACCCGCTCTATAATAACGAGAGCTTCCTCCTCAGGAAGAGGACCTTCCTTAATGATTTTCTCTTCGAGAGTTATACCATCGAGATATTCCAACACAATATAGTAAAGACCATAAAACTCCCCAAAATCATAAGCCTCCACAATATTTGGATGGGTCAAAGATTTGATCGCCTCGCATTCTCGAATAAAGCGAATTACAGAAGTAGAAGTATCGATACTCAGAGGAGGAGCAAAAACCTTAACAGCAAAATTTTTTCCCTCCTCATCTTCGGCTAAGTAAACCGATGCAAGCCCACCTTCTCCAATAAGCCTTTTCACCTCATATCCAGGGATAAGCGATTCTCCCATTTCGTTCTTTAAATGCAATAGATTTTCCACCACCTCTTCACTAATTAAATTCTTGTTTACTAAGATCTCTTCAAGAGGACTTTCAATGTTGCGTAGCCGTAGCCTCACCTGCTCCTGAATGCATTCATTCATTTGCTCCGGAGTTACTAAAGATAAAGCAAGGAGAAGCCTCTGAAAGATATTGGAGGCAATGCTTTGTCTGGTGCTTTGGCTCTCTTTATTTTTGGAGCTAATGTAAGAAAGCCGCATAACCATGGTTTTGGAGCTTTGAGAAGAAAGTTTTTGACCAAAACCACTTTTTTGTTCTTCAATCCTCTCTTTTATCCCCGATTCGGATTTTGTTAGCTTTAATTCATATCCGTGTTTGCTAGCAGCGCTTTTGAGCTTTTCCTCTAGACTAATCTTCTTACTCACCTTCTTGGGTTGAAAATTCTTCTGAATAAAGCTAGATATTTCCTCCTCTTCTTCTCCTTTTAAGATACCCGCCTCCATTAACGTTTCCCCAATCCTCTTTCCCGGTTGCCGATTTTTGATCAGCGGTATCAAACTTTCCCGATCAGCGTAATTTCTAAAAATTACCTCCTCTAAATAAAGAAGCTCCTCCTCACCCAAAGAATCTGCAAAAGTCGTTCGAAGTAAATTTACCTCATCCTTTAAGCGCAATCCTTCCATCAGAAGAGACATCCAATCCCCCTCAATAGCCGTCTTACAAGTTGGAAGAAATTCCTCAAATTCAAAATCTCCCTCGGAAAGCGCAATGATTTTATAGAGGGCCACCAAGCCATTTTGCTCTTTCCAACTAGCGTCTAAGATCATTCCTTCTTGAAAATAAATGGTGGGAGAACCCAATTTCCTAATCTTTAAGGCTCCCGATTTCTGATAGTTTGCTACCATCTGAAATATATCTGAAATTGGCACACTCGCTAAATTGCCTTTGAGAGTTACTTTTTTGGTTATACGAACGGTGGCCCGTCCTCTATTTTGCAAAGCTTTTTGAATAGCCTCCTCCAGTTTATCCTGCGGTACAGGTTTTTCTAGATACGATCCACCTCCTGTGAAAAGAATTTTCATTCTCTCATCTCTGCTAGGAGTACTCGTAGCAAAAATGAAAGAAATCGCCTTGGGAATGTCTAACTTATGAATCTCCTCCACTAAATCAAGTCCATGTATATCTGGGAAATTCAAATCCACCACTACAATATCCGGCTTATGCTCCTGGATCATCTGTAGTGCTGTAGGTTTATTGAGTGCTCTAATAAATTTGCAGCTTTGATTGGCCAATTTCGTTGCTAAGTCTCGACTGAATATTTCCCGGGCTTCTCCAATGACTAAAATCAAACCCATCACAAATTCTCCTATTACCCTGTTGCTTCTACAAAATCCCGTCGCTTTCTCGCAGTTTAAAAATTTTGTATCTCTAGATTTCCATGTGAATGTGAAAATCGTGTAACTTGCTTGGTTAACGTGGATTTAGGTAATTTAAAGTATAATCCAAAATTTTTCATAATTCAAGGAAATCCAAGATTCTTTCAACTTTCTCCCTTCTCCTCTCTCAAATACAACACCTGAACTAGCAGTTGGATTAAAATCTGCAAGTGTACGCTATTCTCTAAATCTAGAAAAACTAGATCTAAGAAAGCAAGCACTCTGCTCCAAATCCCCTCATAAAAGACGCTGAAGTCAATTAGGATAGGATAAGCACTAGGGTAAGACTTGGCAAGATCCACTCGACCCTATCTTCTCCGCTTAAGCACCCTCTCCATCGCCCGCCTGGACTCCTTCTTTTTCAAAGCCTCCCGCTTATCGTACAGCTTCTTCCCCTTCGCCAAACCTATCAATACCTTCGCAAATCCATTCCTAAAGTATATTTTCAAAGGCACAATCGTCAAACCCTGCTGCTGAACCTTGGCGCTCAAACGCCGAATTTGGTGCTTGTGAAGCAAAAGCTTGCGCTTGCGTAAAGGATCGTGATTTTCATGGGTGCCTTTCTCATACGTGGGAATATGGCAACCAATTAGAAAAATCTCCTCATTCTGTATGCGGCAATACGCCTCCTGCAACGAGGCCTTCCCCATCCGCAAGGATTTCACCTCCGTCCCCACCAACACCAACCCCGCCTCCAACTCCTCCAAAATCTCAAAGTTGTGGTAAGCCTTCCTGTTCTTGATCAAAACATTGCTCTGAAACGATAACTTCTTGCTCGACATTTGTCTCCGCCCCTACCAAAACTAAAACACCGAAAAATTCCTTCCCCCCTTCCCCTCCACCACCCGTGGCACCACAAAATTCCTCTCCAACTCATGGGGAAATACCAACAACCAACCCTCCTCCACCGCCCTCTCCAACAGCTGCACCTTATTCTGAAACGTGATCTCGGGATACCGATCATAGGCCATAATGTGAAACTTGTTCACGTGGTGCGCAGTGGGAATCAAATCCGCCGTGAAACAAATCACCTTGCCCTGGGAACGGATCAAAACCACCTGCTGCCCCTCCGTATGCCCCTCCGCTAACTCCACCTCCAAAAAGTCATGGATCCGATGCGCCCCCTCCACCAAACACAATAACGAAGACTCCGCCAACGGCCTAATCCGCTCCTGTAAAAACGATGGCGCCACCGTTGGATGAGGCGATATCGCCTCCTGCCAATGGCGCTTCTGCACGTATACCTTCGCCTTGGGAAAGGTGAGCCGAAATTCTCCACCGCCTGCCGGACAACTCAACCAACCCTTGTGATCAAAGTGCAAGTGTGTCAAAATTAAAATATCAATATCCTCTTCCCCCACCCCCCTCCTCTCCAAAGCCTCCAGCAAGGTCTCCTCCCGCTCCACGCGGTAAATGCGGCAAAACTTCTCCTCATACCCTACCCCCACCCCTGCCTCAATCAAAATATTCCCCTCCGGACTCTCCACCAACAGCGAATTTAGGGCCAACGTAATGCGATTTTTCTCATCCGGAGGACAACATTTTGCCCAATCCTTTTTAGGAGTGATTCCAAACATTGCCCCCCCGTCCAAGCCGATGGTTCCATCGCGAAGAAGGTGAACCCGGAGCTCACCAAGGTCCAAAGTTTTCATTTTACCGCCCTATTGATCCAAACAACAAGTGAATATAAAATAATTCGCTAAGCTCCTCCATTTTTATTACATATCATACCACCGCAAAAAGAAAATTTCAAGCCACCAAACTGGAAAAAAATATTTTGGCAAAAGCACTTGCCAAGCATCAGGATATTCTGAAAATTCTACAGGCGCGTTTTGACTCTTTGCCTCTGGAGCTGACGTCGAAAATCCAGTTCGTCGGGGATGTGTCCAAGCTCGAAAAGGGTGGTAGGGGAAGCGCTTTTTTTGAAAAAGGGTTTCTCCTAAGAAGAATTTTTTGCAGTTAGCTTTTGGTAGAGTTTAAGTTTGCTTTTGGTGGCGTGGATGTTATGATTTTTCTTTTCTCTTCCTCGCTCATCCAGCGCTTTTGCTTTCTTTGCTTCTTCCAACTCGTTTTGGATACTCTTTTCATCAAGGTTTTGGATTTGTTCTGGTGTTAGGGCTTCGTCCACCAGTAAGGTAACTTCGGTGAGTAAAGTTTCATTTTTCCCGCTGGTAAGGACTTTGGCAATTCCTCCGTTGACAAAATAGAAGAGGGTTTCTTCTCCCTTTTGGATACGGCATTCTCCAGATAGAAGTTGCGCTACTAGGTTGCAGTGTCCTTTGTAGATGGCCATTTCTCCGTCGTATGCTGGCACTACGATAGAGTTTACGCCTTGGTAGAGGCAGAGTTGGCCTCGCCATCGTTTGAGCAAAAACTCCTTGCCTTCCTCTCGGAGTAGCCAATGATCTTTTTTAAATGCAGGATAGACTTGGCCGGAGAAGGCGATTCCTGCCTCGTGAAATTCTTTGAGTAGGTTTTGGGGAAGCTTGCCCTGCTGGAGTTCTTGGAGGAATTGGGTTTCTTCCGGGAGTTGAAAGAGAAGTCCGGAATAGCATGGAGCTTGAGGAGAGAGGATTTGGCAATAGATATTTTTAATTTGGCTCATACAAATTTGTCGCAGGGGCTATCGGTGCCGATAGAGGAATGCGACCCTCCTATTATTTCTACATTGGATTTCGACATTCTTGCAGAGAGTAGGCCGAGGGAGGCAAATGGGGGATTTTTTCCTGTTTTCTTGCAGACGAGGGGAGGATTAGCGTTTTTGGAGTTCTTCATGTTTTTTGGCCGCATCTTCAATGGTGCCTACATACATAAAGGCCTCTTCGCTGAGGTGGTCCCATTTGCCAGCGCAGAGCTCTTCAAAGCTACGGATTGTATCTTCCAGTTTCACATAAACCCCTTTCACTGGTAGGAAGGCTTCCGCGACAAAGAAGGATTGGGAGAGGAATTTTTCAATTCTTCTTGCTCGTCGCACCAGGATTTGGTCTTCTTCGGAGAGTTCTTCCATTCCTAAAATGGCGATGATATCTTGCAATTCCTTATAGCGCTGTAGAATGCGCTGCGTTTCTCTAGCCACTCGGTAGTGTCGCTCGCCTACGTATTGAGGGTCCATGATATTGGAAGAGGAGGCTAGGGGGTCCACCGCCGGGTAGATGCCTTTTTCGGCGATGCTTCTGGAGAGGTTGGTGGTAGCGTCCAGGTGGGTAAAGGCGGTGGCGGGTGCGGGATCGGTGTAGTCATCTGCGGGCACATAGATGGCTTGTATGGAGGTGATCGAGCCTCGTTTGGTGGAGACAATGCGCTCTTGCAGCTCGCCCATCTCTGTGGCTAGGGTGGGCTGGTACCCCACTGCGGAGGGCATACGGCCTAGCAGCGCGGAGACTTCTGAGCCGGCTTGAGTAAAACGGAAGATATTGTCGATAAACAAGAGCATATCTTTCCCCGTTTGATCTCGTAGGTACTCAGCGCTGGTAAGTGCGGAGAGGGCCACACGCAGACGGGCGCCTGGTGGTTCGTTCATCTGGCCGTAAAAGAGAACAGCGCGGTCGATGACGCCGGATTCTTGCATTTCCAGCCAGAGGTCGTTTCCTTCTCGGGTACGTTCACCGACTCCAGCGAAGACGGCATAGCCACCATGTTGGCGGGCGATGCGATAGATCATTTCCATCAGGATCACGGTTTTTCCTACACCAGCGCCGCCGAAGAGGCCGGTTTTACCTCCTTTTACATAAGGGGCTAGAAGGTCCACCACTTTGATGCCTGTTTCGAGGATTTCCACTTTTGTGTTGATATCTTCTAGCGCTGGAGGTTTTCGGTGGATAGGCCAATATTCTTTGGCTTCCACCTTTCCCTTTCCATCTACGGGTTCTCCCACGACGTTAAAAACCCTTCCCAAGGTAGCCTCTCCCACAGGCACAGAAATGGGGGCACCGGTGTCCACCACTTCCATTCCCCGCTTGAGTCCATCGGTGCTATCGAGGGCTACGGCGCGCACGGTGTTATCACCTAGGTGCTGCTGAACTTCTGAGACGAGGACTTTTTTCTCACCGTCGAGTTCATAGGTAATCTCCAAGGCATTGTAAATGTCGGGCAGATGACCTTCCTCAAATTCCACATCGATGGTAGAGCCGATGACCTGGACAAGTTTGCCTATATTTTTGGACATAGAATTTTGCTCCTTTTTTGGCTGGATAAACGGGCAAAGGGCCAATGTATTTGCTTTCAAGAGAACGTTGGTTTAGAGCGGTTATAGAGCTTCGGCGCCGCCTAAGAGATCGAGCAATTCCATGGTAATTTTGGTTTGTCTTGCGCGGTTGTACTGTCTGGTGAGCTCTTTGATCATTGCGGAGGCATTATCGGTGGCGTTTTTCATGGCGCGCATTCGGTAAGCTTGCTCGGAGGCTTGAGCTTCCATAAACATGCGGTATAGGTTCACTTGCACCGCGAGCGGGGCAATGCTGGAGAGGACAGCGTGCGCAGAAGGCTCGAAGAGAAACTCGCTTTCCTCATGAGATTTTTCTTGGGAAAGCTCGAGGGGAAGTAGCTGTTCGATGCGCAATTCCTGCCTACCTATGGAGAGGAAAGAGGTATAGGCCACGTGGACTTTATGGAGCTCTCCTTGGTAGAATTTTTCCATAAAATTTTGGGCCATTTTTCGGTAGACAGAAAAAGGGGTTTTGTCATCGATATCCACAATAGGATGGTCAATTTTAATTTGACGATAGCTTAGCATAGAAATGGCCTTTTTGCCCACCACATGGGTTTGGACATTGATGCCTTGTTCTTGATGTTTGTGAATAAAATCTTTTGCGACTTCTACAAGTTTGGAGTTATAGGCTCCACAAAGCCCCCGGTTGGATGAGATCACCAGAAGGGCGACCTTTTGGGTTTGGGCGGGTTCTTTGGCCAATTCTAAGGTGACCCCGGCGCCTAGGAGTTGGCGGACAAGTTGGACAAGAGCGAAGGAGTAGGGTTGAGAGGCCAGAAGTTGATCGGCGATTTTTTTTAGCTTTGCTGTGGAGATCAGCTCCATGGTGTGGGTAATTTTTTTTGTATTTTGGACGCCTTTGCGGCGTTTGATTAGGTCGCGGGTATTGGCTGGCATAGAGAAGTTCCTTATTTATAGAGAAAACGACCAAGGGGATGGTACGAATTTAGCGCACATCGGGAGTTTCGTCTGAGAGGAAGGTTTTGACATACTCCGTTACTTCAGTTTCTAGCTTCTTCTCCAGTTCTTGATCGATCCCATTTTTCTTCTGAATATCTTCGTAAATTTCGCTGTGGGTATCTTTAATAAAGGCGAGGAATTTGTTGGCAAATTCTTGGATGCGCTCCACAGGTATATTATCGAGGTAGCCTTGGTTGCCTACGTAGATGATTAAGATTTGTTCTGCGACGTTCATCGGCTGGTACTGGGGTTGTTTTAGGATCTCTATCATCCGCGCTCCGCGATCAAGAGCGGCCTGTGAGGCTTTGTCCAGTTCTGTTCCAAGCTGGGCAAAGGCTTCCAGTTCCCGGTAAGCTGCTAGTGCTAGGCGCAAGCCCCCGGCGACTTTTTTGTCCTTCATTCCCCAAACTTGGGCGTTTCCGCCCACCCGGGAGACCGATATTCCCACATCGATCGCTGGCCGCACCCCTGCGAAGAAGAGATCGGGCTGGAGGTAGATTTGCCCATCTGTAATGGAGATAACGTTGGTAGGAATATAGGCCGAGACTTCTCCCTCTTGGGTTTCGATGATGGGTAGAGCGGTGAGGCTTCCGCCTTTGGTGTAGAGTTCTTTGCCTTTGTCTTTGAGTTTTTCTTTGGGGATGCCGGTCAGTTTAGAGAATTCTTCGATTTTTTTCTCCTCATCCTCCCCGGGCCTTGCTGAAAGCCGATGGCCAAGCAAGGCAGCGTTGGAAATACCAGCCTTAAGAAGGGCGTCTTTATATTCTTCTTTGATTTTATCCTGCAGGCGAACCCCTCGCTCTAGCAACCTGGAGTGGCAGTAGAAAATGTCGCCAGGGTAGGCTTCTCGGCCCGGCGGACGGCGCATCAACAAAGAGAGCTGGCGATACGCCTGAGCTTGTTTGGTGAGGTCATCATAGACCACCAGAGTATCCTTATCGTGTTCGTACATAAAATACTCCGCCATGGCTGTACCGGCGTAGGGGGCAATGTACTGCATAGGTGCGGGGCTAGAGGAGCTGGAAGCGACCACGATGGTGTAGTCCATCGCTCCGTGTTTGCGGAGGGTTTCCACCACGGAGGCGATGGTGGATTCTTTTTGCCCAATGGCCACATAGACGCAGATCACCTCTTCGCCTTTGGGATTATTTTTTTGGTTGATGATGGTATCGATGGCGATGGCGGTTTTGCCTGTTTTTCTATCGCCAATGATCAGTTCCCGCTGCCCTCGTCCGATGGGGATCATTGCATCGATGGCCTTAATTCCCGTTTGTAGGGGTTGGTTGACGGGTCTTCGCTCAGCGATTCCGGCGGCTTTTCGCTCCACGGGGTAGTATTTTTCTGAGGTGATCGGGCCTTTTCCATCGAGAGGTTGGCCGAGGGAGTCGACCACTCGTCCTAGCAAAGCCTCTCCCACTGGCACAGAGAGCACTCGACCGGTGGGTTTGACGCTCATTCCTTCTCTAAGTTTTGTGTAGTCGCCGAGTAGAATGGCGCCGATATTTTGGACTTCTAGGTTAAAGACCACGCCGAAAACCCCGTTTTCAAACTCCAGTAGTTCCCCGGCCATAGCTTCGCTTAGCCCGTAGATACGGGCGATACCATCTCCTACTTCTAGGACTTTGCCTACTTGGGAGACTTCGAGTTTTTCCGAGTATTGTTCTATTTGTTCTTTGAGAATGGTGGTGATTTCGCCTATATCAAATTTCATATCGCTTCTCCATTAAAA
The DNA here is from genome assembly GCA_003694635.1 of Planctomycetota bacterium. Classification (GTDB taxonomy): domain Bacteria; phylum Planctomycetota; class J132; order J132; family J132; genus J132. The sequence continues at coordinate 34,884 of RFKQ01000078.1, forward strand.
TTTTTTTCCACGTATCGAGACGTTGGCGGACTGAGCCATTGATTTGGGTATCTTCGATTTGGAGGATCATTCCACCGAGGATATCCGGTTGGACTTTATGATCTAGGATGACGGTTTTTCCCGTTTTTTGCTGGACGGTTTGGGTGATTTTTTGGATAACGTCTTCTTCTGTTTTTCGAGCGGTGATGGCTTTGACATGAAGGCGTCCTTCTTCCTTGTCCAAAAGGGCTTTGTACTGTTGGAGAATCGAGGGGAAGAGGGAAAATCTACGGTTTTGGGCCAGCACTTTGAGAAAGTTTAGGAATAGGGAGGAGGCTTGTGTTTTTTGAAACGTGCGCTGGATCACTTGAATTTTCTCGGAGGCGGGGATATGGGGGGCCTCAAAAAAAATCCGAATGGATTCTTGTTGCTGAAGGAGAGTAAAAAAGGCTTGGAGCTCTTCTTCCAGCTGATGGAGAAGGTTATGCTTTTTGGCAAGGTCAAAAAGGGCTTCTGAGTAGGGCTTAGATAGCGCTTGTATTTGTTCCATGGTGAATTCTCGTTTTTAAAATTACGATAAAATCTGGCAAAGGGCAGAATTTTGTCAATTTTTTTAGAGAAGAGGACAGGGCGCCAAGAAAAATGGTCCTCTTAGGTAAATTTAGTTTTTTTGGTACTCTTCTAAAACTTTTCCAATGAGTTTTTTATCCTCTTCTGAGGAAAGGGTGCGCTCGAGTATTTTTTCCGCAAGCTGAGTGGAGAGCTGCACGGCCAAACTCCAAAGTTCCTCTTTGGCTTGCTTGGTGGCTAGCTCAATTTCTTTTTGAGCTTGAGACTTAAGATTTTCCGCTTCTTTTTTGGCCTGGTCGGTGATTTTTTGGCGGACTTTTTCTGCATCTTGTTTTCCCTCTTCCACAATTTGCATGGCTTCCTGCTTGGCAAGTTCGACTTTTTTCTGATACTCTTCCATAAGCTCAAGGGCTTTTTGGTGTTTTTCTTCCGCTTCTTTGATTTTATTTTCAATGTATTGGGATCGCTTTTCCAGCTGTTGAATCAGGGGACCCCAAGCGAACTTTTTTAGAACGAGCAACAGAAAAACAAAGGTGATGATCGTCCAGATAGCAAGTCCTGGATTGGGTTGCAATAGAGCGCTTGAGCTCCCACCCTCCCCGGCGAACACAAATGCGCCAAAGAAAAGAAAAACACAGCTTAGGGCAATTGCTTTTTTGCTCATGATTTTTGGCTTTCCTTTTTGGTTAAATTCTAATCCTTTTCTCCGCTTCTCTCTATCTTTATGGATTTGTGGAGAGATACTCTTGGGCAGCGCGAATTTCTGAGCTTTCTAGCCGCCCAAGAGAGTCGTAGAGAAGTGGAGGCTTAGCGAACTTTGGCCACCTTCGTATTGTCCACTTTCTGCTCCAGTACCTTTTGGGAAATACTTGGCTTTTGCTTGGTTTCCACCACCGAGGGTTTGGCGCCCAAGTAGATAAGCAGGCAAATCACACAGGCAAACAGAGCAACCCCTTCGATAAGGGCTGCGGTAAGCACCATAGCGCCGTAGACATCGCCTTTGACTTCCGGCTGTCTTGCCATGCTCTCCACCGAAGAAGCGGCCAGACGGCCAATTCCCAATCCGGCACCGATCGCGGCAATTCCTGCTCCCAGCCCAGCACCTAAAAGTCCAAGATTGCTTGTCACAATGCTCTCGAACATAATAATTCTCCTTTTTTGGCATAAACAAATTTAAACTTTTTCCAATTCATTCCATCCATCATTTAGTGAGAAGGATGAGTCATCATTCCTAGGAAAACCGCTGTCAAAAAAGTGAAAACAAACGCCTGTAAAAAGGCCACAAACAGCTCTAGGCATCCAATGGCCACACAAATCGCCACCGAAAAAATCCCAACACCATATCCCACCACTTCTCCGTAAGATTTGAAGATAAACGGAAGGCTTAAAAAGCCCAAAATCACAATATGACCCGCCAGCATATTGGCAAAAAGACGCACCGCCAACGCCATGGTTTTCGCTCCCCACCCCAGCACCTCCACCACAAACATCATTGGCCACAACCAGCCAGGTACTTGGGGTACCAAGGCATGGAGATACCCCCGAGGACCATGCTTGAGAAAGGCAGAGATTTTGATGATCACCAAAGCGCTAACCGCTAGGGTACCGGTCACAATGATATTTCCCGTAGCTGTCGCCCCAAACGGTATCAAACCCAAAAGATTGCAAAAGAGTATAAAAAAGAAAAATGTCCAAAGAATTGGCAAATAGGTGTTGGTGTCCTCATGTAAATACGGTTTTGCCACAAAGTCCCTTAAAAACTCGCAAATGGCCTCAAAAAAATTGCGCCATCCCCGGGGAACCATCGACTCCTTCCGCGCGATGGAGATAAAGATAATCAACATAAGAGCCGCAGCAATCCACATAAATAGAACATGCTTGGTGATGGACATATCTAGTCCAAAGATTTCCAACTTGGGTAGAGAAATATGCCAGTGGAAGATCTCTAACTTATCTCCATCCGCAACATGGTGAATCATATCGATTTTATCGCCAGCCATAGGGGAATTTCCTCTCCAGTTAAAAATTTATCTACCACGAACTCAAAGGATACACCTATTGTTGGGTTTTCAATGGTTTAAGATAAATAAGGAAAAAATACGTCTCTACAAAAAGAAAAATAAAATACCAAAATAACCCCCAAAGCAACAGCTCCTCGTAAGGCAAGGAAAGGCAAAATATTCCCAAAAGCATCCCTGCCAAAACCATTCCCATACGGAGAAAATTCACCAAAGAAAAAATCAACAATTTTTTGGAAAAAAACTTCACGCCTACGCGTACACACAAAAGCACCACTCCAGCCGTAACAATATGGATGAAAAAAGCTACCCAAAACGGAGAAGTGAACACCGCGCTTGAGCTTTCATAAAATCCATAAAAAGATTTTTTATTTTCTAAATTTTCTAGAACCTTATCAAACTTCCTCCCGCTGGAGGAAGAAAAAAAATAACCACCGTCCATTCCCAAAAAGACAAGGCGACAGGTATGCAAAACCCCCTTATTGACGAGGTGAGAGTTCCTTCACCAGTTGATATAATCCAACTCCAAATCCCACAAAAGTTCCCAAAATGGTGCAAAATGGAGAACTTTCCCACCATTGGTCGCCTACATACCCAAGGGCTGCAAAAAGCAAAATCTTAATGGCAAACTCTGTAGGCAAATGAAACCAACGAAGGAAATTTTGCATATCCATGCCCGAGTGTTATAGAACTAGAAAAAAGCTTGACTCTCACCTGAGCTAGCTAAGGCATTTTATGCTTAGATAGGTATTAAAGCGGCTTTATACCATTTTTTTTTCCCTTGTCAAGGGATGATTTTGGAAAATTATCAAAAAATTTAGATTTCTTCCTCGTAGGGAAATTGGCTGTGGTACTTTATCGCGAGGATAAAAATATTCTCCCGGCTTCTTTTGGAGTGAAATTTAGAGAATTTTTCCATAAATTTATCTCTAAAATATTCCGCTTCATGTCGCCCATAGCGCTGCATAAGCTCATACAATCTCTGCTTGCCAAAAGAAACCCCCCGGTCGTCCTTCGCCTGGAGGATCCCCTTGCTATGGAGGATAATCAAATCCTCCTTCTTCAAGCGCACTCGCAACTCCCCTAGCTCCCGCTCGTCCTGCTGACCACCCTCCAGCGAAAATCCCTCGCTTCCCTTGGGCTGCAGCAGATGAAAGTACCGATTGCGCAGCGGATTCAACAACGCCAACGGATGATGGTTCACCTGACAAAGGCGCAACACCTCCTTCTCCACATCCAAAATCAAATAGGATAAACTCAAAGGTATCGAAAGCTTTGTCCAAATATTTTTATGAAAAAGCAAAACAAATTCCTTAGGAGAAGTCAGCTTTGGACCCTCTACTTGAATAAACTCCTTCATCTGATGCACAAGCTGCTTTGCTATCGCTCTTTGAAGCTGAATGGCCAAAATCCCCACCTGCCGAGAGGAAATAGGTATAAAATCCAAAAAATCCACATCCTCCGAGCTCTTGGTCTCATAAACATACTGAAACTCCAACGACTCCACCTCCGGCATCAAAGGTAGAACGTCCAAATGGCTAATGGTGGCCTTAAACTCGCTCGTGGTGGCAAATTCCTCCCGGACACCATCTTGCGGAGAGGTGCTCTCGGCAGATGTAGCTGATGAGACTGTTGCTTCCTCTTCCTCGACAAACACCGCCTCCAAAGCGTCCTCGGAAAGGAAATTCTCCAAGGTGTCCGCGGCTTGAGTAAAGACATTTTGCAGCTGGCGCTCTGAGATCAAGGGCACAGCTTCCAAATCATCCTCGTCATCTACCTGAGTTTCCGCAAACTCTATCCCCTGGTTGGTCTCAAATAACTCTGGCTTCCTTTTCAAGGTCTCCTGTACAGAAGGAATGGAAATGGTCGTGATTTTACTCCCGCTTTTTTTCGGGCCGGCAGAGGAAGCCGAGGGCGACTTTGGACTAGGGCTGGATTGGGGAAAAAACTTCTCCCACTGAAACTTAGAACACGCCGATAGCAAATGATGAGCGATTTGAGTAGGAACGTTCACAGACAACGCCAACGGATTGGTTACATCGATATGACCAAGAGACGTTTGACAAAACACGCATATCCATTCCCCCCGCCTGCCAGAAACCTTCCATTTTGGATTGGTCTGCAGATTCTTTTTGACTACCCCTACAAGAATTTGGACTTTGTTTTCGTAGGCGATGATCTTTCGAAGGTAGTCCTCGGACTTGATTCCCCCCTTTTTATAACCAAAGCACTGCTGCAAATGCTTGACCACTTCCTTGAGAAAGGCCCGCTTTTTTAAGGTGGTGATCTCTGTAGGCTGAGCGCAATAAGGACAATACCACCGCTTCTGGCGATCCCTTAGGTTCCAAAGGGGCTTGTCAATCTCCGCTTTGAGCATCTGGTGGGTTTTAATCTGAAAAATCCGATGCTTTAACTCCTTGGTGGAAAGCTCCTCGCCTCCAGAAGCTGGGCACTCTTTGAGAAGATGGCGCATCACCCGAATGGCCGGGTCGGGATAGCGATCGTATTTTTCCACTCCCACCTCCGCGCAGTAAGGACAGATCCAGTTCCGGTTGCAGAAAACCTGCCAATTGGCCTTGCTCTCAAGATTTTTGATAACCTTTAGCCGAAAATTTTCCGTATTTTTCGATGCCATTGTTCTCCCCACAATAGGAAAAAGAAAGAATGGTCATATCATCCTCTCGACGCGGTCCACCAAATTTAGCTAGAGCCTTTTCCACCTTATAAACTAGGTATTCCAATTCTTCAGAACCATACCTTTGGATCAAAGTGTAGAGGCGGTCTTCGCCAAAAAAATCCTCCCCCTTCCTCGCCTCCACCACCCCGTCCGTGCACTGAAAAATCACATCCCCCGCCTGCAGCGAAATCGTGGTTTCCTCTACCCTCTCCTGAAAAATATGGCTTGCAGCTACCCCTAGCGCCATACCATTGAGAAAAACAGCCTGTAGAGGCACCTCCCTACGACGATTGAATAAAATTAAGGGAAGGTGCCCCGCATTTGCCATGGTAAGGGTTCGTTGCTCCGTATCCAAAATGGAAAAAAATACCGTAATAAACGTCTTCTCATCTAAATCCTGAAGCATATCATCGTTGGTGCGGCAAAGCACCTCCGCCGGCCGAGGACAATCCCTCGCGTGGACCTCTAAGAGCTTTTTGGCCATTCCTACCAGAAGCGCCGCCTCGATGCCGTGGCCTGAAATATCACCAATCGCAATCCCCCACTGATGGGGGGAAATGGAAAAAATATTATAAAAATCCCCACTCACACTATCGCAAGGGCGATAGGATGCGTAAAACTCAAATCCCTCAATCTCTGGAAGAGCGGGAAGCATATTCTGCTGCGCCTCCCTTGCCCCCTGCAAGCTCTGCAAAAGCCGAGTTTTCTCCTTTTCATATTGCTCCTTTCGCTTCTGCTGAAGGCGGAGGGAACGCTGGCGCTGAGTGTGCTTTTTCTTCTTGGCAGCCTTCTTTTTCTTCAACTCCGCACGAAGAGAATCCAAAGTAATCTGGGGATCATTCCAATCGTAGTGAGAACAGACACTCAAATGATCCGCAATCTCTTCTGTACAAAAAGAAATGTCGCTCGTCAAAAGAATCTGTGCTTGGGCCTGCCGGCAATAAGGACAAACCCAATGGCCCTCTTTGGTGGTGACACGATAGATCGCCTGAGAAAACTTCTGAGGCAACCATCGCAAAATCTTCGCCTTGCGGTTGTGAATCTGAAGGGCCTCCTTCAAAACCTTTAACTCCTGAGGCTGATGACTAAATTTGTACGCCTGACAGTGGCCAATATGGTGGGAAATCTCCGCCACCGCCCCCTCCCAATCTCCGTTTTTTACCTCCACCCCAGAGGATTGGGCACAGTATGGACAAAACCAACAGCCGCTATCCGTCAGAAGCTGGTAAATGGTGTCCGAATGAATTTTATCCAAAAGCTTTTGATAGTGATGCCGATGGTTGGACTTCTCCAGCGCCAATTGCAAACGAGCTAAAGTGTGAACCTTGCCCTTCCCCCCTTGGTAAGAAGAACATTGCAGAAGGTGGCGGTGAACCTGCTTTACCTCCTCCAGAGAAACCTTGCCCGGTTTTATCTTAATCTCCGTCTGAGACAAACAAAAAGGACAGTGCCAAAAAAATTTTTGATCCACCGCCTGCCACTCCGCCTTGCGAAGCATCCTCTTTTGCAATTGGAGCAACTGCTCATTTTGCAGCCTCTTCTCCAACGCCTTCTGAACACTCGTAGGAGAAGGCGCCTTCCCTCTCCTCTTGAGAAAAACAGCGCACTCCTCTAAATGGGAAAAAAGCTCATCCAGCGACGGCGGAGAAGACACCGCCTTTAGAGAGGTAATCTGGAAGCAAAAGGGACAAAACCACCTCCCCTTTACACTGAAATGCCAGGAGGGATTGTGGGGAACCTCCTGTTGAAGACGAACCTTTAACTCCAAAAGCGAAGCCTTAAAGCGAAGATACTCCTCCTCCAGCTGCTCCCCCTGAAAATAATTCCAGGAAGTGCAACTCTCCAAAAAATGCCTCAAAATCTTTTCCTCAATCTTCTCATCCATCTGAAGATTCTCCGCCCCCATCTCTCCACAATACGGACAAAGCCAGTTGTTGGGCGCCACCACAAACTTCCACTTCGGATTGCTCGAAAGCTGCTTTAAAATCTCTTTCTTGATCCGCCTATCTTCTAGCATGGTCAAAAATCCTTTACCTTGCCCACAAAATCTTTCATAAACCCTTGGGCAACCGATAGGGATAGTAACGAGGATACCACATCTTCGCCCTAAGCTTCTCTTCCAAATCCCCTAAATCCTCCCGATGTAATCCCAATCGCATCGCCTCTTGAGCTACAGCCATCGCTACCTTTCGCGAAACCTCTCGAATCTGAGTTAAAGGCGGTAAAAGCGGCCCTGTGGGATTCTCAAGCATAGGCGAGAGAGCGCTTAAAGCCTCCGCAGCAGCAAGAAACATCGAATCACTCACCTCCCTTGCCTTCGCCACCACCACCCCCAAACCCACGCCCGGAAAAATATACGCATTATTGCATTGCGCAATCCGATATATCCGACCATCGTACTCCACCTCCCCAAAAGGACTACCCGCCGCCACAATGGCCCGGCCACCACTCCAGCGAAGAAGGTCCCGGGGATGAGCCTCCGCTTTCGAGGTGGGGTTGGAAAGCGGAAAAATAATCGGACGCTCCGCGTACCTTGCCATCGTCTCCACCACCCGCTGGCTAAACACAGAAGGCACCGTGGACGTGCCAATCAAAACAGTAGGCTGAGCGTTTTCCACCACCTCCTCCAGCGAAATATAACCCGGATTGGAAACCCGCCAATCCCGCCAAACCTCCTTGGACTGAGCGTATTCCGCCTTGTAGCCATGGACCCCCTCCCTCCCCTCGTAGATCAAACCCCTTCGGTCTAGCCAAAAAATCCTTTTCTTAATCTCCTCCAAAGCAAGCCCCTCTTGAAGCAGCTTGGCTTGGATTTGCCGCGTGATTCCCCACGCAGAAGAGCCCGCTCCATAAAAGACAAAACGATGCTCCGACAGCCGAGTACCAGTGGCCTTCGCCGCTGCAAGCAAAGCGGCCAAACTCACCGCACCCGTGCCCTGGATGTCGTCGTTAAAGGAGCAAAGCTCACCCCTGTACTTCTCCAACAGCCGACTCGCATTCTCTCGGGCAAAATCCTCCCATTGAAGCAGCACATGGGGAAACTTCTTCTTCAACGCCTGGACAAATCTATCCACAAAACCATCGTATTCCTCTCCCCGAACGCGGGGATGTTTCCAGCCCAAATAAAGCGGATCGTTCAAAAGCACAGGGTTATCGGTCCCCGTGTCCAGAAGAACCGGCAAGGTGGTGGCCGGATGTATCCCCGCGCAAAGCGTGTAAAGGGTAAGCTTCCCCTGGGGAATGCCCATCCCCCCAATGCCCAAATCCCCCAATCCAAGAATGCGTTCCCCGTCGCTCACCACCACCACCTCCACCAACTCCTGGGGGACGTTGTCCAGCATCCGCTCCAGCTGATCTTGAAGCGGATAAGAAAGATAAAGCCCCCGTGACCGACGGTAAATATGGCTGTAGTGCTGGCACGCCTCCCCCACCACAGGGGTGTAGACAATGGGCATCATCTCCTCAATATGCTCCAAGAGCAATCTGTAAAAAAGAGTGGTATTGCGGTCCTGCAAAGCGCTTAAGTAAACGTATTTGTCCAAATTGGTTGCGTGGCGCTTGTAGTTCTCATACACCCGCTGAAGCTGCTGCTCTAGAGTGGAAACGTGAGGAGGAAGAAGACCGTGGAGCTTGAAAGCTTCTCGCTCTTCTTCGGAAAAAGCACTGCTCTTATTGAAGAGAGAATGCTCCAGCAACGCCTTGCCCTGAAAAGGAACCTCGATATACTCCTCTCGGGTGTGAGGATCCCTTTGGATACGATGATGGAAGTACATACCAGCTCCAATCTAGATTTTTTTGTCTAGTCTTATTTTTAAGCCAATAAAACAAACCAAGGAAGAAATAAATAACAAAAGAAAAGAAGTGGAAAACTCAGCCTGATGACTTCCAATGTGCTTCTCCACTAGGTCTTGGAAGGTTTTGGGGATAAACCTCGCGCGTATCTGATGGGAAATCCCATAAATGTGATAGGCCACCGTGGAAATATTGTGCTCCAAAGAAATGAGAGGCGCCCATTTGACCTTGGCCCCCTCTCGAAGAAAGGTGTAGATAAACTTGCTTATCCCCCATAAAGCAATCCAACCTACACTGAGATAGCGGGCATTCTTCGTCAAAGACGAGAAAAAAAGCATGGCACTAGAGCAAAATAAAATCATCCAAAAACAGGAGAAAAAAATTTTTCCTACCACAGAAATGGTTTGGTGCACCACCGAAAACGACGGAGAAAGGATAAGGCTGAAAACGTAAAGTAGCAAGCTTGGAAAAAAACTCACAGAGGCCAAGTAAAACGCCACCACCAAAAATTTTCCCAAAATGTATTCCCAGTTGCTGGAGATCTTGGCAGAATAAATCTCCATCGCCCCCGTCTTTAAATCATCGCTCACCAAACGCGGGCCAACAAAAGCAACCAACAAAAAACTAGCGAAAATTTGAACATAATAGAAATAAACAAAAAACAAAAACGACCACAACACCGGACGAAACTTCTCCGGCTCATCAAAAAAAGCCCTGGTGAAATCCCTCCCTACCAAATTGGGCAAAACTCCTTGAAGAAACTCCCTCCAGGTGGGACTGCTGAAAGCGTATCCTATCAAAAAAAATATAAAGCCAAAATAAAGCAATGGTAAATTGAGCAAGCTAACCAACCGGCGTATATTTTTCTGCTTCCACTGGAGACGGATCCCTTGCCAAGCAATGGTGGCAATCCGATACAAACTCCCCCGCCGCTTGCCTTCAAATTTTTTATACTCCTGATCAAATATGGGCATCCCTCTTTCTCCTCAACATAAGAACAGCTTTCCTCGCCTCTAACTCTCTCTTAAATGGGCAGATATCTGACTCCACTTACCTCCCCGTAAATACATACCTTCCCTCTATCCTTCCGGAACACTCGCGTAATCCTACACCCATTCCACCCCCAAACTTATCCCACAAATCTCTGAAAAATTGTACCTCAGAAATAAAAGAATGTCAACGCTTTTTCAATTGCAAAACCCTTTTTCAAATAAAGGGCTTTTAGGAAACAAGAGTTTTTGGAGGTGCGGAACCTTTTTCAAAAAAAGGTTCCGAAAAGAAAAGTTTTTGGGAAGTCTGAAAACATTTTTTAAAAAAGGGTTTCAGGAAAAAATGTTAAAGGGGTTTTTAGGGGAAAGGGATTTCCCCTAAAGTAAGAAAAGTTTTTGGGAAGGGGTAGTA
>RFKQ01000079.1 GCA_003694635.1 Planctomycetota bacterium
GGGGTGGTAGGGGGAAACCTTTTTCCAAAAAGGGTTCCCCCTACAAAACAATAGGAGAGGTGCCGGAGTGGTCGAACGGGGCGGTTTCGAAAACCGCTGAGGGCTTGCCGCCCTCCCAGGGTTCGAATCCCTGCCTCTCCGTTTTTTAATTCGGCGATTGTTCTATATGGTTGGAGAAGTCGGTTGAGGGGAGAAATCGAAGATTTTAGGGAAGGGTGGAGCAAGGGAAAAATGTCCCTAAGTAGGGGAAAAAATGCTTGCAAATTTTTCATTTTTGTATACAATGAAAAATGGCAGGCGGCGTGTAGTTTATCAAGGGTGTCTGGATCTAACGTTGCTCTAGGGGCGATGAGATTATAGATGCCATCTGACAAGTTTCATGGGGAGCCGTAAGATGTGGTGTGGTATTGATTTTGGGACAACCAATTGTTCCATTTCGGTGGTGGAGGAGCAAAATGGGGGTTATGTCTGCATTCCTTTGGAGGTTTCCGCTCGGATACCGTTCAAGGTTATGCGCAACGCGGCGTTGTTTTCCAAAGACGGCAACCAAGTCTTTGTGGGAGATGAGGCGTTTGCCCAGAGGGACCTTTTCAATGCCCAAGCACAGGATTACTACTTCCTAGACTACTATAAGTGGTTATTGGACAAGAGAAATCTACGCCAAACTCTTTTGGTACAAGAAAATAATCGGGTTGCGATAGAGAGGACACTGTTTCCAGATTTGCCTACTCGTTCCGAGCTGATTCAAGCCACCGGCTCCGTGCTAAAGGCTTTGATTGAGCAGGCCAAGCAACAGATAAGCGCGCCCATTTCCGGCTATATCATCGGTGTTCCCACGCTATTTTCCCACCTATCCCAACGCCGCATCATCGAAGCACTGGTCTCCGAAAGGGTTTTCTCCACCTACCGGCAAGCGATCAAAATGGTCCGTTTTGTGCCCGAAGCGGTGGCTGCGGCAATGTTATTCCGCCCTCTGGGAGAGGGGCCTGTGCCCATGCTTGTGTTTGATTTTGGCGGAGGATCGCTAGACCTAGCTTTGTTGGAGGCAAAACCGGACAGTTCCGGACACCTAATTCCTTCCGCAGAGCTAGCCATTGGGGGCCTGCGCTTTGCAGGACGCCACATTGATGAAAAGCTATTCGGGGAAGTAGTGCAGAAAAATCCCGCCTATGAGGCAAAAAGCTCTCAATTTTCCCCCTATGAGCAGCTGCTGCACTTGGAGCAAGTGGAGCATATCAAACAAAAGCTTTCTTTTGAAGAGAGCATCTGCGACTACATCGGAGGTGTGCCCTTTGTGTTTCACCGCAAGCGTCTAGAGGCTCTATTGCGTCCAGAGCTTTCCAAAATCGAGGAAGCGGTGCGCTCCGTGGTAACACGAGCAGGGCTAAAACCCTCCCAAGTTCATCATGTGGTGATGGTAGGAGGCTCCTCTCTGATTCCTTGCGTCCAGGAATTAATAGCCAATCTGTTCCCTCACGCCGCAGACCGGGGCCAAATTTATCACCCTAAATTGGCCAAACAGAACTCCAAACCCTTTTTGGAATCGGAGTGCTTTGAACTCGCAATCACAGCCATTTCCCAAGGCCTAAGCCTCTACCCCCATATCGAGGGACTGCAAAAACGACGGTTTTCCGGCTATGCCCTTTGGGACGCCGAACAAGAAAAACACGTAGATGTGGTACCCCAGAACGAGCCAACAAAGCAAAACAAGGTCTATAAAGCGGATTTGCCTGTCTGCAAGGGATACTCCCGCTTGACCATTTCTCTATTCCGAAAATCTGTGGACTACGAATTTTTGATCAATATCGTGGATATTCCTTTTCAAAAAGGAAAATGGGAACTAAAAAAACGATTCCAAGTCGAAATCTCTCCGCTAGAAGAAGCCCTCTTCCCCAAAATCCGACTATGGGATAGAGAAAAAAAACTGTATATCGCCGAATTTGATATCGCCCAAATCTCCGAAGATGACTTCTACCGAATCTTCCATAAGGAAAACTCCACCTACCAAGTCCCCAAAGAAGTGGTTCTACCCTCCCAATGGTCCTGGCGCCCTAGCGCGAAGCTCTTGGAAATCGGAGACGTAATCAAGATAGTCTCCATCGAAGGCGGAGAACGCAAAGAAAGCAAACCATTTTTGATCACAGAAATTCTACCCGCATACCAAAAATCAGAGGGCAACAAACGACTATCCAAAGTGGAAAGCTGGAGCTTCTCGAAGTATTGGATCAACTCCCAAAAAATTTTTAACCGGGATATCCAACACCTGAGCTTAAATAAAATCCTAATCGAAGAGAGAGAAAGTATCATCCGTCAGCTGGAATCTATCCAACGCCAAGGCAAAATTGTCCATATCCTTGGCCGCTTGCAAACAAAAAATCAAAACTCTCCCCCCACCCCGCCGCAAGAGGAAACAGCAAACAGCTTCGATGAGCAAAAAATGCTCTCCGACCTCTCCCAAACTTTTGCCAAAATGATGGGGACATATAACTCCTTTATCCATGAGATAAAACAACTGAAAAACTCCCTCCAAAAGCTGCAAAACGATACCATCACCCGCTCAGAATTCGATGCCCAATGGCGCTTCTACGAACAACGCCTCCAAAAACTCCAAACAGAAACAGAATGGATCGAATACCTACAAAATGAGCTAAAGTCTGTCCAGAAAAATCTAGAATCATTTTCTCAGCGCTTTGAAAACGAAGAACAGCTCTCCAAGCGCTTTTATCAGTTTGAGCAAAAATATCTAGAACTTTATCACAGCGTGGAAGAATTTCACCAAACACTCAAAAGCCTTCACCAAAAATTCTCTAACCTAAAAAGCCAATTCGAACAAGAAAAAAAACTCTCTCAAAAACTAGAAAAATGCTTTCAACAACTCCAAAAAGATTTCCAAGAACTTCAAAAACGCTGGCAAAACCACCTGGCACAACTAGAGCAAGACCTCACCTCGCAACTGAACGAAAAATTCCAACAACTGTATTCCGCTTGCTCAGAACTATCCCAAAAAGTACAAGCAGAAAAAAAAGCTCTTGAGAAAAAGCTGGAGCTGGACAAATCGCAATGGCACCAAACTCTAGATACGTGGAAAGAAGAAGCGCTGGAAAAAAACCGTATATTGAAACAAAATCTCCAAAAATTGGAAAACGAAGTCGCCCAGAAAATCCATCAACAAAACCAACAATTAGAAGAATATTCCCGACAACTCCGTCTCCTCTCCCAAGAAAATATGAGCAAAATGGGCTCAGAAGTCCATACACTGCGGGGAAAAATCCAAAAATACAAAAAGCGAAGCCTAGCCGGAATCGCAGCCATCGCTGTCTTTGTAATGCTGGTTTCAGCAATGCTCGGCGGCTTCTTCTACCTCCTACAAGAAGAAGTCAAAAATCAACGCACCATCTCCAAAGGCTCCATCGCCCTCCTAGTGGGAGACTATGAGCGAGCAGAAGAATACTTCCGCCAAACCGAAAATTCCTTAGGCACAGGTCTAGACCCCCAAGCGAAACATCGCCTAATCTCCCTCGCACAAGCCAGCAAAGCCATGCAACAAGCCAACCAGTTGCTAGCAGATGGACAGTTCCTAAAAGCAGAAAAAAAATATCGCCTCGCCTATCAACTGTTTTCCAAATACGATCTAACCCCCCGACATATCCTAGCGAGAATTCATCGTACACAAACTTTTGCCCAAGCAGAACAATTTTTGAAATCAGAAAAACTTTTCCAAGCTCTAAAAATATACAGGCAAATCGCTGAACAACAAAGTGATATCCCCGGCGGACTGTTCGCTCGTACAAAAGCCGCCCAAATATTAGAACGCTTAAAAAACAAAGCCTTAGAAGCCCTCCAAAAAGGAAAATGGAACCGCGCTCATAAAATTTATACAAAACTACTGGAACTCTACCCCAAGCATAAAATGTTTCAAGCACTTAAAGAAAAAACCATCTACCTCAGCCGTGCGAAACAAGCCTACCAACAAAAAGATACAAAAACCGCACGAGAATACCTCTTTAAAGTTGGACAATTCTTCCAACTCAACTCAATGTTCTCCTACATTATCTGGGACTTCTTACAAGAAGGCATGCAAACCCTACCTCAACAAGAAGACTTTCGCCATCTCTGGACTAAGCTCCTGGGCAACTCTTCCAACCTCTTTTTGGAACAATGGGACTTCCAACGTCTACTCGCATTAGGTGACAAAGCCCTCGCAGAACAAAATTGGCCAAAAGCCTATCAATATTACCAACAAGCAAAACGCATCTTTCCTCAACAAAACCCCCTCCTAGAAAAACGCTTCGAAGAACTAGCCCACCAAATGGAAAAATCCCTGAACTCCCTCTTGATCGCTCAACAAGTTAAAAATGCAAAACTATTATTGGATATGTACCACTCCCTCTTCCCTAAGAAAGATACCTCAAGCTTCAAACGCCAATTGACCTCCATAGAATGGGAGCTCCAAGCCAAAAATTCGGAAACCCAAGAGAATTTTCGCTTAGCCTACAGCCAGTATAAAAAAGCTTACTCCCTTTTTCCGCGTCTTTCGCTAAAAGGAAAAATTCGCTATCTTGCCTCTATTTTGCTTAAAGAAGCTATAGATAAATTCTCAGCCGCGCTAGAGCTAGGCCAATTCTCCCTAGCATTGGAAATCTTGCAAAAAGGCGAACCCTTTGCCCAAGATGGGTTTGCCTACCTCAAAGAACTCTTTCTTCAACACCGAAAAAATACAACCCTTTTCCTGCAACACTACCAAAAAGCAGAAAAATTCCTCTCCCATGGCAAACTCCATCTAGCCTTAAAATCCTATGAGCAAGCCTTGCGAATATACCCTAGCAAGTTTGTGGCGCGCAAAAAAGAAACTGTCTTCAAAAAACTTCAACAAAAGTACGTCCACCTCATGAACTTGGCTTCCGTTTTAGTAGATCAAGGCAACTTTGAAGCCGCCTGGCAAATCCTAAAATCAGCCAAACTTGTGGATATGGATGGAACCATCGATCCCCAAGGAAAACTTATGGTGGAAAGAATCAAACAACGCCTTATTCTACTGAGTATCATGGCAAAACGCTAAAAAACGCTACTGGGTATCACAGCAAAACGCTGACTCCCTCCTCGATTTTGAACAATCCTTGAAGTAAGCATCCGTTTGTGTTTTAAAGGTTTTTGGGGAAGGAAAGTTTTTGGAGATGCGGAACCTTTTTTTTGAAAAAGGTTCTGAGAGCAAAAGTTTTTGGGAAGTCTGAAACCTTTTTTCTAAAAAGGGTTTCAGGAAAGGGGTTTTTAGGGGAAAAACCTTTCCCCTAAAGTGAGAAAAGTTTTTGGGAAGGGGTCGCAGGGGAAAACCTTTTTTCTAAAAAGGGTTTCCCCTACAAAACGAAAGGTTTGTTTTCTACTTCTTCTTCTTCTTTGCAGTAGCAGCAGCCAAACGTTGCTTCTCCCGCTGTCGCTCATAGCGCAGATGGTAGAACACCACCACTGGAGATGCTATGAAGAGCGAGGAATATGTCCCTACCACAACCCCCACCATCAAAGCAAAGGCAAACCCTTGGATGACCTTTACCCCGCAGAGGAACAAAATAAGGACCACAATAAATGTTGTAAAAGAAGTTAATAAAGTACGGCTCAAGGTTTGATTGAGGCTACTGTCGATGATCTCTAAATAGCTGTCCTTGCGCTTTCTTTGAGCAAGATTCTCCCGAATCCGATCAAAAATTACGATGGTATCATTGAGGGAATAGCCCAGAATGGTCAAGAATGCTGCAATGATAGGAAGGTTAATCTTAATCTCTAAAATTCCATAATAGTCCATGGCTGCGATCAGACCGAGAGTAAAAAGCAAATCGTGAATCAGAGCAATGATGGCCGCTATCCCAAACGTAAACTCAAAGCGTACTGTAATGTAAGCGATAATCACCAAAATCGAGAAAACAATCGACCAAAATGCCTTGGCTTTTAAACTCTTTGCCACCGCTGGACCTATCTGAGAAATGCGAGGAAAAGGTTCAGAAACCACAAAATGGAGCACATTTCCCTCCCTATCCGTTTTGGTGCGATTGCTCTTAAAATAGGTCCGCAACGCCGCATCATAAAGAGGGACCTCTCTTTCCGTAATCAGACCGGCTAAAATCTCAAACTCTTTTACATACTCATTCCCTCCCACCACTTTTACCTGGACATATTCCCTCTCAAAAGGCTTAATCGCAAGCTTTTTCTCCGCATTCACCACCTCCAAAAAACTCTCCGAAAGCAAAGCCGAAACAATCACCTCCGGTTTCGCGGAAGAAGTAGCGTCCAAATTGACCCGAAAACGAATTTGCCCCTTGCCCGTATCCTTGTAGGGCACAAAAGGCTCCTTCACCTCCGGAAAGCCCTTGGGAGCCAGATCCTTCGCAAACGCTTTCAATAGCTGCGACTGCGTCTCCGCCTGAACAATCTTAAAATTCTTCCCCTCCAAATACTCCTCTATCAAAGAACGATATCGCTCCACTTCTAAATCCGGATTTTCCAACGGCTTGGTGGTAAAGGATAAACGCCAATTGAAGGAATTTCGCTCCTCCAGAGGAAGAACCTGCACTATCCCTCTTGGAGCTAAATCCCGAAGCATCTTCAAAGTATCCGGAAATACTTTTCCCCGCTCAATCTCAAAATAAAAGGTAATCTGCCCCGTCTTAGAATCAATCTTTGGCGGAGTGGATTTAATAATGTGGGGGATCCGAATTTGATATTCCCGGTGCCCTTCCGGAGAATCTCCTTCAGAATGCACCGCCTGCACCTCTGCATCCTCAAATTGTACCCCCATCGCATGCACCCGCTGCCGCATGCTCTCCGTGCTTATGGGATGATTTAACTTAATCTGAATAATCGACCCTCCCGTGAAATCAATCCCCAGAATGCTTCCCCTCACCACCGTCAACAAATGAATCATCCCCGCCACAATCAAAATCAAAGAAATCATTACCCCCACCCGCCGCAACTTCATAAACGGAATAGAAGGATTGCTCAAAAGAGAAAGCATCGATGCCTTTCTCAACCACCCCTTCACTATCACAATTCCAAAAATTACCTTGGTGACAAAAAGCGCTGTAAACAAACTCGAAAGTATACCCACAGATAAAGTGACCGCAAACCCCTTAATAGGCCCTGTCCCAATCTGAAAAAGCACCACGGCTGTGATCAAAGTGGTGATATTGGCATCAAAAATCGCCCAAAACGCCTTGTCATAGCCCTGCCTAAATGCATGACGCAGCGTCTTACCACGCGCAAGCTCCTCCCGAATCCGCTCAAAAATCAAAATGTTCGCATCCACACTCATCCCTACCGTCGACAATATCCCCGCAAGTACCGGCAACGTCAAATCCGCATGATAAAGCGCCATCACCGCCAATATAATCAGTAAATTTAACAACAAAGCTACATCCGCCACCAACCCCAACCAACGATAGTAAATGATCATGAAAATAAAAACCGAAATAA
>RFKQ01000080.1 GCA_003694635.1 Planctomycetota bacterium
ATAGGGGGGGCTTGTGGGCTGTTCCGAGGTTAGATGGGGATAGAGGGGTTAGGGATGAGGGGGGTAGATGGCGTTGGTGGGTTGGGAGGAGGGTTGGGGATAGGGTATGGTTTTCTCCGGATGGGCGTTATATGGCGTTGTGGAGGGTTGGTGATGATTTTGAAGTTTATTCTTGGCGGGGTGAGGGTGTTTTACGTTTATCTAGGTTGAGGGTAGAGCATGTTGTTTTTTCGCCGGATTCTGAGCGGTTAGCGGTTTTGCACATTCGTCGTTATTTGCCGAAGTTAACGTTATATAGTTTAGCTTCAGGGAGGTGTTTAGGGGAATTTTCTTTATTTAGTTCTCATCGGCATTTTGGTTTTGTAGGGCGAGATTGGTTTTATTTTTTGGATGGTGCCAATCAGTTGGTGGTATGGGATTGTGGTTTACGGGAGTATGTGGGGAGGGTGATGGGGATAGACTTATTGTTTTGGGCGGTAAGTTTACGTCATTCGCTTTTTTTGTATCGTTCGAAGGGGGGTTATTTTTTATATCATCCTTTGTATGGGGAGAGGAGGTTGGGGGTAGAGGGGGTGAGGTTTGCTGTTTTTGGGAGGGGTTATCTTTTTTTATCGTTTGGGAGTTATTTTCGGGTATATCGTTTGGATAGTTTGGCGGAGGTAGGGGAATTTCGGTATTTTACAGAGGCGGATGTGGCTTGTTTTTTAGAGGATGGGAGTGGGGTAGTAGTTTTTTTTCGGGATGGGGTAGGTTTGGTGTGGAGGTTTGGTGAATTGGGAGGAAGGTAAGTCGGACGGTTGGTGTAATTTTTTGGCGGTTATGGGGTGGAGGTGTTGTTGTGGGAAGGGGGTAGGGGATGGGATGTATTTCGTTGTGAATTAAAGGTTTATTATTTTTTTTTAGAACTGGGAAGAGGAAGATTTTAAGGAATTTTCGGAGCTGGCATTTTTTTTGCTGTTAATTTCCAGTTGGTTGGGGATTTGGGTTGGGGATTTGGTTGGGGATTGGTAGGTGGTCAATTATTTTAGTGTAGGCGTTTGGTGCCTATAGGATTTTGAAGAATGGGAGAATGCACGCAGATGAAGCGCAGGTTAAGGTTAGCGGTGTTGCCGAATTTAATTACGTTGGGCAATGCGGTTTGTGGATTTGCAGCGATTGTGAAGTTAGCTACGTTGCGTTTTGGTGAGGGTGGAGTTCTCCTTAATCCGGAGAATTTGGTTGTAGCGTCTTGGTTGATACTTTTGGCAATGTTTTTTGATGCGTTGGATGGGAAGGTTGCGCGTTTGACGGGGAGCAGTTCGGAGTTTGGTGGGGAGTTAGATTCGCTTTCGGACATTATTTCTTTTGGGGTGGCGCCGGCGTTGTTGGTGGCGATGAGCAATACTACTTTTTCCACGTCGGTGCTTTGGGGTCGGGTGGCGTGGTTTTTTAGTCTTGCGTTTTTATTAGCGGTGATATTGCGTTTGGCGCGGTTTAATGTGGAGAATGGTTTGGAGGAGGAGTCGCATGTATCGTTTAAGGGGTTGCCTTCGCCGGCGGGGGCGGGGGTGATTGCCTCGTTGGTTTTGTTGGGTTGTGGGGAGGTATATGGTCCATTTGTCTCGGGTGGTTTAGATTTTTCTTTATTGGAGGGGTTGCTTCAGGTATTGCCTGTGGTGGCATTATTTTTGGCGTATTTGATGGTTTCTGAGTTGGAGTACACGCATGTGGTGAGTGTACTTTTTCGTTCTAAGGGGAATTTTGAGCAGTTGGTATTGGCGATTTTTGGGGTAATTTTTGTTTTTCTTGTGCCGGCGTTGGGGTTAAGTGTATTGTTTTTATTTTATACGTTGACGGGTCCGGTGGGGAGGTTGCGTTCTTTTTTGGCGGAGCGTGCGGATCGGAAGGGGTTTAGTTCTTTATAAGATAAGAATCTTGGCGTGGAAGGGATTTAGTGGGGGGATTGTTTTTTTTGGCTAGGAGGCGTTGCAGTTCACTGTTCCGTTAGGCTGTTGCTCGCCGCTTGGCCGATGCGTTGTCCCAGGCGAATCGGACACGTTGCGGCTATCACACATGGCGCTCCTCCAACGCGATTCGGCGGTACCGTTGTTCGAAAGCTTCACGCCCACCCTCCATGATGGCGCAGATCGTGTCCCGTACAGCCTTTTCCTGCAAACTTCCGGCACACTTCTGTGTCTCGCCGCCTCGCGCCTCAACGCCACAACCAGTTCTGCGTCGCCGTTGACTACAATGTGGGCGTTGTGGGTAACCACGATGATCTGTCGGTGACGCTTGACCTCCCGGAGCTGCTTGACGATCAGGTTGTAGATCAAGTGATTGTCCAGATCGTCCTCCGGCTGATCGAGAACGAGTGGCTCATCGCCATAAGACAATAGGAAAGCTAGAAGCGCAGCCGTCTTCTGGCCGGGAGACCCCTCTTGGATTGATCGAAAGCGCTGCCCATCCCCGGTTGAGCTGTACTGTACCTCCAGAGAATCTTCGGGAAACCACAGGTCGAGGCGGTCAATGGCTTCCGGTGGGAGCTTGTTGATATGGCTCGCAAAACGTTTATCGCTGAGGGTCGTCGGATCATGGCTTCCCTCGGCGATGTCTCTGATCCTCTGTTTGATCTTTTTCAATGCCCGCTCAATGTCCTCCGGCTGACTACCGTTCTTATAAAGTTCACCAAGTAACCCCTCACCACCTGGAGAACCGATGTCTTTTTCGAATCCGCCGCTCTCCCGTTGAAGCAATGAGCGGAACTCTCTTTCGATTGTTTCCCGGGCCCCGTACGGGACGACTTGAATGCGTACGTACGGGTTACCTTTTAGAATGTTGTTGAGAAATTTCTTGCGCGATTCCGTCAATTCCCGGCGAATCTCCAAAAGTCGTTGCAAACAGGCATCTGCCTCCTTTCGCAACTTTTTGACTTGCCTGCGCCGATCACTCAAATCCTTAAGACGTTGCTCGATGCTTTGTCGGCGCTGCACGAGATCACCATAGGCAACCGGATCACCGGCCTCTTCTTCCGCAAGCTTCGTCCGGAGATCTTGGTATGCCTTCAAGGCCGCGTCGACGCTCCTTTTCCACGATGAGGCATCCCTACTGGTCTGCCACTCGGCAACAATCTGGTCCGCCTTGGTCGCGAGTTCTTCAAGAGCGTCGGCAATATCTTTCAGGCGCGCTTGCACGGTTGCGGCACATTTGTGTATCTCAGTGTCCTCTTTTGCACTGAGATCAAAATTCGTCTGGTCGAGTGGATTGGGAACGAACTTTTCGGCCAACTGGCGAAGCCATTTGCCTGCGTCAGCCCAACTATTTTCCCAGGTTTCGACTTCCTGATGCTGTCGTGTACGTCTCTGAAAATCCTGGAGAACGCCAGCATGTCCCGCCTTCTC
>RFKQ01000081.1 GCA_003694635.1 Planctomycetota bacterium
CCCCTATACCAAAGAAATCGATGTCTATATTCGCTACTATAAGCGAAAGTTGAAAAAAAACTCCACCTCCCCCCAAAAAACACCTACCCCTCAACCCACCCGTCTACTTCAAGGGCTAGAAAACAAAATCGCCACCAGATTGTCCAAGCAAAACTTCCTCGGAGCTATCCAAGCCGTCGATGGGTTCCGAAAAAACCATCAAAGCAAACCATGGTTTGCTTCGGTTCAGAAAAAATTGGAGGAATATGAGGCGGAAATCGCACAAAGATTCTATCGCTTCTTCTTGGAAAAACTCGCCAACTCTCCCAACTTCTCCCAACTTCAAAAGCGCCTTCAGCACCTTTTGGAACGGGGAAGCCCCTCATTTCAAAAAAAAATCCAACCACTGCAACAAAAGCTCTTAGAAGCCCAACAACTGGCAAAATTGAAAAACTTCCGCCAAGAGTTTTTTACCTATCTGCGCGCCTGGGATTTTGCCCCCGCTCGCCAAAACTTGGCGAAATTCCAAACCTCCTCCGCCTCCAGCTCGCAAATCCAGGCCCTACTGTCCGAATACAACGCCATTTTGAAAAATACCGAAGCAGGATACGAAAGCTATGTCCGCTGGCTGCTGCGCATGGCCAAAAAGAAAAGAAAACTCCGCCTGCGCCTTCCTGGCCCCAAAGCTCGCCCCTGGCGGCTTGTGCAGTGTATCCCCTCCGCGGATAAGGTGGTCTTGGAGAGCGGAAAACAAACCCTTCAAAAGGATATGTTCTCCCTGCTCCCCTTGCTGCATAGCCTAGACAAAAAGAAATACGATATCCAATTTCAGGACTACGGCTTTTTCCTCCTCTTCTCCGGCGATTTAGAAGGCGCGAAAAACATACTCCAACCCAGCTACTGGCAGGACGAAGAAAAACATCAGCACCTCTACACCGGCTTAAAACTCATCCAACTCTCCAAACGATACCTGCGCAACCAACACTATGAGGGTGCTAGAGCATGCCTTCTCCGCCTTCAAAAGAGGTACTGGGACCTCAAAAAAATCCTCCGCCCCTACTGGAAAAACAAAACACTCCAGCAAATGTTCCGCCAAGCTGCCAAAGGATTCTATAGCCAACAGGGAGTGGAATTTCTCCTCCCCTCCGCCAAAATCAAGCTCTCCTCCAAAAAAAAATATCTCGATATCCTCTACGATTTCCGTAAAAATAAAGGAAAGACCATCTGGAAAGACTGGGAACTTGTCCCGGAAATTTTCAAAGACTCTGAACTCCGACCAGGTCCCTACAAAAAAACCATCTACCTCTACGGCCAATTGCGCCTCCCCCTCCACTTCCAAGGCGATGTCCAAGTGGAAGTGCTCTGCTATGTGCCCACCAACAAAAAACCTCTCAACTTGGGCGTCTACCTCAATGAAGCAGAACGAACCAAAAATCGACCTTTCCGAAAGTATTTCTTAGGAGTCTGGTTTACCTACCCAAATAGAGATAGATTGCGTGTCGATAGGAAAATTCTCTGGAAAGGACGCCTTCGCCGCCCCGTCTTTCGCCTGCCTGCCAATGGAGCAATCTGGTTCCCAAAACGCGCCGATAAACGGGTGGTCCTCTACCTCAACCGAGTTCTCCCTAAAATCGGCTGGCGACGCTTCCGGTTCGCCCACCGGAAAAAATACCTTCTCTGCGAAATGAGCGGGGAGCGTATCTTTGTCACGGAGGAAAATCACGAAAACGATGAAAAGGGAACCATTTCTATCGTGGTCCGGGAGGGATTTGTGCGCATACAAAGCATCCGAATACGAGGGAAAATGGACCTCATCTGGTTGCAAAATGAGCTCCAGCACCGAGCACAAGCGGAGATCCGAGAGTTTGTAAAAAAGACTCCCTAAATCTTGTTTCTTCCCCCAGCTTTTCCTCTCCAGCTCTTCCGAGAAAAATCATTATCTGCGCATTTTCCATCAAATCCTGCGGCGGCTTCGTATTAAAAAAATCCACAGACAAAATGATAAAATTCTTCATATCCAAAACGAGGAGCTAATTTATGAGCTTGAAATTGCGATGGCTAGGGACTCTTCTGCTTCTTGCTCTGCCCCCCCTATGGGCAGATACCATCTACAAATACGATGGCACCGTCCTTAAGGGAAAAATTATCGCCCACGACGAATACTACGTAACTATGAAAATCACGTATGGAAAAGGTATCGTTAGCATCGTCCGCATCGATAGAGAAGATATCGCAAGGATTACCTTTGAAAAATCGCCGGAAGAAATCCATGAGGAGCGATTGAAAAAATGCAAAACCGCTGAGGACTACTATAGACTCGGAAAATGGGCCCAATCGAAGAAACTGCCTATCCACGCCATCAAAGATTTTGAGCGAGCCCTAGAACTGGATCCCAATTACAAACCCGCCCATCTAGCTCTTGGCCATAAATTTTATCGGGGACGATGGTGGACCAAGGAGGAGTACAACGAAAAAGTCCTCGGTCTGGTCTATCGACAAGGGCGCTGGATGACAAAAGCTCAGGCGCGGCGCCTGGAAGAAGAACTTCGCCGCAAACAACGGGAACGCGTCCAAGCTCTCTGGAAAAAACGCCGCCAAGCCATCAAAGGGATTTCGTGGCCAGAAGCCCTTCAAAATCCCATTACCACCGAACACTACATTGTCTACTGCAACGCCAGCAAAGAATTGGCCAAACAATACGCCGATTTTCTAGAGCTGCTTTTCGATAAATTTGACCAAATTTTTAAGCGCTACCGCTCTGTCTACCAAAGCAAAATAAAAAAATATAAGTCCATTGTGATGATCCACAAAACCTATGAGGAATTCCTAAATATGCACGGACTCGAGCCCGGAGTTGGCGGATTTTACCGCCCCATTCCCTCCGGCACCGTCCCCGCTCGCTCCGTGATCGCCTACCATGGCTCTTTCGGCGATACGGGAAATACCTTCAACGTGCTCGCCCACGAAGGCACCCACCAATTCGAACACCTGCTTATGCCCACCATCCTCAACCGCCCCATCTGGCTGATCGAAGGACTAGCCGTCTATTTCGGCGACGGACATAAGTTTGAAAACGGCAAACTCACCGTCGGCGTCATCCCACGAGACCGCCTCTCCACCCTCCAACAAGCCATCCGCCTCAATCGCTACATTCCCCTCCGCCAACTTCTGCGCACCCCCCACCAACGGTTCAGCGGCTTCCACTACGCCCACGCCTGGGGCCTAATCTACTATATGATGAACGGAAAACATCCCAAAGTCAATATGAAAAAGGTGTTTATGGATTTCTTCGATCTAAATTGCCGCAAAACCTTCTATCCCGACGGACCACGCAATACCATCGCCATGGCAAGGCACTTTGAGCAAAGTCTAGGAGTAAACATCCAAGAGTTTGAAGAAAGCTGGAAAAAATACATTATGTCCCTCCCCCTCGGAGAAGTGGGCGAACAAAAGGGAAAATACCACTACATCTCCAAATCCATGAAATTCCAAATCGAACGCCCCCATAAACGCCACTGGAAATTCGATGTGAAAAACCTCCAGCGCGGAGAAAAACTAGCCATCGTCAACGAAAAAACCACCGGCCGCATCGCCGTAATCGCTACGGGAAATACCATGGCCTACAGCGCGAAAGATATCGCGAAAAACCTGCGATTCTCTCTCTATCAGCGCTACAAAAAACTGCGGGTCCTGCGCTTCCAAGAATACGATCACAAAGGATACCCCGGCTTCGAAATCGTCTTCCAAGGCATCCCAAGACAAACCAACGATACCGGCTTGGTGCGGGACAAAGAGCAAAAATACCGCCTCATCATCCTAGCTACCCCCGATCACTACTATATCTTAAAATTCCAAGCCGATGTCAATAAATTTTTTAAAAATAAAAAATCCTTCGCTTTCGTGCTAAAACGCTTTGAACTTCTCGTAGAGTAAAAATGCTATAGGGCAAAATGAGAATTCCCTCTAACCTTCTACCAACCAAAAGAGGTCCTTCCATGAGTATGCCAAAAGTCCCCGGCTATAAGCTCCTCTCCAAAATCGCCGAAGGAGGAAGCGCCGCCGTCTACAAAGGCGAAAAATATAACTCCCAAGAAAAAGTCGCCCTGAAAATCATCCACAAACGACACCTAGAAAATAAACAAGCTCTCGCTGAATTCTACCGGGAAGCAAAACTCTGCCTCCCCCTCCAACACGAAAATATCATCCAATTCAAAGAACTTGTCAAAAACGGCACCCGACCCACCATCGTTATGGAGTATTTCCCCTCCCAAACCCTAAAATATATCATCAAAACGCAAAAAAAGCTCCCTCTCTATAAAGCTCTCCGCTACCTCCTCCAAGCCGCTCAAGCCCTCCAGTACCTGCACGAAAAAGGTATCGTCCATAAGGACATTAAACCAGAAAATTTCCTCGTAGGAAACAAAGATAGACTCAAGCTCATCGACCTCTCCTTAGCGGAAACATTGGAAGAGCTATCCAAGAAAAAATGGCTGTCTTGGCTGATCAAACCAAAAGCCCAAGGTACCCCCACCTATATCGCCCCCGAGCAAATCCAACGCAAAATCCCCTCCCCCCAAACCGATATCTACAGCTTTGGAATCACCTGCTACGAAATCCTCACCGGCCATCCCCCCTTCTATGCCTCCGATCCCAATTCCTTGCTCGAAAAACATATCAAAGAAAAACCAAAAAGCATCCTCTCCACCAACCCCGAAATCCCCAAAGTCGTGAACGATGCTGTGATGAAAATGATGGAAAAAAAGCCCGAACTCCGCCCCAAAAACCTAAAAGAATTCCTCAAAGTCGCCGAGCGCGCCTATAAATCCGCCCGGGCAAAAGAACGGAAAAAAAAGAAAAAATAACCCCCCTTCCATCAAAAGCGAGGACAACCATGAATTCCACCAACCCCCAAGCCATAACCAGCAACTGGCAAAACCTCGATCTTTTTAACCCCACCCAAGAACATCTTCTCTTACGGGAAACCCTGCAAGAATTTGTGCAAAAAGAAGTGGAACCCCAAGCCCAGAGCCACGATCGGGAAGAAAAGTTTAACCTCCCCCTCTTCCGCAAACTCGCCGACCTAGGGCTGCTAGGCATCACCATCCCGGAAAAAGATGGCGGGAGCGGTATGGACGCCGTGGCCGCGGTGATCGCCCATGAAACCCTCTCCACCTCCGATCCAGCCCTCTGCCTCTCCTACCTCGCCCACACCATCCTGTTTGTGCATAACTTCTACCACAACGCCAATCCCGCACAGCGCCAAAAGTACCTCCCCCCCGTGATCAGCGGAAAATGGATCGGCGGCATGTGTATGAGCGAACCCGGCTGCGGCACCGATGTGCTAGCAATGAAAACCCACGCGGTAAAAAAAGGCGATCGCTATATCCTCAACGGAGAAAAAACCTGGATCACCAACGGATGCATCGATGAAAAAACTCTTGGCGACATCTTTTTGGTCTATGCAAAAGTCAATGGGAAAATCTCCACCTTTGTGGTGGAAAAAGGACGAAAAGGCTTCCACTTGGGAATGAAAATTACCGGCAAAACCGGAATGCGCGCCTCGCCTACCGCTAGCCTGCATTTCGAAAACTGTGAGGTGCCAGCGGAAAACCTCCTCGGCCAAGAGGGCGATAGCCTCCTCCATATGATGCGCAACTTGGAAATAGAGCGCCTAACCCTCGCTGCCATGAGCTTGGGCATCGCCCTACGCTGCCTGCAAATCATGGTCCCCTACGCCCAAGAGCGCAAAGCATTCGGCCAATCCATCGCCTCCTTTGGCCAAATCCAACGCTATATCGCCCAGTCTTACGCGGAGTTTTTCGCCGCCCGCTGCTACGTCTATAACACCGCACGCCAGCTAAACTTCCAACACGCCGGCCATCGACTCAACTCCGATGGCGTTAAACTGATCGCCACCACCATGGCCAAAAATGTGGCGGATCGAGCCATCCAAGTCCTCGGCGGCAATGGCTACGTTAGCGAGTACGTCGTCGAACGACTCTGGCGAGATGCCAAACTCCTCGAAATCGGCGGTGGAACCCTAGAAGCTCATCAAAAAAATATCGCAAAAGACCTCCAAAAATCTTGGAAAGAAGTGCTAAAATAGTAAAAATGCTTTTTTTCCTGAAACCCTTTTTGAAAAAAGGGTTTCAGGCTTCCCAAAAACTTTTGTTAAGGGAAAAAACTTGGAAAGTTTTTTCCCGAAAACTCTTTTAAAACCCAAGTGTGGACAGGCTTCCTTAACCGGTGAAGAAGTAGCGAAACCTTTTTTACAAAAAGGTTTCGCAAACAAAAGTTTTGGAAAAAGAGGTCTAAAAGACTTTGGAAAAAAATCAAGAGAATACAAACGCTGCCCTCCAACTTCACCTCTCTCTTCCTCCAGACTGGCAACAGGCCCTAAAAAACGAATTCTCCAGACCCTATTGGCTGGCGCTGGAGGCGTTCCTTCAAAAGGAATACCAAACCGCCACCGTCTACCCCCCGTTTCCTCAAATTTTTTACGCCCTTCAGCTCACCCCCTTCAAAAAAGTCAAGGTGGTTTTGCTAGGTCAAGACCCCTACCACAACCCCCATCAAGCCCACGGTTTGGCCTTCTCTGTCCCGCCTACGGTGCCTCCCCCCCCTTCGCTGAAAAATATTTTTAAAGAGCTAGAGGCCGATTTGGGCCACCCCCCTCCCCCCCATGGCTGCCTGGACCACTGGGCCAAGGAAGGGGTGCTCCTGCTCAACACCGTGCTCACCGTGCGCGCCAACAAGCCGGCGTCGCATCGCAACAAAGGCTGGGAGCACTTCACAGATGCGGTGATCCAAATCCTAGCTCAAAAACACACCGGACTGGTCTTCCTGCTGTGGGGAAACTTTGCCAAAAAGAAAAAAAAATGGATCCCCACTCCAAAGCACGCTATTTTGGAGAGCGCCCATCCCTCCCCCCTTTCGGCCAAAAATGGCTTTTTTGGCTCTCGCCCTTTTTCCCAAACCAATCGGTATCTAGAAAAATTTGGCAAGGCTAAAATTCATTGGGGAGAAACTCCCCGGTGAGCCCCCTCATCTTTACGCCTCTTGAGAGGAGAGACTCGAAAGGGTGCGCTGCAAAAGCTGCAAATCCTGCCAAGCAAGCTTTTTGTACTGGGGATAGCGCAACAAAGCCGAAGGATGGTAAGTGGCGATCACCAAAAGTTTACCCGAGTGGAGCTCCCATACCTTCCCCCGAAGAGAGCTTAAGGAAACCTTGGGAGGTTTGGACAAAATGGTGCGAGCGGCGAACGCCCCTAGAGCTAGAATGACCTTGGGGGAAATCAGACGTAGCTGGGCTTGCAAAAAAGGACGACAGCTTGCGATCTCCTCCGGCTGCGGATCCCGGTTGCGGGGAGGACGGCATTTCACCACATTGGTGATGTAGACCGCCTCGCGCTGGATTTGGATCGCGGACAGCATTTTCGTCAGCAGCTGGCCCGCAGGACCAACAAAGGGTAAGCCCCGTTTGTCCTCCTGGGCGCCAGGCGCCTCGCCAATTAGCATTAGCTGCGCATGGGGATCCCCTACCCCCGGAACCACCTTGGTTCTGGTTTGAGCTAGAGGGCATTTTGTGCAGTTGGCTACAGCCTCCTCAATGACGTGAAGGGCTTTGCGGCGATCTTCGGTAGGAACGACCAATAGCTCGCTAGCCTCTTCTTCTCCAAAGAGGCCGGCTTGCGGTGCCGACGCCAAAGAGGGCTGAGCTCTAACCACCTCCCCTTTTTCCCCCTGCTCAGATGCGGCCCTCCCCTGCTGAGCTGGGGGGGAAGAAGCGTCCGGAGGCTCTTTAGCCGAAGGAAAATACAAACCCTCCACCCCAAACCATTGGGCCATTTCCATGTAAAAGCGCAGCCATTCCTTGGGATTCATAAAAAATTTCCTTCCGAACGCAAGAGCATGGATCCTCTTTATTCAGGAATTTCTACCACTTCCCAATGGAGCAACTGCCAGTTTTCCAGCTGGTGCAGCGGCCAGGGGCTGCTAGGCGGCTTCCAGATCAAATCTTCCGGCTGCTGCACCCGATCCAAGTAGGTGAGGGCCTCTTCCACTAGGTCCTGAGGCGCTCTTAGCTTTAGGTCCACCTGAACCTGGTGGGGAGAAAAGGCAAATTCTTCTGCAGAAATCTGAGGGAACACCCCCTCGGCTTCCAATTGGATAGCGGTAATGTCGTCTAGGGTTAGGTCCAAATCAAAGCGCGGAATGCTAAGATTGAGGTGAAAATGGTAGTAGAGAGGGTGAATCTCAATCTCGTGCTTTTTGCATTGTATGGGAAACATAGCCAAAAACCTTGGGACAGCGGCGTGTGAAGTGCGCTTTTTGCTTTGGATGGGCGAGAAAATTTCATCAGCCCTTGGGCGGTTGGCAAGAAAACCAAGCAAGTAGGCCCGTTGATCTTAGAAGTTGTAATAGCTAGGAGGTTTTTTCTGGACAGGTACACCTGCGTTTTTTAGCTTCCTGTATACCTCTTCTCTTTCTTTGAAAGGCAAGATCCAACCGCTGTAAAATCGGATGTGTTTTATGAGTTGATTGTGGATTTCTTGGATTTTTTGCCCTGAACTAAATCCTAAAGTATAAGAAAGCAGTAGCCCAAAAGCTAAAGCCGGCTGGTTGATTTTCGAGGTCCGGATGCTGTTGAGCTCCTTAGCGACTTGGGAGGCAGAGAGATGGCGGAAATAAAAATGAGCGATCATAATAGATGAAGTGCGCATAGGAGATTCATTGTCAATGTCGCGAAGTACAAGTGTTAGAGGGATGATCTTAAGCAAAGCAGGCAACTTTCCTTGAGAGCCTGCCGAAGTAAGAATCTCAGCGATCTTTTCCTCCCATTTTTGAGTGGTTCCGCCTTTGTTGCAATACTCAATCATCGCTCGGTATTGCATAATATCCAACGAGTTTCGCTTTTTGTACCATTGCTCAAAAGTGGTGTCGTCTAGGGTTCCGGGAATGCGCTTCCAGCCTTTTTGCTTCATGGCAACGCTAGGAAGAACCTGCACAAAATAATATCCCATTTGATCCACACATTGGTTGAAAAGAGTGCCATCTTTCGGATTTTTGGCAAAGCTTTTACATGCCTCAATGAAAAGCTTTGCGTGCTCAAATTTTTTATCCAGCTCCTGATAGGCCACGCTTTTGCTACCCTGAGCGATATTTTGGAAGAGAGAGGCGAGGGAACCCCGGTTGGATTTTGCATAACTTTTCCAGGCTTGAAAAAACTTCTCCCAACTTGAAGATTCTCCCGAAAAATTGAGGTAACCCGTTTTGAAAGCCAACCCGGCTGCCCGGGTTTGGAAGTAGGAAATGGTGTCCGTGCCAGCAATTTCAAAGAGATTCTTGGTCCCTTGAAAGCTCACCCCAAGCTCCGCACTCAGAACGGCGGTGAGGGGAATGGATTGAGAAAAATCTATCCCCAGCGTTTTTAGCAAGCGAAAATACTGCAGCTTCCAATGGCTTTTGCTATGAATCCAGTGAAATTGAAAGGCCACTTCCACATTGGGAGAAAACTGTTTTTTACTCCCTTTCTGGCGCTCTTTCCACCACTGCTGAAAGCTCTTTTTCTCCTTTCCCCAAGGGGTGCCAGCAATCGGCTGTTTGAGCTGATTCTTGGTGGCCTTGAAGAGTTTTTTTATCTTTTGAACAAGCTGCTGAATCGCCTGTTTGACAGCTTTTCCGTTAGAGAAAGCCTGCTTGACACTCTCAAAGGTCGATACCAAGCTCCCTTTTGCTCGCAGCAAGGAAGCATAGCTTAGGATCGCCTCCTCCGCATCAACCGAATTTAACTTTAAATAGATTTTTAAGTCTGCATACTTTCCATCATTGTTGGCCAGAGGATCTCCGGAAATTTCCTCTAGCTCAAATTCAAATTGTGCAGCAATGCTCTTGGATATCTGGAACCCTAAGCTAAAACGGTGAAACGAACTTTTGGAAACCGTGTATTCCTTCTCCCCGTTACGCTCCCTTGTGGTGGTTGTGGTGGGAGAACCGTGCTGGTACTTGGTCTCGATTTCCGCTCCACCTACATTCACCGTGAGCTCGTGAGTGGAGGGGCTACCCCCCGTAACTGAGGTCATTCCCGGCGGGGTTTTGGGCTCTTTTTTGACCTCTTTGCCAAGAATGGCTTTCGCCGTGCGAATAATGGCGCGCAGCGGCTTGAGAATATTTTCCACCAAATGGCGTAAGCTAGGATTGACCACAGAAAATTGGCGCTTGATCTCCTTGAGGTATTTGTACTTCAGCACCCATGCGTTCACCTTGCCGTAAATCCCCGCTCCAAACGTTACGCTAGCGTGAAACATATTGTGGTCATCGCAGCTAAACTCCACCTGAAATTTCGCCTGGCCACCGGCAGCAAGGACCTTCTTTAGGGAGGCCTCTAATCCTACAGTAACTTCCAATGAAACCCCTCCACCGGGCTGAGCAAAAGGATTTAGCCACCCCATCACCTGTGAAGTTAAATCCGACGAGCTAGTGTCCAACACCTTCTTCTGATGGGGACGTTGCTTACGATGCAGCGTGGAGGTCGAGGGAGCGAGCTGGCGCATAATGCCCATCACATACTGATTGCCAAAGGTGTTCTGAAGACGATGAACGCTTTGCTGAAAAGCTGCAGGATTCTCTTTGAGCTGCCGACGCAGTAGAGGAAGTATGGCTTTCTCTTGGGATGGAGTACTCAGCGTTGGGTTTTTTTGAAGCGATAGAGCTGAGTCCTTCTCCAAAGAGAGATTATTTTGAGCACTGTTCTTTTTTACTCTTTCTCTTTCCATTTCGTCATACCTTTGACACCCTTGGCACTAAAATAAAAAATAAAACAATGGATAGAGATGCCTCCATTGCGTACAATAATGTATTCTATTTTTTCCTTTCTGTCAAGAATATTAAATAAAGTGTAAAATTGTTAAAACTTACCTGTTTTAGGCTCAAGCTTGACTTTTTTCGCCTTGGGAGGGGAGAAAATCCTCTTCGATTCCCTCCGGTGGAGCGGTGAATAAACTCACCACCACAGCCACCACAAGGGAGAGAAAAAACGCAGGCGCAAGCTCTTTGAGAGCAATAAACGCCTCCAATGACCTCGGAGGGTGAGACAAACCCACCCAGCTAGGCCAAAATCGAAACACAATCACACCCCCAAATCCCGCAAGCATCCCCGCAAACGCACCCCATTTGCTCAAGCGCTTCCAAAACAGCGAAAGCACGATTACCGGACAAAACGTCGCCGCAATTCCCGACCATCCAAAGATCACAAACCAAAAAATCGTGCGATGGGGAGAGAGCAATGCCACCGCCATCGCGATGAGAAAAGCAATCGAGCACAGAAGAAAGGTGTATCGGCGACAAAGTTTGGTCATCTGCTCATCGCTCAACTCCGGGTGAAAAATCTTCTGATAAAAGTCCCGCACAAACGCACTAGAGGCCAAAATTAAAAGCGAATCCACCGTGGACATAATCGCCGCCAACACTATCGCAATAAAAATAGCCACCACCACCGCCGGAAAAAGATAATCCACCAACAGCGGCAAAACCGCCTCACAATCGTTGCCAAATCGCTGAAACAACTCCCCTCCCACCAAGCCTTGGGTGAAAAACACACGGCGCTCTAAAAGCACCCGCCCCGCCATCCCTGTCAATACCGCTCCCGTATCCGCCAACAACGTCCAAAGAAGGGCCACCAAAGTCCCCCGGCTTAGCTCAGAAGCGCTACGCAAAGAGATAAAACGAACAAATATCTGAGGAGAACCCAAATACCCAAGCCCGATAAACACCAGCGCCAAAATCCCCATAATATTGACCACATCCCACCCCTCCGCTCCCAACAGAGAAGTCAAAGCCCCTTCGTAAGAAATCCCCGACGTAC
>RFKQ01000008.1 GCA_003694635.1 Planctomycetota bacterium
CTCCATATACCTCCCCTAACAACAATACCTCCCTCCTCCTCTTCCTCGGCGTCTTCCGTGCCCTCGCAATCGACTACCTCTGGGTACGCGCCATCGAAAAACGTGAAGAAGGTAAATTCTTTGAAGAACTCGCCATCCTCCAGCTCCTCACCCAACTCCAACCCAAATCCCCCACCATCTGGATGGATCTAGCCTATAACCTTACCTACAATATCTCACTCAGCTTCCCACAAAAAGAAAAACAATGGCCCTGGATCGAAAAAGGTCTACTCCTCCTACGAAAAGCTATCCAAAAAAACCCAAAAAACCCCCAACTGAAACAAGAACTCGCCTACTACCTCTACGACCGACTCAGCCGCAACGAACGAGGACAACGACGAAAAAATCCCCACTACCTCACCTACTTCCAAAAAAAATTTCTACAACATCCTCAACTCAACCCACAACACCAACACCCCTACTACCTCTCCCTCTATTGGGCACAAAAAGCAATACAACAATTTGACCATGTCTCCGCTATCGCCGAATCCCTCCTCCTCTACAACACACAAAAACTTGTCCAAATCGAAAAATCTAAACAACAATACCAACTTATCCTACAACTCACGACCCAAGCCATCCAACGTATCCCCACCCTCCAATCCAACGTCTACCCCCTCTACCACCACCTATCCCGAATCTTCGCCCGCCTCCTGCTCGAACGCGCCCTTGCCTACCTCCACCTCGGAAAACAACAACACGCCCTCCAAGACCTAAAGTCCGCACTCCATACCGCCCCCGACTACCCCAAAGTCGCCCTGCCAGCCAAATATTACCTCAAACAACTCTCTAAATCCACAATAAAAAGGAACTAACAACATGATAGAAATCCAAAACCTAACCAAAATCTATCGTACCGGCTTCTGGCTAAAACCAAAAACCGGTATCCAAAATCTTAACCTACAAATCGAACATAACCAAGTGGTGGGCTTCCTCGGCATCAACGGAGCCGGCAAAACCACCACCATCAAAATCCTCGTCGGACTGCTAAAACCCACCAGCGGTAGCGCCTATATCGACGGCAAAAATATCCTCCTGCCCGAGTCCCGGCAAGAAGTAGGGTACCTACCCGAAGCCCCCTACTTCTACGAATACCTAACCCCCAACGAAATCCTCACCTTCTACGGACAACTCTTCCACATCCCCCGCCAAGAACTAAAAAAACGAATAGGTGAACTCCTCGAATTGGTCCAACTCCAACACGCACAACATACCTTTATCCGAAACTTCTCCAAAGGAATGCGACAGCGACTAGGCATCGCTCAAGCACTCATCAGCCATCCTAAAATCGTTATCCTCGATGAACCTACCTCCGGCCTAGACCCCCTAGGACGAAAAATGGTCAAAGATATCATCATCCAACTCAAAGAACAAGGCAAAACCATCTTCTTCTCCTCCCATATCCTACCAGATGTGGAAGCTATCTGCGATAGAGTAGCCCTTATCCACCAAGGAAAACTCCTCAAAGAAGGCTTCGTCGATGAACTCGTCGGCGATCAACCCGCTAGCATCGAAATTGTCGCACAAAATATCCAACCCGAAAACTACCAAAATCTCGCCTACAAAATCCTACAAGATAAACATAATTTCTACCTCTTCGTGCATAACGAACAGCAAAAAGAACAACTCCAAGAAAAAATTGTACAAAACGGCGGCAAAATCCGCTTTATCATCCCCCATAAACCCTCCCTAGAAGAATATTTTAAAAACTTTGAAAATCCGGAGAAATAAACATGAAAACCATCTTCCTTATCGCCAAAAATACATTCAAAGAAACCATACGAAATAAAATCCTCTACACCATCCTCTTCTTCGGCATCCTCATCATCGCCCTATCCCGCCTCCTCGCCGATGTCTCCGCCGGCGAAAATGAAAAAATTATCCAAGATGTCGGCATCAGCTCCATCTCCTTCTTCGCCACCCTAATCTGCATCCTCGCCGGAATTAACCTCGTCTACAACGAAATCGATAGACGTACCATCTACACCATCCTCTCCAAACCCGTCAAACGCTACCAATTCCTCCTAGGAAAATACCTAGGCCTAAGCTTCTCCCTCCTGATGATTGTCCTCGCTATGACCGCTATCTTCGTCCTCTACCTCCTCTGGAACCAAATCCATCCCCACCCTGCTATCTTTCAAGCCATTTTCCTAGAATTTATGACTATCTTGCTCATCGCCGCCTTCGCCATCCTCTTCTCCTCCATCACCACCCCCCTCCTCAGCGCTATCTTCACCGTCTTCCTCTACATCGTCGGAAATACCCTCTACACCGTAAAACTGGCTGAGCAACAAGCTATCCTACAAAAAGGTTGGATACAAACTATCTTTAAAACACTCTACCACTTCCTCCCCAACCTTCATAACTTTAATATGAAAGTTTACGCAAGCCATAAAATGATGATGCCCCTTCCAGACTTCCTCAGCGCCATCGCCTACGGCATCGTCTACACCACCCTCGTTCTAATCCTCGCCATCGCTATCTTCCACTCCAGAAACTTCTAGCCCCCTCACAATTCCCCAAATTCCAAGGAGAAACCCTATGCAAACGGAAAAGCTCCCCTTCCTCGATAGAAAATACGCCAAACCAACTCTCCTCCTTATCGCTATCCTCCTGCTCTATACCATCCAAATTCTACAAAAACGTGTGGATAAAGCCATGCAAAAACAAGTCTACGGCAAAGAAGAACTCATCTATATCGCCAATCAAGGCAAACAAGCAAAATGGCTCACCCTAGGACACGACGCCCTCATTGCCGATATCTTCTGGATCCGCGCTCTAGGGTATGTGATCAAAAATCTCAAACGCAACCGCTTCCCCTATATGTTCCAGCTCTTCGATACCATCACCGAATTGGATCCCTACTTCCTACGCGCCTATATCTACGGCTCTATCTTTCT
The DNA here is from genome assembly GCA_003694635.1 of Planctomycetota bacterium. Classification (GTDB taxonomy): domain Bacteria; phylum Planctomycetota; class J132; order J132; family J132; genus J132. Next base: position 2,940 of record RFKQ01000008.1, read on the forward strand.
ATCTACCGTGGGAAAAGAAGACTATTTGGCCGAGAAACTCCTCCTCAAAGGCTACCAAAAAACGAAACATTGGAAAATCGCCCTAGAACTCGCTAGCCTCTACCAAACCTACCTTCAAAATAAAGAACAAGCCCTTGCTTACTACGAAAAAGCTATACAATCCCCTGAATGTCCCCAGTGGTATCGAGACTATGCCAAACGCTTCCGAGAATATGTTAAAAATCAACCCCTGGATTTGATGCTGCGGGCTTACAACGCTTTGAAAAAATCCCTCGAACTAGAATACCAAAGATACCTCCAAGCCAGACAAAAAAAAGAAGATCCTACCCTCCTAGAAACACGCCATCAAGCCTATCTAAGGGCGAAAGAAAATTTTGAAAAATTTGCCTTCCACTCCTTCCTCAGATACACTAAAAAACAAATGAATCTGCTCCGGCAACAGGCAAAAAAATACCCCCCCCACTCCAGAGAATACCAAGAACTCCAAAAACGATACCTAAAATACCAATCCTACCTCAAAAAACTTCGAGACTATCAACAGAATTCTCCATATTCAAAAAAATAAAAACCTCCCTTGCTTTTTCTTTCTCTAACCGGTATATTAAACTACCACCAACAACCGGGAAAATCCCTTCCATTCATCCCATCCCAAACTCCCTTCGTTTTCAGGAGAAACCCAACCATGAAACCAGAGCTAGAAAAACGTCTCTTTACCCCCAACCGTACCCCCGATTGGGTCGAACGCCATAAAGATAAACTCAATAAATTGGTCTACAAAAGCCTCAAATCCCAAAATCGTCTAGGCGATGTCTCCATGCAAAAAATGCTCTTTAACTCCCTCTCCAAGGACCTTCGGGAAACCATCCAAAAAGAAGAACTTGCCAAACTCCAACAATCCTCCTCCTCCACCCCAGCCTCCTCTCCAGCCACCGCTAGCCAACCTTCCCCTCAAACCACCCTCTTCCTCAATGGCGCCGTGCCGGCATGGATAGAAAAATATAGAAAAGAATTCAACAGCATGGTCTACAAAAGCCTCAAATCCCAAAACAAACTCATCGACGCCAATATGCAAAAAATGCTCTTTAACTCCCTCTCCAAGGATTTGCAAACCAAAATCAAAAAAGACATCGAAGCCGCCCAAAAAGCCGCTCAAGCCTCCGCTCCCTCCGCCTCCACCACCCCAGTAGCGGCCACCTCCCCAAAACTCGAAGCTCTCCTAAGCCAAACCAATGCACTCCTCAGCGAAATCGCCTCCATCCTCAGAGAGCTCAAAACCAAACTCTAATCCCGCAACTTCTGCCCGTTCGCCTTTCTACCCTCCTTCCTCGAATCCTCCACCATAGGCCGCCTGGAATATCGAGCTAAATTGCGCTGAATCATCGTCAAATCCCGCTGACCAGACGCACGCACAACCTTCACCTCCAGCTCGTATTTCCCCCGACTCCAATCCTCCCCTCCATCTACACAACCTTCTCGAACCATCTTCATCTTCACCTTCCCCCCCTTCATTTGGCCTCTCTCCCGAATCTTTAGCAATACCTCTACCTCCACCCTCCCCCACAAACTCTTGCCCTTCTTCCAAACCTTTTTTAACACCCCTCGGGCCCGAGAACTCTCCTCCTCCACCATCTGCAAAGGAAGGCGCAGTACCTTCGCCACTGACGCCAGCGGGATTTTCCACATCTCCCCCACCCTCACCGACTCTCGGGGATAAAACACCTTGTTCCAAAAAAGATAACGCTCTAAACCCCGCTGCTGCCAAATCAAACGAGAGGCCAAACTCCCCACCCTTCCTCCTTCCAAGTAGGTGAATTCCCCCTTCGGTGAAATCAAAATCACCTCCCCTTGCAACTTCACCTCCTTCCGCTCTGGCTTCTCCCCCTCCGCGTAAGATTGAAACTGCTCAAATGCCAAATACTTCCGCCAAAATTGCGCCCCCTCTTTGGGCAACGATAAAATCTTTTCCACAAACCTCTGACGCCAAGCCGCCTGCAAATAGTACCCATTTTCCGGAATCTTCCTCTCCTTGGAAAAGTACATCTCCACCAATACCGCCTTCCCCACAACTTTCGGCGGAACCACTTTGAGAAAATAATGCTCCTCTTCTCCATAAACCGCAACTAAAAAAAACCAGCATACCAGCATCTGAACAAAAAACAGGCGTCCCATAACCAAATCCTTTCTGTCTATTCAATACACCAAAATGCTTACAAATCCCCTAACCTCCATTAAAATCAATCTGCAAAAAAATCAAGAAAAATCTCCCTTGAAAAATTCTTTCTAAGGGATATAATTACAAAAATCTAAAAGCATCCAAAAGAATAAGCGCCAGTAGCTCAGCTGGATAGAGCAACGGATTTCTAATCCGTAGGTCGGGGGTTCGAATCCTCCCTGGCGTATCTACGGCAGAGTTTAGGAAAAATTCAAAACTCTGCTTTTTTTTTTATGAAAAAAACAGAAATTTCATCAAAATTTTTGGAATGGAAATCCTAAAAAAAAAGTATTATAATTACAGAAGATGAGTATCATTACTACACTCGTTCAAAATATAAGGACAAAAAACTCGCCCCTTCTTCGAAGAAGAGGAGTGTAAATCCACCTCCGCTATCTGAGGCCGAGCAAAAAGGAGAAAAACACCTACATGCTGGAAACCATTTATGACCACCTTATGGACCGCCTCAGCCTCAGCCCTCTTTTTGAGGGCATTCCAGAGGATCTGCTGCGAAAGATCGTCTACGAATGCGAAATCATCCGCGCCTTACCAGAGGATATCATCTACCGCGAAGGCGTCTACAGCGAAGATTTCTACGTCATCCTCCAAGGCCTCGTCCGACTGCAAAAAAACACCAACACCGGCCCAAAGTATATCGCCTCCGTAGGAAAAGATGACTTCTTCGGCGAAATGGGCCCCCTCTCTGGACACCCGCGCTGGGAATCCGCCATCGCCGAAGCCCTTTCCTATATTCTAAAAATCCCCTCCGAAATCTTTCACGAACTCCTCTCCAAATCCCCGCATATCAAGGAAATGGTCGACCTGAAGTACATGGAACGCTCCATCTTTGGGCACCTACGCATCGCTCCCCTGTTTGAATGTATCGAAGACGATAAGGACCTAATGTTCTTTGTCAAAGTGGCCGACCTGGTCTCCTATCAAAAAGGCGATATCCTCTGCAAAGAAGGAGAAGAAGGCAACGCTTTTTACATGATCCGCAACGGATACGCCAAAGTCACCACCACAGAGCAAGGCGAAGAAAAAATCCTTGCCTACCTCCGAGAAAATATGTACTTCGGCGAATTGGCCCTCCTCAAAGGCGTCCCATGGAACGTCACCATCACCGCCATGACCAATCTCGAAGCCATCCGCATCGAAAAAGGATACTTCCAAGAGTTCGTCAAAAAAAACTACCAACTCGCCCAATACGTCTACCGCAACTGGCAAGAGTACGGCGAACTCTCCGTCTCAGGGGTAAGCCAGCAAGAACAGCCTCAACAAGAGCTGGACGTCTTTATCAACAAAGGCGTGATCATGGCCAAAGACGCTATTGTGATCGATTTAAATAAATGCATCCGCTGCAACGAATGCGTCAAAGTCTGCAAAGAAGTCCACGGTGGCGATGTCTCCCGCCTGGTCAAACGACAAGGCTTCCGCTACGATCATCTCCTCTACGCCACCGCCTGCTACAGCTGCGCTAGCCCAGATTGCATGCTCGGCTGCAAATTCTCCGCCATCACCCGCGACGCCAACGGAAACGTCCATATCCTCGAAGATAACTGCACCGGCTGCTCCATCTGCGTCTCCAAATGCCCCTACAACGTGATCCAAATGGTGGAGGTCAAACAGGAAACCGAACAACTCCCCTTTATGAAACTCTTTCGTGCTACCTCCTCTAGCTCGAGCGAAATCAAGCCGGAAAAAGGTAAAAAAAAGAAGCGCAAAGTCGTCAAATGCGACCGATGCGCCGACTACGGCTTCTCCATGTGCGTCTTTAATTGCCCCACCGAAGCCATACGCCGTGGAGATCCCAAAGAAATCCTGAAAGAAGCCGCCATCTAAACCTCCTTTGGGACGATTTTTTAAATTTTTTCAAGAAATCCTCCCTTCCCTACGTCCAAGTTTTTGTTGTGTTTTGTCTGCGTAAATTTTTTATACGATATTCATTTATAAAAGTTTCTTCTCACCTCTTTTTTCTTTCCCCTCAACTGCCAAATTGTCCAAAGATAGAAAGGATCGCATTATGGGAGTTCCCCTCCTCCAACAAATGAAAGTGGGTTTCTATATCTTTAAGCAAAAACTTCTTAGGAAAAAGCGATACCCCCTAGTGCTCATGCTCGAACCCCTCTTTCGATGCAATCTAGAGTGCGCAGGTTGCGGTAAAATCCAATACCCCGAGCAAATTCTTCAACGACGTCTGAGCGTGGAAGAATGCGTCCAAGCCGCCAAAGAATGCGGCGCACCTGTCATCTCTATCGCCGGCGGCGAACCCCTGATCCACCCGGAAATGGATCAAATCGTGGCCGCCTATGTAAAAATGAAAAAGTTTGTCTACCTCTGCACCAATGGCATTCTTCTGAAAAAAAATCTAAAAAAATACACCCCCTCCGTCTATCTCACCTTTAACGTTCATATCGATGGCCTTCGCGAAAGACACGATGAAATGGTCTGCCGCAAGGGCGTTTTTGACAAAGCTATCGACGCCATCAAAGAAGCCAAAAAACGAGGCTTCCGAGTCAATACCAATACCACACTCTTTCGCGGAGAAGATCCCGAAGAAGTCAGAAAACTTTTGGACTTCCTCACCGAACTAGGCGTCGATGGCATCACCATCTCCCCAGGCTATAGCTATGAAAAAGCTCCGCGTCAAGAACTCTTTCTACAAAGAGAACAAACCAAAGAAATGTTTCAACAAATCCTCAAAGATAGGAATCAAAAAAATTGGGTTTTCAATCACACCCCTCAATATCTGGACTTCCTACAAGGTAAAATCAATTACCAGTGCACCCCTTGGGGAAATCCTACCAGAAATATTTTCGGCTGGCAACGCCCCTGCTACCTCCTAGCCGATGGAGGGTACGCCGCAACGTTCCGAGAACTTATGGAGGAAACCGACTGGGAAAAATACGGCACCGGCAAGTACGAAAAATGCAGCAATTGTATGGTCCACTGCGGCTATGAACCCACAGCTGTTATCGATGCCACCAGCTCCCTCAAGGGCATGGCTCGGGCGGCCAAGGCGGCCATAAACGGCTAAGAGGAGAGCCTCCTTTTTCTTTCTCTTGTTGTAATATTTGGTTTCTCCATTCCCCTCAAAGCGGAGCTCTACTTCCCTTCGCTCCGCTTTTTTTATCCTCTGCTCCGCCTGCGCCTCAAGTGCTCCTCCGCCCTCCTTTTCTCTCCACCAAATCAGTTGGTGTACATGTTTTAACGGGCATTCGCTAACTTCCTTTCCACCTAAGGAAAAAACTTTTTAAGGGTTCCCTCTACGTCTCAAAAGTTTTTGGAGGTACGGAACCTTTTTTTGAAAAAGGTTCCGAGGTGAAAAGTTTTTGGAAAGTCTGAAAACCTTTTTTCAAAAAGGTTTTCAGGAAAAAAGTTTTGGAAAAGGGGTTTTTAGGGGAAAGACTTTTTCCAAAAAGTTTTTCCCCTAAATGAGAGAAGTAAAAAAAAATCATTTACTTTTTCTTTTTTGTCTTATATCGTTGCTGGATCAATCTCAGACAAATGCGGGCGTAGGACTGTAGTTTGGGCGATTTGGAGGTTTGCGCCAAGCGTCTTAAAATGGGGATGCCATGCACCGATTTGGGTCCCAATTTGGGCCACAGGTGCAACGCTTCCCATTGCACCCTTGGGTGGGTATCTTCCAGCAGAGGCAAGATGTCGTAAATTGCAGCGGAGGCGTCTTCACCCCATTCCTCCAGCGAGCGCAAGGTTTGCCAACGCACCTGCCAATGGGGATCTTTCAGGCCTTGGCGGACAATTTCCACCGATTTGGGGCCTAAGCTGGCCGCTGCCCAAATCGCGGTTTGGCGCACCACGGGATCCTTTGTTTGCAGAAGTTTTTTTAGCATAGGTAGGTGGGAGTAGGAAAATTCCCTCCGTTGCTGCAGTCCTCTAGCGGCCAATCTTCGCACCATTTTTTGCTTATCCCCCATGGCCATCAAAAGGGCGGGAATGACCAGAAAATCCTGATTTTCTATTCGACAAAAAGCTCTTGCTAGCTCAAAACGAGCGCGAAAAGTGCAGGAAGGATAGGCGCGAATTAAGGCCGCGATCACCGCTGGATCTGGACTGGCGATTTGGGCTAGGGCGTAAGCTACCTCTTTTTGGATATCTTTCTCGGACAAGAACTTGACTAGTTTTGGGGCTGCTAGGAAAGCGGCTCGGCCCATTTTCCCTATTGCTTGTAGGATCAGCCTGCGTGATGAGAGTGGCGATCGAGGCAAGATTTCTACCAGATCCCTGGCCAGAGGGGCCGCGGGTGGACCTATCCTTGCTAGGATGATGACCACCCTGCGCTGGATGGCGGGGCGCTTTAGAGCTACCTTCAGATCCTGTAAACATCGTATTTTGACCAGCGCCTCCATCGCTGCTTGGCGGACGCCTTCTTGCTGTTGGGCTAAGGCGTTAAGAAGCGCGGGGCACGCAACATGGGCCCGGCGAGGAATTTTCCCTAATAGCCGTGCGATTTCCATTTGGACCATGGGCGAAGAGCTAGTAGCAAAGGCTTTGGCTAGCCCTTCCGCCGCTTCCGGGCCAATGGCTTCCAGTGCTCGAATGGCCGCCCCTCGAAGGGAGGGATCCTTCCTCTCTAAAAGCTGGGTCAAGGGATACAAGGCCCCCTTGGCTTCTTTTCCAAGCTCGGCAAAGACAGCTAAGGCTTTTAAGCACAAATCCCGGTCTTTCCCCTTTTGCAAATAGGGCAGCAAAAAGGGCACGGAAACCTTTCCCAATCTTGCCAAGGACCACTGGGCTAGGCGGGAGAGAGAAGTGTCTTGGTGGCGGAAAAAGGGCAGGATCGCAAGCGCTACTTTCGGGGAGGAAGGGGCAATTCTGCCCAAAGCGCGCAAAAGGGCTTTCTGAAGGCGGATGGAATTCGAGTTTTTTAGAAGAGAAAGCAGTTTATCCACGGATTTTTGGGCGTATTTTCCCATTTTCCCCAAGGCATATATGGCCCTAAGGCGTACTTTTGGAGAAGAGTCGTCCAAAAGCTCAATCAAACGAGGGACGCTCCCCCTCGAGAGAGGGGCCAGACGCCCCAACAAATAGGCGCAATGGGATCTTATTCGCCAGGAGTTTTTTTCCAGTCCTTTTTGCAAATAAACCATTGCTGGTGAGCCAATTCGGCGCAAGGCGCCCAAAGCCTCTTTGCGCGCCTTTTTGTCCGGATCAGCTAGGGCTTCCACCAGCGGGGCGCAGGCCTGCGGCCACTTTTTCCCAAGCTCCCCTAGCGCCCATATCGCGGCAATCCTGGTCCATCTATCCGAGCTCTTTAGCCTCTCCTGCAAAAGGCGCATGCGACGCTTGAACTCCAGAGACGTTTTTTGGGAAGATTGCGCCCATAAACGGGGAGAGTGCCCATACCCGACGCCAAGCGCGCACATCAAAAACACAACGTACTTACTTCGATGCTTCATAGCAACTAGCCACCTGAAAACCATACCAATCCAAAAACGAGTATATTTTCTATTTTACCAGAAGTAGGCCCAAAATGGGAGTTTTTTTCTCTTCTTTTTCTCCGCCGATAAAGTTTTCCGGTATTTCTTCCGAGATACTGTTTGAAAGTGCGTTTTTCTGTTTTTTCAGGAGCTAAAAAATGCTGAAGAAGGTGCTGTTTGCATTGTTTCTGATTTCCTACCTCTGGCTATTTGTCCAAGAAATCAAGCGCCAGGCCTACCCTCTTTATCCCTACTCCATTTCTCCACCCCCCTCCAAACTCCCCCTTGCCACGGCCCAAAAACCGAAAGCGGGCAAAGGGAAAGCGGTTTCCCCTCCAGCTTCGGCAACCTCTTTTTCAAGGCCGTCGGAGAGAGAGTGGAAGTACTTGCTTCAAGAAAATGAGAAAATGTCCGAGGAAATCCGAAGGATTAAGTGGAATGTTCAGCACCAATTGGGAAATCTAAAGGAGGTTTTACTTCAGACAGTTGCCTCCACTGCGGATCATGTTCCCTCGTCTCCGCCAAAGATCACAGGGTTCCTGTGGATCAAAAAAAGCGCTGTTTTGCTGGAAAATAAGGTTCGTATTCTTCATTGGTATTTGCATCAAAAAACGGGAATGGAGTTTGTGCTTATCCCCCAAGGCAGCTATTGGATCAACAGCGGGGGCCGGGGACGCTATGTCTACACCCGCCCCTATTTGGTGAGCAAAACCGAGGTCACCCAACAGACTTGGACCAAGGTGATGGGAAGCCGCCCGTGGGGGGGCAAAGCAAACGTCAAAATCGGAGCGTTTTATCCGGCTACGTATGTGTCTTGGCAGGAAGCCCAGAGGTTTTGTCAAAAAACGGGGCTTCTGCTGCCTACCGAAAGGCAATGGGAAATCGCGGCCCGGGGGGGCACCAAAACCCCTCAATATTGGAGCGAGGGCCGGGCGGAGGACTACGCGTGGTTTGCTCAGAACTGTCGTTTGGAGGGGCATTCGTATCCACGTCCGGTGGCGTTAAAGCGTCCCAATGCGTTTGGGTTGTACGATATGATCGGAAATGTGTGGGAATGGTGCCGGGAGCGGTATGAGGATATTTATTCCAATGACGAATTTATTGGACATTCGGGGGGAGGCTACAGCCCCCTTTTTAAAGGGGGATCGTGGTGGAGCCCTCTTTATTCGCCAGATTTTCGAGGTTTTCGTTATTTTTTGAAGCGTCTTCAGCCCCTGCAGGATAGTGCGGTGGGATTTCGGGTTGTCAAAGAGCTCTAAGGGTGTTAGAATAGAGGGAAGTGTTAGCGGTGAGTTGATATTGGTTCTTTGGGCAATGAGGAACGAGAGCAATGCAAAGGAAAAGAATTTCGTGGCGGGTTTTGCTCCTTCTTCTCTTTTGTTTTCTTGCGCCTTTGGGGTGTATGAAGCACGTCCATCGGGTGGGAAATGGTATGCAAGTCGGCAAAGGGCGGCTTCAAAGACAGTGGTATGCGCTGTGGGGGATTGTGCCTCTCAATCGGGTGGATACCCATGAGTTGGCTCAGGGGGCGAAGGATTACGAAATCACCACATTTTATTCTCCCATTGATCTTGTCCTTAACTTTTTTACGGGGATATTTTCGGTTTATAGCCGCACGGTTGTGGTGGTGCGTTAGGGAAGAGGATTGGAAAAGGGTGGAATTTTTAGGAGGGGTGGTAGGAGGAAGATTTTTTGAAAAGGGTTCCTCTTACGTCTGAGAAGTTTTTGGGAAGTTTGAAACCCTTTTTTCTAAAAAGGGTTTCGGAAAGAGAAGTTTTTGGAGGTACGGAACCTTTTTTCAAAAAGGTTCTGAAAAGAGAAGTTTTGGAAAAGGGGTTTTTAGGGGAAAGACTTTTTTCAAAAAGTTTTTCCCCTAAAGTGCGGAAAGTTTTTGAAGGTTCCGAGAAGAATTGTAGGCCAACGAGTATCATATCTAAGCGCGCAAAGTGATTCTCTTCTTCAAACAGCGGGGGAAAGAGCGGCTATCAAGGGTTATATCACTGCGTTTATAAGTTGGGTTAAGCTAACCACAATAAGGACAAAGCGCACGCCAATCAGCAGTTCATCCACCAATTCTAGCCACATTCTCATTCTCCTTTCTAAAAAAATAGGAAATTCCTCCCTCTCTTTATTTTGTTGTGCAATAAAAATTTAGTATAATTGACAAATATTCCGCGGAGAAAGCAACACCACGCTTGAAGTTGGGCCATTTCCACTTTATCGCTTTTCGGCTGACAGCGCCTATCTCATGTCAGTAGATATATTCGTATCATTCACTCAAATTAAAATCACCAATTCAACCCAAATCATATACTGAACAATAGTTCAGTATACCACCTCTTCAAAAATTGTCAAGGAATTTTTTCTCTTTTTTCCCTTTCGCCCAAGAAAGGAAAAAGAATATGGAATCCAAACGAGGCCTTGCCCTCATTCTAGTTGTTGTGGTGATCAGTGCTCTGGTGGTGGTGGCAGCACCCTTCGCCCTCTCCATGCGGTTGGACAGACGATCCTCTCTCCGATTCTCCACCCAAATCGAAGCTCAACTTCTCGCCCAAGCCGCCGCAAATTACGCCATCGCCAAACTCTATCTCACCCACCCCTCCGTAGAAAAATACTTCCAGCAACAAGAAATCAAACAAAACCCCAACACCCTCGCCTCTCTACCCCCACAACTCAACCCCTCCTTTGATCCTCCCTCCGAATGGAAAATCCAACTCCCCCCTAAAATCGGAAAAGATATCGTCCTCCTCCAAGATGGAAGACGCCTCCAAGGACTGCTCCTCAAGGAAACTCCCACCACCGTCTACCTCCAAGTCAAATCCCAAACCCATTCCATCCCCAAATCCCATATCCTCCAACTGATCCACGCTACCATCGAAACACAAAATTCTAAAGGGACTATGCTCGCCCTCACCGTCGAAGATGAACAGGGAAAAATCGACCTCAATACCGCCCCTCCAAGAGTGCTCGGAAACCTTCTCGGCTCCACCCAACTCGTAAGCAATATCTCCCCCCAAGATACCACCATCCCTATCCAAGATCCTACCCCCTTCTACTCCGATGGAAATCCAAACACCATCGACGGCATCCTCTACCTCAACGGAGAATTTATCGCCTACCGACACATACAAATTGTCCAAGCCCAACTGCCAGACGGAAGTTCCACCAAAACCCCCGCCTTCACCGGCTGCCTGCGCGGCCTCTTCCTCAGCAACCTCTTCCCCAAACGAGACCCCCAAACCAACCAACTCGTGCCAAACATGGAACACAACGCCGGCGATTATCTCTACGATGCCCGCGCCTGGAAAATCGCCTACCATACCACCTGGATCCAACCCGGCAACTTCCTCCCTTTCGAATCCGTCTCCCAAATCCGAGAAATCGCCAACTGGCCTATCCTAGAACTCATCGTCGAGCTCCTAAAATCCCAAGGAATCACCCAAACAACCCTAGAAAGTCTAGGAATCACCAACCAAACCCTACAACGCGCCCGGCTATTTATGGAAGCTTTCAAAGAAAATACCACCCCCTACACCAGCGAAGAAAAAGAGCTCCTGCAACAACTCGCCAAAGCCGGGCTCAAGGTCCAAGAATGGGAAGAAGTCTTTGGCCGAAAACGCGTCAAAAACTACCTCCAACAACTCCAAAAAAAAATAGACAAATACGGCCAAGAATGGCTCCAAACTTGGCTGAAAAAACTACAAAGCTCAACCTCCCCCAACAACTTTTTACAAAAACTCAATACCGTCATCCGCACCAGAAAAGAATTCTACCAAAAAAACCTCCCCCAAGCTCTCAACACTATGGCAAAATACCTCGACAATATCCAAAAATATAACTTCGACCCCGAAACCCTCGGAATGATCGAACTGCAACGGCTAAAAAAATACCTCACCGTCCACGCCCATCACCAACAACTGTGGTCTGATCCAGTTCCCTTGCTCTTCGAAGCCTACGCCTCCAATGGCTTCGCCTCCTCCCTACGCCTTCCCTATGTCCCCGGCGCCTGCGCAGGTACCATCGTCAAAATCCAACCTAAAAACCAAAAACCCCTATTCCGCCGCTGCTACTGGATCTCCTCCCGATATACCTCCGCAGCTGCCTACCGGCGCACTTCCTTCACATCCTCTATCCCCAACGAAACTCGCGTCTTTATCTTCCCTCCAACCTACCTCAACCTCACCACCGAAGATAGCGTCAGCCTCCTCCTGCGCCCCCGCATCAATATCAATAGCGCCCCCTGGTACGTCCTGCGCGCCGTCCTCGCCGGGCTCCAAAAAAAAGGAAGCAAAAACCGTATCACTGTCCCCGAAGCCGAAGAAATGGCATCGATCATCCTCCAAGCGCAAAAAAACGGTATCTCCAGCTTCTCCCAACTCTCCGACCTACTCAACCAAGCCAGAAACTCCTCTACCTCCAAAAACTTCACTAAAGAAGATATTGATCTCGCCCTAATCAATGCCATTAGCCCCTCCAACCAACGACTGCGCTATAGCAGCTTCGGCTTCTGCTTCCAATCCCAAAACGTCTTCCGTATCACCACCACCGCCCTTATCCACTCCCCCGCCTCTACCCCCCTCGCCTACGCTAGCCTCCAAAAAACCGTGCGCATCGCACCCCCCACCCAACTCACCCGCATCTGGGATAGCCAACAAGACTTTCTCAGCCACCTCCCCTACCTCAATTCCCCCCAATTCCCCCTCCACTTCGAAGGTAAAAAACTCCGCAACCTGGACGCCCTCGGCAACTCTCCCTACGCCTTCCACCCTCCCTACTTCCCCGCAAACCTCCCCGGCAAAAGCGGATTGCGCCTCAAAGAACACCGAATCGTCGATAGCAAACACTTCACCGAACACTTCGATGCAACCAACTACTGGAACCTAGGCGGAAAACTCCTCGATAACGAAACCCTGGAAATCCCTACCGCCTCCCAAATCGGCGGACTGCGCGGCCTACCCCTCGTTCAAGTCAAAGTCAAAAACCAAAAAGCCGCCATCGCCCTCCCCGCACGCCTGGAATTCTGGGTCAAACCTACACGCCCCCCACAAGGAAAAGCCATCCTGTTCAACCTAGGAAACGAAGAATATAACGGACGAATCGTCCTCTACTACCAATCCCAAACCCGAAAACTCGTCCTAGAAGTCTTCGACGATACCCTCCAACAAACCCCCGCACGAGCAGAAGCACCACTCCCCCTCCAAACCAACCAATGGTACCATATCTCCGCTAGCTGGCACGGAGGACAACCCGATCAACTCCAACTCTGTGTGGACGGCCAACCCTACCTCTCCCCAACAAAAGGCGTAAGCTACCTCACCCAAAACCTCGACGCAAACTCCTATACCCTAACCGTCCAAAATACCTACGGCTTTCCACCACAAGGAACCATCCAAATCGGAGAAGAAGTCTGCGACTATGTCCGACTGCGCGGCAACCAAATCGAACTCAAAACCACCTGGAATATCGATGACTCCACCAATCCACCCACCATCAAAAAAGTGCGCGCCTCCCGATTTGGCAAAACTACCCACCAAATCGGAGAACCCGTGCGACTCTACGGCTACGCCCTACCCCTCTCCCAAAAACTCTACGTAGGCAAAGCCTCCCTATACACCGAACTCAAAACCCCGACCCCACAACTCCACCTCACCCTCCAACCCGCCTACAACAAACCCTCCTCCCCACCACCAACACCTCTAGAACCTCAAGATACCACCCTCACCATCTCCACAAAAGAATACAAAATCAATGAACAACAAACCCTCCTCCTCCCCACACCATGGCGATACCTCCCCGATTCTACCAAAAAATACCCCAAGGGTACACTCGAACTAAAATATACCATCGCAGACTTTCCCCGCGAAGGATACCTCTTCCTCGAAGGCGAGGTCCAAAACCAACCCAACTCTCCCCCCACCGCCGGTGGAGAAGTCGTCTACTATACCGGCCACTCTGGCAATACCTTCCACAACCTACAACGAGGACTAGAAGGTACCACCCCAAAACGATTTGTGCGACTGCGATCCATCCGACTCATCTCCATCCGACTCTCCAATGCCTCCGAATACCCCACCAGCGGTAAAATCCAACTCTACCACCCCACCCACCCCGAATGGATCACCTACCGCAAACCCAAAAATCCACAAACCCAAGCCCAACAACATACCCTCCTCATCGGCTCACTTAACCTCACCAACCCCGATAAGCCCATCTTCACCGAAAGTCGAGACTTCGGCGATTACGCCTTCCACCTCTTCCAACAAACCACATACTCCCCCAAAACCCCCGTCATGCCCGTCTACAGCGAACGCGTCTCCTCCATCCTAGGACAAGGCGACAAAATCACCCTCTACGACTGGACCCCTACCCCACAAAATAACGTCCGCCGTGTCCAAATGCAAATCAGCCGAGCTATCGGTGCAGAATACGCCTTCACCTCCCACCTCCCACACCCCTATAACCCCTTCACAGAAACCTTCACCTGGATACTCAAATGGCCCACCGGCCTACTCCCCCTCTACGTGCCTGAAAATATGTACATCGCCGGCAGAGGAAAAACCAACTCCTCTACCCCCAACACAGCCTGGACCCACTTCCCCGGCATCTACGACGAAATCCGCTTCGAACAACTAAGCAACTACGAAATTATGCTAGGCCCCACCCTCTTCCTTAGCACAAAAAACAGCCAATTCCGCTACCGAAACTCCCGCACCCCCGTCGCCCTAAAACTCTCTCAAAATATCCAAACCTCCTCCACCTCCCTACCCCTCCCCTCCTCCGGCCGCTGGAATTACCTCCAAAACCTACGTCGCCAATTCCAAAACCTACGATCCTCCCCCAAACCTAACAATCCTAAACAAATCCGCCAACTCCAACGACAAATCCGTCAACTCCAACGACAAATCCAACGCCTAGAACGAGAATTCCAAAAAGATTTCAGCAAAAAAAATATATTATTCCTCCTACGTGCCTACAAAAAATGGTACCTCAACAATAACCCCTTTCTCCTTCAACAAATCCTAAAAATCCAAGCCGGCGGACTACTGCGATTGGGAAATGAAATCCTCTTTACCGAAGGACTAGACTTTCGCAACAACCGCCTAAAAAACTGCCGACGCGGCCTCTTCCACACTACCCCCCAAAACTGGGGAAAAAATACCCCCATCCACATCCTGGAATACCCAACCACCGGCGTGGTCTCTAAATCTCCCTACCAACTAACCATACGCACAGGAATGAACAAAAACCTCCTACCCAAAAGCGGCTATCTCATGGTATTCTCCCCCTCCAATCAACGCCACTGTATCGTGGCCTACAAAAATCTAGCCCAAACGTGGTACGCCGGCCTAACTCTAAAACGCTTCCTCGACCGTAAAGGTCAAC
The DNA here is from genome assembly GCA_003694635.1 of Planctomycetota bacterium. Taxonomy (GTDB): domain Bacteria; phylum Planctomycetota; class J132; order J132; family J132; genus J132. Next base: position 17,976 of record RFKQ01000008.1, read on the forward strand.
CCATCCTCAACAACTGCTACGGAACTCCCCCCTACCCCTTCCAAAACGGGGACCTAGCCTACTTCCTCCCCTTCCGCTACTACGATCACTTCGAACCACTAGGAAATCCCCTCAGCGGCGGCGTAAAAGATAGCGAAGACCTCGCCTTCTTTCAAGCCACACTCCGAGCCCCACGAGCATTCTTCCAACGCATCTGGTGGGAAGTTATCCCCACCCCCCATACCCTCGTGCGCCTCTTCGTCCGACTAGATGGCAAACCAAGTTGGCAAGAAATTCCTACCCGATCCCGTAGCCAAGCCAAAAGAAAAAATTACCTCCTCTACGAATTCCGAAACCCTAAAAAATCCCTCATCCAAAAAAGCGGCGACGAAATCCAATTCCGCCTCTACATCCAATTCAAACCCTCCGCCTACCGCCAAGGAGGCTGGAAAGAAACCCCGATCATCCGACGTATCGGCATAGATTACCTACAAAAAACCCAAATTCTCTACGTCCAAAAAGGTCCTTAATAAAATTTCCTCAACCTCCAACCCCAAAAAAGGGAAAAATATGAAACACCTAACCTCCCTCAATGCCCTCTTCCTACTCTTCTCTATCTCCCTCTTCGCTACAGAAGAAAGTCCAAAATTTACCAAAGAATTTAAAAATATCCAAGGCACCTTCCTCATCCATTGCCTCAACCATTGGTACGCACCTACACCAAACTCCAAAATCCACCTATCTCCATCAGCCTATCACCTCCTCCGAAAAAGTCTCCTCTCCATCAACTTCCAAAATGTATCCTGGGAACAAGCCATCCATATTCTCTGCAAAACCTATAACCTCCACTACAAACAAACAACACAGAAAAAAATTCTAATCACTCTACCCAACCCAAATCAAAAACCTATCCTCTCCCTCGCTTCAAACTATCCCTATGTCTCTATCAACGATAACAACAGCATCCAAGAACTTGTGCGCCTTGTAAAGGCAGTCCAAAACCAAACCGAAATTCTCGTAAACAAAAAACTTAAGAAAAAAATACAAATCCGCCTCTGGAATGTTCACTGGAAAACCGCCCTGGAACTGATCGCCAAAAAAGCAAATGCCACAATAGAAAATATTTACCCCTCCCTGCTGGAGATCAAACCCATCCCCAAAGTCTCCGCCGAATTCGCTAACGCAAACCTAAGAATAGCCCTCCTACTCCTAGCCAAACAAGCAGGGATTAGCCTCATTCTCTCTAACCAAGTCCAAGGAAAACTAAACCTACACTGGAATGACCTCCCCATCCTACAAGCTCTCCAAATTATCGCCAAAATAAATAAACTAAAAGTGATCCCCATCGCACCCAAATTCTATGCTATCCTAAGCCAAAAAGAATGGAAAAAGATCCAACCTACCTTGGCCACAAAACATACAAAGCTCCTCCCACTCCCAAAAAAAGAATCCCCCCGCCAATGGCTGTCCTCCACCAACCCCACTCTCGCCCAAATATGCCAACTCCTCGCCCAAAAAACCAAAAACTACCTCCTACTCCAAAATAACCCAAATCAAAAAATCTCCCTCCCTACCACCTACCTCACCCTCCAAAACCTACTCCACTTTGCCCTATCCCAAACAAATAGCGAAATCCGAAAAATAAAACCGCAACTCTACGAAATTCGAAAAACTTCCAAAATATACGCAAACCTGGAAAACTTCCCCCTCAAAAAAGCCATCCAAATCCTAGCAAATATCCAAGGCCTCAATCTGATCTTCCCCCCCCACCTTCCAGGAAACATTACAGCCTACCTCAACGGCGTAAAATCCCAAACCCTCCTCTACACCATCTCTCGCTTAAATGGATATGAAATCTCTCAAGAAAAAGGAAAAATCCTCCGCCTCTACCCCATAACCACCAAACTACCTCCGCAAAAAACAATTCCAACGACCCTAACACCCAACTACCAAATCCAACTGAAAAATGGACGCATCCTACAAGGAGAAACCTCCTTGAAATGGATAAAAAAAATTACCCTCCAACCCTATCAACCAAGTAAAATACCCCTTTACCCCCTCGGCAAAGACAATAAATCCAACGTCTTTTTCCTGCCCACAGAAAGCATCCAAAAGATTTATTTTAAATCAAAAAAAATATGGAAAAATCCTTCGAGCTCTACCACCCTAAGCAATAATCTTCCCACCATCGTCTTTAGCCCCTCCATAGATAAAAATCTAGCCGTCCCAACCTTTTCTCTAAATGCCCAACAAACCCTCCACCACATCGTGCAAAAACTGAGCAAAATAGCTCTACAAGCCGGGCATAATCTCCTCGCCTCCCGGCTCAAATACCGCAAAATCAACCTCCGCATGAAAAACGTTCCATGGCAACACGCCCTCTCTATCCTCGCCTACACAGCTGGCTGCAAAGTAAAAAAAATCTCCGCCAATGTATCCCGAATTCATGAGAAAACAAAAGTAAATATGGAGTTTGAAAATACTCCAGTAAACATTATTTTAGAACTTCTCGCCAAAATGATCTCAAAAAATATAATTGTGAATCTTCCGGAATATGGCCAACAACCACTCTCTCTCACTTTTTATCAAACCTCCTGGCCGGATGCCCTTCAGGCTATCTGTAAACAACTCCACCTCCAATGGAAAGAGGAAGGAGAAAATGCCATTCTAATTCAAAGAATACCAAACTCTCAAAAACGCTCTAAAAAAAACTCTTACAAAATAGAGCTTCAAAACAAAACTTTAAAACAACTCCTCCAGCGCATACAATCCTTAGAAAAAATGTACACATATCAAAAGTCCCAAAAACAACGCCCCTCGCCATACCTCTCCAAACTGCAAACACAACTGAAACAACTCTCCCAAAAAACAAAAAACTCCCTTCAATCCCTTCAAAAAATATTCCAAAAAAACAACCTTCAACTTCAGCAGATAAAAAAACAAATCACCCAACTCAAACCGAAAACCCCGAAACAAAAACCTCGAAAGCTAAAATCGAATACTTCCCCCTCCACCACTCTCTCAAATTTCTTGAAAAATTACCTGAATTATACCTATATCCAAATCAATCAACTCGCCAATCAACCAACCCTTACCTCCAAAGAATATGTACGCCTCTTCCAACTCTGGCAACGATGGAAGTGGCTACGTCACAAAGCCATCGCCCAACGACTCCACCCCTCTCTACGCCAACTTCTCGCCTACCAAGAAACACAACTTAGAAAACTAGATAATGTGCTTCTAAACACCTGCAAAAAATACGCTCAATTCCTCCTTAACCATCCATATAAAAATACCTACAAACGCTGGAATGAACTCTGTAAACTCCTTTTAGAAATGAAATCCCACCCCTCCCCTAAATATCAAAAAGAAGCCATCCGACTCTTTAACCGTGTATATTCCATCTCCTATCTCAAATATCTCCTGCGACTCCGCCCAAAAAAATTAAACTTACCTCCTTTTCAATATTCTTACCCCTCCGAGCTACAACTCCTACCTTCGCTTCCCTTCGCTAGAAATAAATCTAAAATCTCTAGACTCTTCCTAGCCATCTCAGAAGCAAGTCTAATCCTATCGTATTGCCACTTTGAAGGCACCTCCCTTCCTATCCGACCCTCCTGGTATGCCACAAAAAATACCATTCAGCTCAGAGGCCTCTTTGTCGACTTCCTTTCATTTCTGAACCACTGGGAAACTTCCTATCCCTTCACCACAATCACCTCTTTGAATATCCAAAAAATCAAAGATAGCAGATACGTGAAAATACAAATGGAATTCCTTAGCTATTACTATCGACCATTCTACGAAAAAAAATATTGGAAAACAAAGCTCTACCAGGTACTTCTTAACGAAGCTATCCAAGCCTCCAACTCCCCACCCTCCTCACCACTCTGGAAGCTAATACAAAATACCAAATACCTCCTCTCTACACCCACAAAACAACAACTAAAAGAAAAAATGAGGCTGCATCTTCTGCGAAAATGGAAAGCCAACCTACCCCTTTTAGAAAAAATCTACCGCCGATCCCACCCCTATCAAAGTGCAGTAAAAATTTTAAATTCCCCCCATTGGTACCCAAAGCTCCTCCACATCAGCAAATCCCTCGACCGAAAAACGTGGCTAACCTCCCTCTCCATCCGCTACTCCATCTTCAAAAAACAAGGAATCCTAACCCTAACCGGGAGATCCACCACTGCCATTGAAGTGCTTTACCAAAAACTTCTTTCCTATACCTCTTTCCAACCTATGAACCTATACACAAAATCAACCTTTCTCGATAGCGAAAGAAAAACTTTAAATACCTTCCGTTTCCAGCTATACCTCAAGAAAATATCTCCTCCATAAAATAAAAGCCTTTTCTCCCTAATCTCTTCCTTTCCAAAAACCATTCTCCAAAGACAAAGGAAACTCCCCAACATAAAGAACCTCACCCTGCTCCACCACCTGAAACTCCTGAGAACTCAAAAAAAGATACGAAGGACCCGGCCGCCACTCTCCTAATGTCAACAAATACTTGGATATAGTGGGCGTGGACATCCTAAAAATACGCGCCTGATGAAAGTGCCCACAAATGGCAACAGAAGCCCCCCCCATCTGATGAAATACAGACGAAAAACTAAGAAATGGCCGAATATCCCGCGGAGGCGGCGGCGTGTTCAAACGCAACCTCCGCGCAAGCCAACCCTTCGCCCAACCGGGAATCAAATGATTGGCTACCCAAATGCTAAAAGGATGCTGCAAAAACGACCTCACCCTCAAATACGATAAACTCCGGCTAAATCCATCCCCATGCGTAAGATAAAGCCTGCAACCCCCCACACTCACCCACAAACTTTCCCCACAACAGCGCACCCCACAAAACGTCTCAAGAAACTTACCCACCAAAAAATCCCGATTGCCATATAAAAAATACACCGGCACCCCCCCATTGACCGCCCGCCGAAACATCCGAAAAACTTCCCTCAAACCCCACCGCTCCTCCTGCCGAGGTCCCACCCAATAATCAAAAAGATCCCCTAAAATATAAATCCCCTCTACCCCACGAGATATCCAATCCTCCATCGAAACAAGAAATCGATGAAGTACCAATGACCTCTCTACACTTAAATGAAGATCCGATAGAAAAATATATCCAGACAAAAATCTATTCTTACTCAGAACCTTTTTAACAAAAGGTTCCGAACCTCCAAAAATTTTTCGCATTTAGGGGAAAAACTTTTGGAAAAAAGTCTTTCCCCTAAAAACCCCTTTTCCAAAACTTTTTTCCTGAAAACCTTTTTAGAAAAAAGGTTTTCAGACTTTCCAAAAACTTTTCTTACTCGGAACCTTTTTTAACAAAAGGTTCCGTACCTCCAAAAACTTCTCCCCCACAAACCGAAAACTACCCCTCAGCCCTCAATCACCTCTCGCCACCTCCGCCCAATCTCCTCCATATCAAACTCCCGAGCCCTCTCCCTCGCCCTCCTCCCGTAATCCTGCCGCAACTCCTCATCTGTAAGAAAACGCACCAACGCCTCCGCTAAACAGCGCTCCGGCCGCGTCAACGGCTGGTGAATATCCGCCGGCAAAACACCGTCCCCGGCCGGCACCAACACCCCATATGGCCCATACTCCAGCCCCTCCGCTATCCCCCCAACCCCACTGCCCGGCGACAATACCTCCCTCGGGCCCGTCAAACAATCCGCCGCAACCACCGGCAACCCACAGGCCATCGCCTCCACCAAAGCCATCCCCAACCCCTCATATATAGAAGGAAAAGCAAAAACACTCCCCCGCACAAAATACTTAAACGGATTCTCCTGAAAACCTAAGAAATGTATATCCCTCCGATACGGACTGCTCTCAGCCAACCTACGAATGTAATCGTAGAGATCCTTTGCCTGAGATTTTCCCCCTATGAACACCAGTTGAACCTCCGGAACCTTTTCCTTTACAATCCTCAAAACACGCACAAGCTGCCACTGACCTTTGGCAAAAGTAAAACGTCCACAGTGCAAAATTGTAGGCTTCTTAAATAACTCTTGATGGGAGCTTGGAATGGCTTGGCCCATTTTCTCCCCAATATCTCGCAAGTCCAACCCATTGTAAATCACCTCAATCTTCTGAGGAGGAACTCCTTTCCTCCTCAGAAGCTCAGCTACACCCTCTGAAATGCAAATCACCCGATCCGCCCTCCGATAAAACCAAGGGCAACTCAAATGCATCCATCTCTCCGCTAAACAAGACGGAGTGGACTTGGCCCAACTGCTCTGAATATTTACCAAACTCTTTCCCCCGCTCAAAACATTGAGCAAATTGGAATCCTCCATAAAACTTATGGTCGCCTTCACCCCCAGCCTTCTCTTTAACCTGCGAACCCTCTCCACTAGCCGAGCTAACTTCCATAAACTACCCACAAAGTGCCTCTGGACCGGCAAACCAAAACAACAATCCGTGACCACCTCCCCCGCCATCGGATACACTACCTCCGGCGACTTTAATACCCAAAATATCCTGTAATCCCGGCCAAGAACCTGACTCAACAACGAAGCAATCCTCTGCGCACCCCCGCCACCCATCGAACTAATCAAAAAAAGTAACGATTTCATCTTTTTCTAAAGATGTGAAACCCTTTATTGAAAAAAAGATTTCACGCTTTCCAAAAACTTTTACGCGGTAGGAGAAACCCTTTGTAAGAGCTCCACCTACCGCAAAACCTCTCTAGCCCCTACTCACCACCGCCTGGTACCGCCTTGTAGCCATAACACAATACCCCATCGCTCTGATTGCTCTGAATGCGCCGAAATTCCAACTCCACCTCCATCCCAATCTCCACCGCCTCCAAATCCACATCCACCAACTGACACGTCAAACGCACCCCCTCCTCCACCTCCACGATCGCAATGCAGTACGGCGCCATATCCACAAACGGAGTGGGCGCCGTGTGAATTACCGTAAACGTCAATACCCTCCCCCGCCAAGGCAAAAAGCGCTTCTCAAACTCCCTCCCACGACAACCTAAACATACCAAACGAGGCGGGAAAAATACCTTACCGCAGCCTAAACATTTCGCCGCCTCCAAACGATAACGCTGAGGACTCTCACGCCAAATCTTTGCAGAAAACATCTAACAACCCTCCAAAATGTGAACAACCGAACTTGCACCTGTGCCGCCCATGTTCTGAGCTAAACCAACCTTTGCACCCTTGACCTGGCGCTCCCCCGCCTCTCCCCGCAACTGATGAACAAGCTCCACAATCTGCGCAACCCCCGTCGCACCCACCGGATGACCCTTGGATTTTAAGCCCCCAGAAGGATTGACCGGCAACTTCCCATCCAACGCCGTAATCCCCTCCTGAGCCGCCGAACCCGCCTTTCCTCGCTCAAAAAATCCCAGCGACTCCAAAACACAAATCTCCGCAATCGTAAAACAATCATGAACCTCCAAAAAATCCACCCTCTCCCTCTCAATCTTCGCCATCTCAAAAGCCCGCTTGGCCGCCTCCGCTGTGGAGCGAAAATAACAAAAGTCCTCCCGATGATGCAACGCCATCGTGTCCGATGCCTGGCCACTCCCCAATACCTTCACCGGCTTCTTCTTCCCCAACTCCCTCGCCCTCTCCAACGGACAAAGCACCACCGCCGCCGCGCCATCCGTGATCGGAGAACAATCCATCAAACGCAAGGGATCCGCCACCATCGGCGAGTTTAACACCGTCTCCAAATCAATCTTTCGCGGAAATTGAGCAAAAGGGTTGTGACTACCATGGGCGTGATTCTTGATCGCCACCGCCGCTAACTGCTCCCGAGTTAAACCATAGCGATGCATATAATCCCGCGCAATCAAAGCATAAAGCCCCGGAAATGTAATCCCATGAAAAGACTCATACTCCTGATCCGCCGCCGTGCTCAAAACATATGTGGCCTCCGCACCATCCACATCCGTCATCTTCTCTACACCAGCCGCCAATACAATCTCCGACAGACCCGAGGACACCTCTAAAAACGCCTGACGAAACGCTAGACCACCCGACGCACAAGCTGACTCCACCCTCGTGGCCGGCAAATGAGCTAAACCCAAATAATCCGCAAACAAAGCACCAATGTGCTCCTGACCCGTGAATAAACCCGGCGACATTGAACCCACATACAGCGCATCCACCCTATCCAAACCACAATCGTCCAACGCCGCTAAGGCCGCCTCTACAAACAAATCCCGCAAAGAACTCTCCCACCTCTCCCCCCATTTGATCATCCCAACTCCAATCACTGCCACATCACGCATACGCCTTTGCCTCCTTATTTTCTCTAAAACTATCCTGCGCCTAAAAACAGTTCAAAACTAAAATCCCAACCCACCTCTCCTAGCGCTTGCGAATTTTGCCACGAAACTTGGCGTACGTGGCGTAATCAATATAGCGCTGATTCTTGTCCAATTGATCCCGCGTCCGCTTCGCCTTATCCCGAATCTCCAACAAACGCTCCGTGGTGCGCAACACAAACGCATCACTCCCCGCCCCAGAACCAAACGAAACCATCAAAATCAAATCCCCTACCCCCGCCTCATCTAAAATCGCCGCTAAACCCATCGGAGAAGCCCCAGAATACGTGTTCCCTAACGTAGGCGCCAACAATCCCGTCTCGTACTGCTCCCGTGTAAAACCTAACCTCTCCGCTACCGTCACCGGAAACTTCCCATTGGGCTGGTGAAAAACCACATAACGAAAATCCTCCGGCCTCTTCCCCGTCATCTCCAATATCCGCAACGCCGCACCCGTGGCATGGCGAAAATACGCAGGTGCACCCGTAAACCTCCCTCCATGACGAGGATAATGCTGGTGCTCCCGACGCCAAAAATCCGGCGTGTCCGTCATAAACGAATAAGCCTGCAAAACCTCCACCGCAACCCCCTCTGCACCAAAAAGATACGCCGCAGCCCCAGCCGCCGCAGAAAATTCTAACGCATCCCCCGGAGCACCCTGCGATGTGTCCGCCCCAATCGCTAACGCATACCTCACCGTCCCCGCCTTTACCTCACTATACCCCACAAACATCGCCTCCGTACCAGCCTTACAAGCAAACTCAAAATCCGCACAGTGTACCTCCGGCGTCGCACCCAACGCCTCCGCCACCACCGTACCACTCGGCTTCACCGCATACGGATGCGACTCCGAACCGATGTACACCGAACCAATCTCCGAACCATCTATCCCCGCCCTCCTCAACGCCTTGCGCGCCGCCTCCACCGACATCGTAATCACATCCTGATCCGGAGCAGGCACCGACTTCTGACGCAACATCAAACCCCTCTTGTAATTCTCCGCATCCATCCCCCAAACCTTCGCAATCTCCTCCACCCGAATGCGATAACGGGGAATATACGTCCCATATCCAATAATTCCAACCGCCATAACTAACTCCTATTCAAAACCAAATATCAATATAAAACTATCACGCTCTATTTGACGCAATGCATTATAATCCAAAATCCTCCCAACGCAAGCAAGCGAAAAAATTTTCTAAAAAAATTTTATTTAAATTTGACTTCCTTCCAAAAAAAATATTATAATAGCCCCCAATAACCTCTCAAAAAAATATTCTCAAACTTCCTAACCATAAACGAAAGAAAAATTAAATCCGAAAAAACAAATTCACCATCCTTCTTTTAAAAAAAATCACAAAAACACTATGGATTTTCAGGAAAAAATTAAACAACTCAAACAAGCTCTGGAAAAAAATCCACAAAAGGCCTACCTCTGGCAACAATTGAGCCAACTCCTCTGGCAACAAAACGCCGAAGAATGCCAAAAATACATCGAAAAAGCCCTCCTCATTCGCCCCCAATCCCCCCCCCTACTCCAACAAAGACGACATATCCTCATCCACGGACTCTTTACCCTCGGCAGCCCAAACTTCCGACACGGAGACGAAATCACCCAAGTCTATGTGAGCCCCGAAAACCGTATCTTCTCCGCCTCTAAAGATGCTACCATCAAACTCTGGGATATCTCCGGCAAACTCCTCCAAACCTTCCAAGGACACCAAGGACCTGTGCTCTCCTTTGACCTACACCCCCACCGGCCATGGCTCCTAAGCACCTCCACCGATCAATCCATCCGCATCTGGGATACCCGTACCGGGGAAAATCTCCATACCATCCACGCCCATAAAAGCACCGTCTACCGAGCAAAATTCAGCCGCGATGGCCAACGAATGATCTCCGCAAGCCACGATGGCCAATGCCTTATATGGCAAATCAACCCACAAGGCGAAGCTAAAATCCTACTCGCCTTCGAAAAACATAAAAACCCCGTGCTTGCCATCGATATCTCCGAAGATGGCAAACTCGTCGCCTCCGGGGATAGCCAAGGCAACTGCCTCCTCTGGCCTAGCCATAACCCTAAAATAGGTAAAGTCCTCAGCGGACACCAAGGCAAAATCCACCACCTCCAATTCTCTAAAAATAAAAGACAACTCCTCTCCTGCGGCGAAGATGCCACCATCCGACTCTGGGATACCACCCAAGGAAAAGAAATACAACAATTCCTAGGACACCAAAAAGCCGTACTCTACGCTACCTTCCTCCCCGAAGAAGAACGCATCCTCTCCACCTCCGCCGATGCCACCATCCGACTCTGGCAACTCCAACCACCCACCGAACTCCGCCGCCTAGAAGGACATAGCCAAAGCGTCAACTGGATCAGCGTCCATCCCAACGAAATGCTCGCCGTCTCCGCAGGAAAAGAACTCTTCCTGCGCCAATGGCACTTCCAAAAAGGATACCAAGTCAACCAACCTCTCGGACCAACACACAAAATCCTCTCCCTCGACTGTCAACACTACCTCCTACTCCTCCTGGAAAACCCAAACTCCGCCACCCTCTGGAACCCCCTCTCCGGAAAACGGTTAAAAGAATTTAAATGCCTCGAACCTCAACTCTCTACCGACAATCCCACAACCCCCTTCTCCCCTCAAATCAGCAAACTCTCCCCCGACCAACAACACTTCGCCGTCGCCGGAAAAGAAGGAAAAATCCAAGTCTGGAACCACCTCAAAGAAATCTTTATCTTTACCTTCGATAAACACCAAACCCCCATCACCTCCCTCGACTTCTCCCCCCAAGGCGGCCGTATCGCCTCCGGCGACGAAGGCGGCGAAGTCCTCCTCTGGGACATCGACGACGGCTTCGTGCGAGCCGGCGGAAACCTCAACATGGGTAAAATCCACGCTGTCAAATTCTTCCCCTCAGGCAACCTCCTCTCCATCGCTACCGACCAAACCTGCCTCGTAATGAACCTGGAAAACGCCGAAGAATATAGCCGCTTCAGCCAACATCAATCCCCCGTCCAATATATCTGCACCAGCGCCAATAACATCGCCGTCACTGCCGACCTCTCCAGCAAAATCTTCGTCTGGAAAACTAAACCCCAACAAGAAGCCGAAACACTCCTCGAAGTGGAAGAAGAACATTCCCCCCTCGCCGGCATCTGCTTCCTCCAACGACCAAATACCCTCCTCGCCGCCTACCAAAACGGCATCCTCTATGCATTCGATCTGCGAAAAAAAGAAAAAATTTTCAAAAACCATACCGGCCAAAAAATCCTAGCCCTTACCCCCTTCCCCGCCGAAGCAGAAATCCTACTATGCCTCGAAAATGGCTGCATCCAACGCCTCCCAGAATACCATATCCTCTAACATCCCTCACCTCCCCCTCACCAAATCTTCTAGTAAATCCAAAATCCTAACCCCCAACTCACCCTTGGATACCCCCCTCCACTCCTCCTCCCTACCATCCGCCAAAAGAAGATGAGCACTTACCTCCTCCGAACCAAAGGAACTTGGCGTATTCGCCACAATCATGTCCAAATTCTTCCGCCTTAATTTCCCCCGCGCATAACCAAGTACGTCCTCCGTCTCCAACGCAAATCCACATAAAACCGGGCGCCTCTGCCACCTCCCTAAACTCTCTAAAATATCCGGCGTCCGCACCAAACGAATCTCCCAAACCTCCTCCCCCTTCTTCCGCTTCTGATCCAATACAACCTCCGGGCGAAAATCACAAGGCGCCGCCGCCATCACCACCGCATCTACCCCCTCCCCCTCCAACACCTCCCACACCGCCTCATACATCTGCTGCGTGCTAACCACCCGCCTCAACTCCACACCCTCCGGCGGCTCCAAATGCGTAGGACCCAACACTAAATATACACCCCAACCCCTACCCAAAGCCGCCTGAGCCACCGCAATCCCCATCGCCCCAGAAGAAGGATTGGAAAGAAAACGTACCGGATCTAAATGCTCCCGAGTAGGCCCCGCACTCACCAAAATCTTCATAAACACTCCTTCCTAAAACCCTTTCCCAAAAACTTTTTCCTGAAAACCTTTTTGAAAAAAGGTTTTCAGACTTTCCAAAAACTTTTCTTACTCAGAACCTTTTTAAAAAAGGGTTCCGTACCTCCAAAAACTCTCAAGCTGGAAGGGAAACCCTTCCCAAAAACCTCCCCTAGCGAGCACAGTTACGACAACCACCAAAATTCTGAGTAAAACGCGTGCTCGCATGCCCCGTCCCCAAACACGTCCACCGATCACTCAACATATTGCGATGGTGCCCCGAACTGTGATACCAACCATCAAACGCCGCCTGCGCCGTCGCTCCACCTGTGTTCATATAAATATTCTCCCCCACCATGGGATCATGCCCCTCTAACTTCGCCCGCATCGCCGGGGTACGCCTAGAAGGAACCGGCGACTCATGAGAAAAATAACCCAACCGCACCATCTCCTGGCTGTGCTTGCGAGCCGTCTGAACCAACTTCGGACAAAGCTCAAGAGGCATACGACCCATCATTATGCGATACTTGTTGGTGAGCTCAATCTGCTTGGCCTCCTCCGCCGTAATATCCGTCTGCTTCCGATCCCGAGCAAGACGCTGATTGTACTCCATCACACGAATAGCACGCAAACGCCAAAGCAACGCCCTCCCCCATGCCCCCAACTTGGAC
>RFKQ01000082.1 GCA_003694635.1 Planctomycetota bacterium
ACATGGAGGGTGAGGGGGTGGGGGTAGAGTTGGGGGGAGCTGGAGAGGTTTTGTAGGGTAGCTTGGAGTTGGTTGTTTTGGAAGTGGATACTGAATTCGGCTTCTTTGAGTAGGAATTTGGGGGTGGATTTGGTTTTTCCGAAGGTGAGGTAGGTACCTTTTTCTCGTTTAGGTTTGTGGGTGAGGGATTGGTGTAATTTTTGGATTTGTTTGAGGTAGGTGAGGTAGAAGTGGATAGCTTTTTGGGCGGCGCTTTGGAAGAGGGCGGCGGTGAGTTGGAGGTTGGAGTATTTTTCTTGGAGTTTTTGGAGTTCTTGTTGGTAGAGTTTTTTGAGGTCTTGGATATCTTGTTTGAGGTTTTGGAGTTCGGTTTGGAGTTGGGTTCGGAGGGATTGCCAGGATTGGATTTCGGATTGGATTTCGGATTGGATTTGTTGGAGGGAGATTTTTTCCCCTCGCAGGAGTCGTTTGGGGATTTGTTGGACTCGGTTTTTGAGTTCTTGCCATTTTTGTTTTGGTTTTTCGAGGAGTTTTTGCCATCGTTGTTTGAGTAGTTGGATTTTATTTTGTAGAGCTTGGAATTCTTTTAAGGAGGTAAGTGTTTCATTTTGTAGGACTTGGGAGACGAATTGGGAGGTATTGATTTCTTCGAAGGGGTTCCAGAGTTTGATGGAAGTGGAGGTGGAGGTTTTTGTGGGGGTTTTTTTGATTTTTTGGGGAGGTTGGTAGGGTTTGGCTTTTTGGGTGCGTTTGGTCATCAGGTGCCATTGGCCGAGGTTGGCTTTTTCGATCCAGACTTTTTTCTCCAGTAGGGCGAGGGGGTTGAGGGAAAATTCTGGCTGGCGGATTTCGAGGATATTTTTCTCTAGGTTTTTGGAGTCGGCGATTTCGATTTTTTCCGCTTTGGCTGAGCCCCAGCCGAGGGAGAGGCCGTGGAGGTCCACTTGGGTGTGGAGGGTAGAGGTGGCTAGGGTTTGGAGCTGGTTGGCGAGGATTTTGGGGAGAATGGCCCAGGTTCCGACGGTGAGGATAGCGAGGAAGGCGGCGAGGGCGACGACGCCTTGCCATCGTAGGATGGGGGTAGGGGCGTTATTTTCGGGGGGGACGAGGAGTTTGAGGAGGGGGATTTGGGCGAGGAAGTTTTTGGTTTTGGTGAGGAGTTTTTGGCTGAGGAGGAAGAGGGGGATGGCGAGGATGGTGCTGATTAGGAGGCTTCCTAGGGTGATGGTATGGTGGAGTTGGAGGGTGCGCAGAAGGGGATTTTCATAGAATGTGGTCCAGAGGGGTTGGAGGGATGGCATTTGGAGCAGCCAGAGGCCGAGGGAGTGGAGGAGGCCGTCGAGGGAGGCGCCGAGGAGGTAGAATGCGCTGGTGGAGAGGAAGACTGCGGCGAGGTTTACGTTGAGGCAGAAGGCGAGGGTGAGCAGCAGGAGGGATTGGGGGCGCATAGAGGGAAGAAGTCCTAGGAACATACCGAGCACGAATCCTAGGCTAATTTGCCAGGGTTGTTGTTTGGAGAAGAAGACTTTAATGAATTTTAGTAGGCGGAGGATACCCATAGTGATTTCCTTTATGACTAGACCAATGATTTAGGAATGCTCACCGATGGAGACGAACATATTGCCCTGGTATTTGAATTTTCCGCTGATTTTTGCGCTTCCGCAGACTTCAACGTAGCCGGAGACTTGGGCGTAGCCGGAGACTTGGGCGTGGCCATAGACTTGGGCGTGGCCGGAGATTTTGGCGTGGCCAAAGACTTTGGCATGGCCAAAGACTTTTGCGTGGTCGGAGACTTGGGCATTTTCTTTGATTTGGGCGTGGCCGGAGATTTGGGCGTGGTCGAGGATTTTGGCGTGGTCGAGGACTTGGGCGTTTCCGGAGACGAGGGCATGTGGGGCGACGTAGGCGGTGTCGGCGACTTTAGCGGTTTTAGCGACCAGTCCGCCGCCGTTTTTATGGGGATGGTGGGGGATGCCGGCGAGGTGCACTTCTTTCTGCATAGTTGTTTACCTCCTGTTTTTTCTTCTGGGTGGTGAGGGGTTGTTTGGAGTAGGTTTTAGGTGTTTTGGGTTAAGAGTGTTGGGGCCTTTAGGTTAGCACTTTAGGTGAAGAGAAGGGGGGGATTGGTGGGGAGGCGCGTTTGAGTTGGGGAGTTTTATCATTTTCATTTTGGGAAAGGTAGTATTGGGGGACCGTGGTATTATTAATTTAGGGGTAGACAGTGCAGTGAGGGATAGTATAACAAAGTGGGGTTGGTTTTTCAATGATTTTTTTGAGGTTTAGGTTTGGTGGGGAGGAGTGGGGATGTGGTTGTTGGGGAGGGGTTGGTTTTTAGGATTTTGGAGTTGGTGTAGGATTTTTTCTGCGATTTCTAGGGCATATAGTCCGTCTTTGCCGCTGACTTCGACGGGGAGGTTTTGTTGGATGGAGTGGAGGAAGGCTTGGATTTCGGTTTTTAGGGGTTCTTGGTGGTTGGTATCTTTCCATTGGGTGTGGTGGAGGAAGTCTTGGAAGAGTCGTTCTTCGAGGTTTTGTGGAGGGTTTGGGGGGATTTGTTGTATATTTTTGGGGCAGAAGGAGGGGGCTAGGGTGATTTGGCTGAGGGTTTTGTGCATGAAATCGATATGGAGGTAGCCGTTGTTTTGGTAGATTTCCATGGTTCTACGGGGTTGTAGGGAGAGGCGGCTGGCTTTGAGGGAGGCGATGCAGTTATTTTCGAAGCGCAGGCGGACGTGCGCGATATCTGGCAGGGGGGAGAGCAGGCTTTGGCCGGTGGCTTCGAGGGAGTCGAGGGGAGCGGGGATGAGGTGGAGGAGGATATCGAGGTCATGGATCATGATATCGTGTACCACGCTGATATCGGTGGATCGGAAGCGGTAGGGGCTGGTGCGTTGTGCTTCGATGTAGTAGGGGTTTTGGATATATTTTTTGGCTTTTTGCCAGGCGGGATTAAAGCGTTCGATGTGTCCTACTTGGAGTTTGCAGTTATTTTTTTGTGCGATTTCGACGAGTTCTTGGGCTTGGGAGCTGTTGGAGGTGATGGGTTTTTCGATGAGGAGGTGGATGCCTTTTTCGAGGAGGGGTTTGGCCACTTCGTAGTGGGAGGAGGTGGGGGTGGCGATGCTCGCGGCTTCGATATTGTTGGGGAGTTCTTGGATGTGGGTGAAGTGGGGAACTTGGAGTTTTTCCCCGATTTCTCTAGCCCGTTCTTGGCAGGTATCCACGACGCAGACCAGTTGGGCTTCGGGGAGTTGGGAGTAGATCCGTGCGTGGTGTTTTCCTAGATGTCCTAGTCCGATGGCGGCTACTTTTGTTTTCATGATTTTATCCGGGGGGAAAAGGGTTTACGAGGGTATTTTGAGAGGAAACGCGAAACAGGGGATGCGAACGGTGTAGAGGGTATGAGTTAGGGATTTTAGAAAAATTTTTCGTCTTTCGTCTTGCAAGGGGGTAGAATTCTGGTATAATTTTTTCTCTAGTTTTGTGGGAGTGAGACAGAATTTGGGGAAAAATATTTATTAATGAATTGAATTTATTTGTTGTTTTTTATGTATGTGCGTTTGTTCGTTTTTTCCTTCTGTCAATCTGTAAAAAGTTTTCCGAGAAGTTTTTGGAGATACGGAACCTTTTTTGAAAAAGGTTTCGAGAAGAAAAGTTTTGGAAAAGGGGGTTTTTAGGGGAAAGACTTTTTTCAAAAAGTTTTTCCCCCAAATGTAAAATTTTTTTGGATTTTTTCGTATAGAAAGGTTTGTAGTTATGGCGAAGTTAAACAGGCGTGCGTTGCGGATCAAGAAGGCGAATCATGGTTCACGTCCGAGGTGTGGGAAGGTCAGGAAGGTTCGGGTGAAGGGTACGAACAAGAAGGGTTAGTGGATTTCGAGCATTTTTCGGACGGCTTGTTCGGCTCGTTTTCGGATATTTTCCTCGAGTTTGATTTCGTGGATTTCGTTTTGGAGGCTGGCAAGGGTTTGTTCGAGGGTAATTTGGTTCATATGGGGGCATCGGACGCTGCACAGGCGCACCATTTCTTTCTCAGGTGCTTCGGCGGCGATATTGTCGCCCATGCTGCATTCGGTTAGGAGGAGGTATCGTTTGGCGCTGGTGTTTTTCACGAATTGGATCATTGCCGAGGTGCTTCCGGAGAAGTCGCTAGCGGCGACCACTTCGGGGCTGCATTCTGGGTGGGCTAGGACGGTGACGTCGTTGTGGAATTGTTTGCGGACGTTTTCGATATCTTGGACGCTGAATTTTTCATGCACTTCGCATCGTCCGGGCCAGCCGATGATTTGGTAGTCGACGTCGTTATCGTTGAGTTTGGAGAGGTCTTTGGTGGGGACGATGATATGTTTGCCGGTTTCTCGTGCGACGTTTTTGCTGAGGTATTCGTCGGGGATGAAGATGACGGTGTCGGAGTTGAGGTGTTCGATGACGGCTTTGGCGTTGCTGGAGGTGCAGCAG
The DNA here is from genome assembly GCA_003694635.1 of Planctomycetota bacterium. Taxonomy (GTDB): domain Bacteria; phylum Planctomycetota; class J132; order J132; family J132; genus J132. The sequence goes on from RFKQ01000082.1 coordinate 4,459, forward strand.
ATATCGGATTCGGCTTTTACGTCGGCGTAGGTGTTGATGTAGGTGACCACGGGGACGCCGGGGAAGCGTTTTTTGAGGCGGCGCACATCTTCGGCGGTGATGCTAGCGGCTAGGGAGCAACCGGCTTCGAGGGAGGGGATAAGGACTTTTTTGTTGGGGTTGAGGATTTTGGCGGTTTCGGCCATAAATTTTACCCCGCAGAAGACGAGGATGGGGGCTTGGGTTTGGGCGGCTTGTCGGCAGAGTTGGAGGGAGTCGCCTTGGAAGTCGGGGACGAAGTGGAATAGGGCGGGTTCCATGTAGTTATGGCCTAGGATAAGGGCATTTTTCTTTTTTTTGATTTGTCGGATTTTGCTCACCAATTCCGCTTTGTATTTGATCTCAAAGGGGGGGAGGATATTTTGGAGTTTTTCTTGCATTTCTTGCAAGAGTTGCTCATCGGTTTTATCTTTTAGGCAGGACATCTTTTCCCTTTCTATGATGGTAGGGTTTGGATAGTTTTAGAGGATGTTTTTGGGATAATTATAGCAAATTTTGTTTTTTTTCACAAGTGAGATTTTATGAGATTTTAAATGATTTTGAATTGCGTGAGAGGTAGGATTTTTGTATAATTTTCTCTAAACGTGAAAGTTTTCCCTAATTTAGTTTCGTCTTTCATTTGGTTTTTAAAGTGTAAGAGGATTGGGTAGTGGTGGGTTTAATTGGATGGAACTTGTCTTCAAAAGGGAAGTAGATATGAGATCATTGGACGGTTTAAGCCCGAGAAGGGGAAGTGTTTTATTGATTTCTCTGGTGATTTTGGCGCTTTTGGCGGTGATGGGGTTGACGTTTTTTTTCACCGTATCGCTGGAGCGTTCGGCTAGCTTTAAGAATATTCTCTACATCAACGCCAAGAATGTGGCCCAAGCGGGGGTAGAGCGGGCGATTGCGGAGTTGGAGCGCCATATGATTTACGAGTATGGTTCCCCTCAGGCCCAGAAGGAGATGAGGAATAAGATAGACGCGGGGCAGGCGTATCAGCCGGCTTACCGGAGCCGGGCATGGGAGACCTACCTGGAGCCTTGGCACTATGCTGGTTCTTTGGATGCGAACACGGGGCGGTTGGATTTTATTTCTCTGGAGGAGAGCACCAACGATCCAAAACGTTTTTCTTTAGCGGCTTATCCAGCCCAGATTTTTCAGGGTGAGGCTTACAGTGGAACTTTGGGCCAGACCGTAGGGGGGCGGGAGGGAGCGGCCAATTATTGGGCGTATTATCGCCTAAAGATTTTGGACTGCGCTTCGATGATTTACCTCAACGACACCAACACGGTCAACCTCAAGAGAATTTTGACCAACCTCTTTCGGGCGCTCAACCAAAACCCGAAGCGTCCCATTGATTTGCCAAATCCTCCTCAGTTGGCTTCTTATTTGGTGGATTCTCGGCCGGCGGAGGGGTATAAGACGAAGAATCAAATTCGCTACCTTTTGGCTCTGAAGTACGGGAAGGTAGCGGGGGAGAAGATATTCCGCACGATTCAGGACACCGTCACATGCCACGCGTGGGTGGATAGGTCGCAGATTTTGCCGCTGAAGGCTAGCGCTGCTTCTACCGCGGATCCCATTCCCCCCAATCAGCAGGAGATTCGGTTTCAGCCTCGGGCGCCTGTGAACATCAACACCGCGAGCAAGGAGGTTTTGATTGCGTTGTTGTGGGGGCTAAAGGCGAAGGGCTTTACCATTTCTCAGGCTCAGGCGGAGCAGATTGCCACGGCGATTATCCAGAAGCGCAAGACTTTTTATGGGGCGTTTAAAACCTGGCAGGAGTTTTACCAGTGGGCGGATCAGAATTTTGGAGGTCCCAACAGTTTGCTTTCCGCTATTTTAAAGGCGAACTTCAACCCCAACGTAGGGCTAAACAAATTCCATCCTGACAGCAATCTTTATCGGCCGTTGGACAAGACGGATTTGGAGGTATTTTCCCAAGAGTTTTGTTTTAGTTCGATGGGGTATTTTGAGATCACCACGTTGGGGAGGGTTTTGGACAAGGAGGGGAAGGTGGTTTCAAAGGCTTTGTTGCAGAATGTGGTGCAGGTCTACCATGTGTATCGGGACACGACCCAGGCGGACTTTGAGACAGATCGGATTATGTTGCCCTTGCCGCGGGCTTCTCGATACGGTAGGCACCAGGGGATTATTTCCCTGCCGGAATATTCCAACGCTAGGGATGAGTGGTGGCGTTTGATCAATCGTTCTAAGCTGTGTTATTTTGACGGACAGCTTATCCTAAACGGTTTGGTGGGGCAGGCGGTGTTGCCGAAGGATTTTATTTTGGGGTTTGTTTCCAGGCGTGTGATTCGCAGTTTGGACGATTTGCTAGCCCCTAATCAGGGTGTGGCGCCGGGTTTTTTAAACCAGGGCACGCGTCCTAGCGCTAGTTCAGAGAGTTTATTTTCCCCTGGCACCGATCATTTTTTTGTGGGGAGCGATCTTTTTCCGCTGGGGGTCTCCCTTTCGAAGAAGAGGGGGAGATATTTTTTGTTTAGTGGCTACAATATGCCCCTGCGGCGGGGGACCATTGAATTTTGGGTAAAGCCTTACTACGCCTATGATCCCAACTCCAACACAGGGATTTTGGAGAGCTACTTTTTCTGGGGTGAGCCGGGCAATCCGGCCATTCATATCTACCGAGAGGATACAGACCTTATTGTAGGTTTTGCCCTGGTTTGGGAGGGGGCTAGAGGCCGTCCGATTACCGGTGCTCCGTTGGGGGCAAACGTGGGAGCGTTTCGGGGGTTTAGTGGAATTCCCGGCGATTATCGGGAAATTTTTGTCGATATTTCCAACTGGAAACCCGGCGAGTGGCACCATATTATGGTAACCTACGGCAAGTACAACTATGGCAATTTCTTGGCTAGCGATGGACGGGTATACGTGGATGGCAAAGGGAGCCGGGGCAATTGCGCCCCCTTTGCGACGGTGGTGGTCAACGCGCGCACGGTTGGACCGGTTTCTTTTGACAATGACCCCAACCGCCCCCCGGGAGGGTGGCAGAATACGCGAGTTTGGATTGGGCGGGATCCCGGGGGAAATTACGCCAACGCCACGCTGGACAACTTTTTTGTTCATAATTATTTTTACAACAGCGTTCGCTTAAACAAGGACTTTTTCCCCCCTTTTTCCCGTTATTACGACCAGACCTTTCGCCAGTACCAGCTCAAGTACAAGAAGAGGTTGTTGGCATTGGAGAAGCAAAATATTCGCTTGGGAACGGTTTCTTGGACCACGTATCCTTCGAGCAATCCTCAAAATCCGGGCAAGTCGCTGGTTGTGCTCAAGCACGGAGGGAAATCGCTTGTGAACATTAACCAATTGACGACCGCTCAACAAAGCGGCGAAGGGTATTCGTTAAGGGGGTATTCCATCGATGCCCGGGACAATACCCAGCTTTTCTATTTAATTGATTTCTTGATTGAGACGAAAGGGAATATTCAAAACAACTCCTCTCCTGCGCTGGATGATGTGACCATTACGTATTTTACAACTCCCCAGGTAAAGGCGGTGTACGACTTATCTTCTTAGGTTTTTGGCGCCGCTCCAGCGATAGGTTGGCAGAGGTTCTTTGGAGTGAAGGCTGCATGAGCTGGAGCGGAGGCTCACTGATGGGGGGGGCGGAAAAGGAAAGATAGCGATGCTGTGTCATGCTGTGTGATTTTAGGACTGAGCGAAGGGCCTCAGGTGTGCAAGCGGAACGGAGGCTTACTGATGAGAGGGCGGGGGAGTGCGTGGCGGGAAAAAGAGGCAAGGGGAGGTGCCGCGGGGCCCTCTTGTTGGAAAGTTTTTTTAGTTAAGAAAAGGATCGGTTATGAGGCAAAAAATTGGTTGGATTTTGGTTTGGAGTTTATTTTTTCCCTTTTTATGCGTTGAGGTTTTATACGCCAAGGACGGGAAGGGGGCAGGGGAGAGGATTTCCCTTCAGATTCAGACACGGGGGAAGGAGTTGGCTTACTTCTTTGTGCGAGGAAAATTGCCCTATCCTACCAATACAATTTTGACCATAGGTTTGAAGTACCAACTGGGGAAGCAGAGCTATTATATCAATTGGTATCGCACGGTGGTGGACAAAAAGGGAGGCTGGGACTACACCCTCAAGATTGTGCCCTCGCGCCAAAAGTTGGTGGTGGCGGGGACTTATATCGCTGAGGTTTGGTTTGAGCTAAAGCGCCAGCCGCTTTATTTGCAGGAGACTTTGCGCAACAAGAATAATTTGCCTGCGGATTTTTCCGCCAAGTTAGGCTCTTCTAGCGCTGTATTTGGCACCAAGCAGGAGCAGGCGAAGGCTTTAAAGGAGGTGGCCAAGCATTGCAAGGCGGAGCTAGGCAAGATCAAGAAAATCTACCAGCAGCTCAACGCTCAATTCAACTGGAGCGATTTTGCCAACCGGAAGCCTCCCAAGGTTTCCGGAAAGGATTGGCGCGGGGTTTTGCTGAAGCTGCGAAGGGGTTTTCGCCAGCATCGCAAGGAGCTCAACAAGTGGATGGAGGGGTATTTTTATCTTCCCCTCAACCAGTGGTGTTATGAGCTCAAGAGTCTCGCGCGTCAGATTGAGCGTTTGGGGAAGACGTACTGGCGCTATTTTCATTTGGAGAAAATGTCCGCTTCCACCAAGGAGGATAAGGCGCGCAAAGAGGCCGCTCTCCGTTCTTGGGAGCGCCGGTGCAAGCGGATACGCGCTTCTTTGGAGCGCACCTTTTACCGCTTAGAAGAGGAGATGGACTCGGTTCTTTTCCCCGAGAGGAAGAAGGAGGAAAACGAAGATGATTGAGCGCAAGGATTGGTTTTACTTATTGGTTGCTCTTTTGTTGGCGTGGGGGTATAGTCAGACGTTACCTTTGGCGTATGGTTGAACCAATGTTCCGGGCGTTCCGTCGGAATGCCAGATGTGCACCCATGAAAAGTCCTTGGATCAGGCTTTGGAAAGTGGACGTAAATTTTTAGACCAAACTCGCAAGGCGAGAAGAAAAGGTCTTCCTTTGCCTAGCACTACGGGCAAATCCTCTCCGCTGCAGAAGGCCAAAACTCGCATAGTTAACGTTGTAAAGAACGAAGCCTATACCCGCAACTGCAAGGTTTCCCATGATGGGAAGAAGGTGGCCTATCTCTATCTTGGCCAAAAGCTGGTGACGGTGAAAAAGGAAATTGCCGGCACAATCATTTTGGAGGACACTTTGAAAAAAGAAACAGCGGAGTACATGAAGATTTATATTCGGGGAGGCTCTAGTCCGAGTGTGGTGAAAAATACCATTACGAGGGAGTTTCAGTGGTCGCCGGACAGCAATCGCATCGCTTATTTACAGCTCCCGGGTCCTTATGAGGTGGGGGAGAAGCATATTTTTGTCATCGATGCTCCCGAGAGGAAGCTGAGGCGAGGCGCCCCTCTCAAGGCGCGCAAGATTTACACTTCCCCAGGGCACCTGCGAGGCTTGGAGTGGGGGTTGCAGGGGAGGTATCTCTACACTATCGAGACCATCACGCGGGTGTTGCCGGGCTTTCGGAGGCAACTGGTTCATCGGCTGATTCGCGTAGAAGCCGACCGGTGGAATTCCGCTCCGAAGGTTCTTCGCACCACGCGGAACAATTTATTCTTTTTCATGCCTCCGGTTTCCTATTTTGAGCTTACCGGTAAGCCGTTGGAACGGGGACGGGATTATCCTATTCTCTATGGCACTCCCAAGGGGTTTTATGTGATCTCCAAGGAGGGGGGGCCACGGGAGAAATTGCTTTCCCTCTCGGCTAGGAACTGTGACAATACGGAGTGGTCTGTGGATTTGACAAAAGTGGCGATGGTGTTTCGCGGCTTCACTTACCCGGAGGAGAAGTCGGCGAAGGGGGTGGGGGTGCTTGATCTTCGCGCCAAGAAGATGGTTTGGTTGAGCGGAGATGAGAATGTTCACACTCTCTGGTGGGCTCCCGATGTAGTGGATAAAAATGGCCAGCGCTTGTATAGTCCCTTGGCGTTTTGTAATCGTCAGCGGCTATGGATTTACCACTATTTTCCCCAGCGGGATGAGTACGTTTGCAAGGTTCAGATCTGGCGCAATCCGGCCCCTTGTGAGCTTGTGTTGCAGGCGCGGATTTCGAAGGCAAATCCGGGTTATTCGCTGCAGATTACCGTGCGGAATGTGGGGCCGGGACCTTCTTCTCCTACAATGTTGCGCGTAGAGCAGGATGGGAATGTGCAGTTTCGTCCGGTCCCTGCGCTGTTGTCCAAAAAGGAGGTTCAGCTTTCTGGAATTTCTTTGCCAGCGGAGGGGGGAGCTGTTCGGATTGTGCTGGATCCGGAGAAAAAGTTGGAGCGAGAGGTGAGTGTGGCGAACAATCGTTTGGAATTGAATTATCCTCTAGAAGAGGGGGTGGTGCGTCCCAAGGTTTCCCCGCCGGAGGTGGTGGTGGCGGAGTTGTCCACCCCGTTGGATAGCATCACGGGATTTTATTGGCATCGCTATGCCAACGATGGGGTTTCGATGTTGGTGAGTTTGGGGCGGTATTTGTATTTTCTCCAAAGGGAGGGGGGGAAGCTGGAGCTTATTCCCGTGATGGAGGCGCCTAAGGGGGCTTTTTATGGGCGGCCCAAGATGTTTGGCGAAAAAATTTTGGTAAACTCTTACCAGCGCTATTCCCGAGGCGATTATCGTCGAAAATAGGCGGGTTTGGCGAGAACTTTGGAGGTTTTTGGCACCTAACTCAGAAAGATGAGGAGATTCCATGAACCGCTATCGATATTTTGGCCTTATGTTGGGTTTGTTGGCTGGCGTCTTCCTTGGATCTTGTGGTCGCTCTTCCCCATCTGTCCAGGCGCCTTCGGAGAAATCGGAGCTGGAGAGGGGGGAGGAGGAGCTGGCGGATACCGATCCCGAGCCCTCCGAGGAGCCGGTTGTGCAAGATACCCTTTCACCCCGCTTGAGCAAGCCGCGGGTGATCCACCCTCAGCCGGACATGAGTGATTTGCGGGATCAGCTTTGGCTGCAGTTTTGCAAATACCAGCATCGCAGGCGTCTGAGGGATTTGCTGGAGGTGTTTCAGCGCCTGAGCTATCTCTATGTTTTGGTGGGGGAGGGGGAGGAGTTGTTTTGGGGGAAGAAGAAGCATCGTCTCCAGGAAAATCTGGTGCCCGTGTTTACGGATAGAGAGAAGGCTCTTTTGTACAAGAGGCGTTTTACTCCGTTGCAGAGGAAGTTTGCGGTTCTTGTGGATTTTTCTCCTCGGGAGGCGATGGAGACGTTGATGGGAGCCCAAAGGTTGTACCAGGTGTGGAATGGCAAGAAAATCTTTGCTCAAAAGGCCTGGTTTAATCCGTTGAGTTCGGGGGAGGTGTATGTTCCTTTGGGTTATATCCAGCGGCATGTTCTTTTGCGCAAAGCCTTTGAGCAGCGGAAGCGGATTTATGTTTTGCGCTATAGGCGTGGCAAGCGATTTTACACGGCCCCTTTTACCGTTTCGGGGCGGGGCATGCTATACATTCCAGCGTTTGATAAGAAGGCATATGCTCAGAAATTTTTGTACCAGACTTCCCAGAGGAGGAAGCTGGAGATTTATGCCTTTCCAGGGGGCGAGAAGGTGGTGCGATTTTTTAGAGCGGTGGTAGCTTCTCAGGGGTTGCACCGGCGAATTCGCGGAAAAAAAGTCTATGTGGGGGCAGTGGGATTGAATCCCAACACGGAGGAGCAGCGGGCTATTTTGCTCAAAGATTTAGCTGAGAATTTGAGGTTTTGGGATTTTTACGGCAAAATTCCTACCTATTATTTCTTTTACAACAGTAAGAGGAAAGTGGTCTTAACTGGATTTGATCCCCGTCCACGCTATGAGTGGCGGGCGGTGATTCCGGCGTTTACCCAGGCTCATTTTGCGCGCTACTACCGTAGCAAGGTAGGGGAGAGGTATTTGGTGCGGCGTTGGAAGGTTGAGACTTTTATCAAGAGGGTGTTAGAGAGGGCTAGGGAGCGTCTTACTGCGGGGGGAAAAAGGCAGCTTCCGCTGCGTTGGGTGTGGTTCAACCCCCAAATTCCTCTTTTGGAATACGATTTACCGATTGGGGTACTTCGCCAGCTAAAGCGTTTGTGGAAAAGGTAGGCAAATTTCATTATTTTATAAATTTTTCCTTGACATTGGGCGAAGTTTTGTATATAATAGGCGGATATAAAATGGGGGATTAGCTCAGCTGGGAGAGCGCTACAATGGCATTGTAGAGGTCAGGGGTTCGAATCCCCTATCCTCCATTTACTGATCTGTCCCGCGTTGAGTATTCGATGCGGGATTTTTCCATTTCCTACTTACCTATTTTCGAATCTGACGTATTTTTTCAGCGATTTTTTCGTTTTTATAAAATCATTTTCCCGTATTTGTGTTTTTTGATTTTGGGGATGTATGGATAAGGCTTCCTTGCTTCGTTTTTGGTAGGCGGACGGTGGGGAGGGAGGCGAGGTCAGCCTTGGGCGATGAGGTCTGCGGGCGTGGAGACGAAAGGGGAAGCTGTCGCTGTTGGAACAGCGAGGAGTGGGGGCGCTCCGGCAGTTGGGGGAGAGGATGACAAGCGGGATAGAGGTGGGGTTGGTGTCGCGTAGCATAGCCGATCGCTGGGGTTGAGAGCGGGGATAAACCTCTTGTCAGCGCTAGTAGAACTTCAAGATTTTCCGGAAAAAGTAGATGGTTTCGGAAAAGGAAGAGGTTTTGGGGAAGAATTCATCTAGACTTTCCCTCAAAAGATGTGGTTTTGAGGATTTGTGGAGAGAGGTTTCTGATCCAGGGGGGAGAGAGTTAGTTTTCATTTTTGGAAAATTTAGATTTCCAATTTAGAAATCCAAAATTTTGGAGGGGGATTTTCTTTTTTGTAAAATCAATTTTTTTATTTTTCAAAGTTTTGGGGGCTGGAGAGGAGGAGTGAAAAAGCGAAAAAGAAAAGGGTAGCCATGGCAGGTTCTATCTTAAAGCGCAACCATGAGCTGCTGAATTTATTTCTATTTTGCTATGGGAAAATCCAAGCTGGACAATAGGAGGGGAGCGCGGGCATGCGGAGCGGGAAGGCCTTTGTTGTGCGGAGGTAAGGAGAGAGGCGAGCTCGGAATGAGATTCGATGAGAAGCTCAGGGGGGAGAGCGGAGAGGTGGAGACAGGTCCAACAGCTCATGGGAGGGATCAAAAATAGGCATGGGTACAGATTGGGCGAGGCATAGAGCTTGGTTATATCGCTGGGGCGATATTCCTTCTATGTACAACGGAATGAGGATTTCCTATTGTTTGATGAGAAGAGAAGCAGGCAAAAAATAAAAATCTATAAAAAATTTGCATTTTTTGGAAAAATCTGATAAACTATGTGAAAACAAAATGAAAACAAACTTTCTGGAGTACGAACCGCGTAGAAAACACTCACGACAAAAGGCAGCTCTATCCCTTTCATTTGTTGCTGCTACTAGAGGATCAACCCTATGATACCGAAAAAGATCAAGGACTACGAGATACTCGAAAAACTCGGCGAAGGGGGGATGGGGATTGTCTATAAAGCTCGTCGCCTTCGAGAACAAAGAGATCGCTTTTTTGCCATTAAGGTGATCCATACCCAGCTTACGCAGCGCAATCCTTACCACCGTCTTCAGCGGGAGATTAGCCTAGCGATGTCTCTGGAGCATCCCAACCTTGTCAAGGCCTTAGAGGCTGGATTTGATAGGGAACTCAATCAGTATTTTATTGTTTTTGAGTTTATTTCTGGGCGAAGCCTCCAGGATGCCCTTGAGGAAAAAAAAATTCTCGATATTCCTTGGGCGCTAAATATCACAAAAGATATTGCCAACGCCCTCGACTACCTTCACCAAAAAGGTCTGGTGCACAGAGATATTAAGCCGGATAATATCCTTTTGGAAGAAAACGGGCATGCCAAGCTCTCGGATTTTGGACTTGCCAAGGTCCATGCCTCCACTATTGCCCTCACCCAGGAGGGCATCATTATGGGCACGCCTTACTACATTTCTCCCGAGCAGGCCATCGCTAGCAAAAGCGTCGATATCCGGGCCGATATCTACTCTTTGGGCATCACCCTCTTCCATATGCTTGCTGGCCGCCCCCCCTTTTGCTACGACAATCCCTTACATATCATTACCGCTCACTTTCATGAGGAACTTCCTTCTATTCGAAGCATACGGAGCGATGTTCCAGAAGAGCTCGAAGAATTTGTCAAAAAAATGGCCCATAAAACTCTTGAGGAGAGATTTCAAACCCCCCAAGAAGTTTTGGAGTCACTTGAAGAGCTCTACGCCAAACTCGAACCTTACTTTCAAGAGGATGGAGCCAGGACAAAGGAGTTCCTCGGAGAAGTGGTCCTATCCGAGCCTACGGTGGAGAGCCCCTTGCAGAAGTTCGCATATGAGAGCGAACAGATAAGATACGCTGAGAAAGAGAATTTTGCCGGCTATATCCTCCGCCGACCATTTGTTGTTATTGTGGATGAGGATGAGAGAAATCAGGCTTTTCTAGAAGAGAACATCCGTCGGCACTATCCAAATGCCAACATAGCCTGCTTCTTCCATACTCAAAAGGCTTTTGAGTCTCTGGAACGAAATATCCCGGACCTGATATTTCCGATGTTTTTGCCCCTCAATATGAGGGGCTTACCTTTTGCCAATTTATCCGCCATAACTTTCCCATCGCTCATATCCCCATCATTGTGATTTCCAATCTTCCCAATCCTATACTCAAGCAAAGCGCCTACCAAAAGGGGGCGACGGATTTTCTATTTCGCCCCCTTCATCCTCAAGAGCTTCAGTTTAAATTGATGTGGCACCTGGAGATCAGCCAACAGATTTGTATCCTACTCTGTTCGCCTCCGGATAAGCTGGAAAAGCTTGAAGATCAAATCAAAATTATTTTACCTAACTGCATTTTAATCCGAGCCTTTACCGGCAATGAGGCCATAGAGCTCTCCAAGAAAAAGCATCCTCACCTCATCTTTATGGATGTGATGATGCTGGAAATTTCCGGGTTGCTAGCTTGTAAAATTATTCGCTCCTATCAGCCCACTAGGTCCATCCCCATTTTTTTGATTAGCAACTTCAAAAAAGAGCGGCTAAAGCAGCAAGCTTATGAGTATGGGGCCACCGATTTTTTGTTTGAGCCATTGAGTGTGGAGGAAATCCAAAGTAAACTTTTCTCCCTACTTAGCGCAAAGAGTATCTACGGCACTCTACACCATTCCAATTGTTCCAAAAATATCTTTTCGCTCATTCGCTTTATTTTGGATAAAAAACTCAACGGCACTCTATCGCTGCAAAAGGAAGAAAAAAAAGGGAAGATTTTCTTTCATCAAGGGGACATTCGCCATGCTGAGCTGGATGAATTGGATTCCCAGTCCGCCCTTCATCAACTTTTGCAATGGGATAATTTGGAGTTTGAATTCCAACACCATGAAGTAGAATGGAGCCGGCAACCCTCCCTTAACCACATTTTAAGCGAGAAAGATTGGTACAAAAACTAATTTGCAATTTTTTTAACTATTCTTTTCATATCCATGCCAAAGCAGCGCAAAACCCTAGGACAAATTCTTTTAGAGAAAAAGCTGATCACTCTCCAACAACTTGAAGAAGCACTAGAGAAGCAGAAAAATACTTCTCCCCATCTTCCTCTAGGCGAAATTCTTATCTCCCTTGGCTACGCCACTCCCCACGCGATTCTTTGGGCTCTGGCAGAGCAATACCAGATTTCCCACATTCATAACATTGAGAGGCAGCTCCAACCGGAAATTGCCAAGCTTTTGCCAAGGGATTTCTGTCTAAAACACAAAGTAATCGCATTGGAGAAATTTGACGATGAGCTTCATATCGTCCTCTCCGATCCGGAGAAAATGGATCGGGTAAGGCAACTCCAAAATGTGTATAAAGATTTGGCGAAATACAATTTTACTTTTTCTCTTACGTATCAGAAGGATATTGAGAAATGTCTTACCTTGGTTTGGGGGAGAAATCGATCCAGTTTTGAGTCCGCGATTTGGAATTTATCTCAGTTGGAAGAGGATCAACTCAGTGAGATCCTTTTGGTGAAGATTTTGGACGAGTGTATTCGGGAGGAGGTGGAATGCGTTTTTCTAGATTTATTTGCTCAGAGCTGTTGCATTTATTCTAAGCTTTCTTACCGCAAGCGTAAGCTTGCTGAAGTGGATAGGGATCGGGGGGAGCATATTCTGCGCAAGCTAGAGGAGCAAGTGGAAGTGGGGGGGATAGTTCAACACACTAAAGGGGGGAAAAAATTTAGACTTTTTCTTCAGAAACAGGAGGCTGATAGCTTTCTTCATATCACGCTAACCAAGTTATTTTTTCCGAAATCTTATTCCACTCTTCTCCAGAAACTTGACCCTCTTCCTCTCTCCCGCTCTTCCCAAGGGATTTTTCTTTTTGTTGGCTTCCCATGCTCTATTCAGAGCTTTTTACTCTATCTTCTGCACCAACTTTTTCTTCCTTGCAGCAGTCGCGTAGCTATTTTGGCTTTGGCTAGTCAGTACCCTAGCGATAGGTTTTTTCACTTTCCTCCCCCTCGGCCACCATTGTCTTTATGCCAGTTGGATCCGGATTGTGTGCTGATCGATACCCCGGAGGCCAAGAGAAATCTTTCCTATTCTGTTCGTTTGGCTGAGGAAGGTCGCTGTGTTTTGGCAAATACTCACGTATGGACGGGGTATGAGCTTTGGCAGTTTTCTCCGCGCTTTGTTTCGGTTTTTTATCGATTTTGTCAGGGGATTGTAGAGGTTTGGAGGTTTCGTTATCTTTGTCCCCATTGCAAGGCCGAAATGGATTCGTCCGCGGTCCCGGCCCATTGGAGGAAGCTCCAAATTCCCCAATTTTTTCTTCCTCGAGGTTGTGCCCAATGCTATCATTCGGGCTACAAGGCGGAGGAGATTTGCGTGGAGGTGTTTTATCCACAGGAAAATTTGGAGCCGGATTCTCCCTTGAGTTGGGAGGATTTTGTTCAATATTCGAGGATGTACCAGCAAACTATAGAGCAACTTCGGAGTGGTTCCATTTCCTTATACGATGTTCAGCCCATTATTTTTCCTGCAAGGGGTAGGGTGAATCGCGGGAAAGGATGACGTTAGAAGCTATTTATGCGTTGCCGAATTTTGGATTCTCTGATTGGATCGGATCGATGGCAAGGGTAGATATCTTTCTTGAGAAGATGAAGGAAGTGGAGGCTTCGGATCTCCACCTTAGCACCGGCTATCCTCCTCTTTTTCGCATCTACGGCGAGCTTCGTCCTGTGGTGGAGAAGACGTTGACCGCTGAGGTGGTGGAGCAGGCTTTGGAGGAGTTGATGCCCCCGTTTGCTAAGAGGATTTTTAAGGAAGAGCTTGAGGTGGATTTTTCCTATACCTCTTCGCAGGGGGATCGATTTCGCGTCAATGTCTTTTGTCAGCAAAATGGGATTTCTGCGGTTTTTCGGCGCATTCCTCAGCGCATACCCACCCTAGAGGAGTTGGAGCTTCCCACTGTTCTTGAAAAGATTATCTCCCATCACACCCAAGGTCTTATTCTGGTCACAGGCGCAACGGGGAGTGGAAAATCCACCACGTTGGCTGCGATGCTCAACTATATTAACCAGCGAAAGAAGCTCCATATTATTACGTTGGAGGATCCCATTGAATTTCTCTATCCTGTGGGGAAGTGTTTGATCAATCAGCGGGAGGTAGGAAGCCATACTAGGTCATTTGCTCAGGCTTTGCGCGCGGCGCTTCGAGAGGATCCGGACATTATTCTGGTGGGGGAGATTCGGGACTTAGAGACGATGGAGTTGGCCATCACAGCGGCCAATACTGGGCACCTTGTCCTTGGCACACTTCACACCTCTTCGGCGGCCCAGACGGTGGATCGGATCATTCATACTTTTCCTTCTCACCAGCAGGAGCAGATTCGGGTGATGCTTTCAGAGAGTATTCTAGCGGTGATTTCCCAGAGGCTTCTGCCCCGCTGTGATCGGTCGGGGCTCGTGCCTGCTTTGGAGATTTTGGTGGTTCATACAGCTGTCTCCAATGTAATCCGGGAGAACAAGACCTATCAGCTTCCCTCGTTGATTCAGACTGGAAAAAAGTACGGGATGCAGACTTTGGATCAGGCGCTTTGGGATCTGTTTATGCTCAAGAAGATTTCCTCTCAGACCGCTTATCGGCATGCGCAGGATAAGTCTCAATTTGCCTCTTTGCTTGGGAAGTAGGCGCGCTTTTAGGGCCAGCTATGTTCTTTTTGGTATTTCCCCTAAAGTGCGAAAAGTTTTTGGAGGTGCGGAACCTTTTTTTGAAAAAGGTTCCGAGAAGAAAAGTTTTTGGGAGGGGGAAACCTTTTTTCAAAAAGGGTTTCCCTAAACCAAACTGGATTATTTTTTCTTAGCTGCTTGTTTTGCTTTAATTTTTGCGATGGCGCATTTCAGGCATTTGAGGGGGTGTTTGCAGGCTTTTAGGGCTTTTGCGAAGCATTTTTTGCAGCAGAATTTTCCTTTTTTTCTGCATTTTGGGCAGGCGGCTTTAAATTTTTGTGCGCAGGCTTTGCAGGGTCTTTTGCGGGTTTGTTTGCATCTGCACTTTAGGCGTTTGGCCAGGCAGGCGAGGCATTTTTTTGTTTTTGCCAAGCATTTTTTGCAGAGTTTTTTGGCGCCTTTACACTTTTTACAGATTAGTTTTTTACAGATACATTTGGCGTTGGCTATTTTTTTAGCAAAGCAGTTAAAGCACATTTTGCCGGATTTTTTGCATTTCGCGCAGTTGCCGGATTTTTTGCATTTCGCGCAGTTGCCGGATTTTTTGCATTTCGCGCAGTTTTTTCCTTTGCAGGCGTAGGCGGGGGTAGGGAGGCCAAAGAGGGCTAGGGTTATTAAGGCTGTTAGGGCCAACACGATTCTTTTCATGGCAGATCCTCCTGAAAGAAAGACGTTAAAAACAAAACGACCGATTCATCTTCTGCGGTTATTTTAGCTTTGCAGAAGTGGAAACGCATACTTAGACTTTATTGTAAAAGAGAATATTTAACAGCAAAGGAAAAAAATTTGGATTTTTTGTTGCGTTTGCTTCTTTTTTGGAGGGGGCGTTCGGGTGGAGAGATTTTTGGGATGATTTTTCTGAGGGGGAAAGCCTCTAGGTTTTTGTTTTCAAGGGTATACGCTGTGGTTTTGGTTTAGGGATTTATTTTAACCTTGCTCCCCGTTCTTCTTCGTTGAATATCCAGCCGACGATTTCTCCTACGGCGAGGTTACCTTGTTCCACGTCGAACATTCGCCCGCGTTCGGAGGCGCTGGAGGTATCGGTGCGGAGGGGGGGTTTAAGTCCGCGCAGGATTTGGTGGATTCTTTCCAGCCAAAGGCTGGCGTTGGAGGGGCGCAGGTCCACCCAGCCGTCTTTGGCCCATTGTTCCATTTGTTCGGTTGTGAAGGGGATTTCATTTTCGCCTTCAAAGGGAGGGATTTTAACGAATGGTCCGCGGATGAAGTGTTTTCCATCGCGCAGCAGAATTGGCAGGCCGATGGAGACGATTTCGGAGGTAAGTTGTTTATCTTCGAGGATAAGTTTTTCCCATTTTTGGGAGATTTCTTCGGCGGAGTCTTTGATGAGGGCGGAGATTTTGCCATAGATTTTGGCCAGTAGGTGGCATTCGAAGAGGAGTTTTGAGAGGCGCGGTGGGCCGAGCATTTCAAAGGCCACGCTAGCGCATTGGTGCCGTTGTTCCAGTTCTTTCATATACGAGAGAGCGTAGGTGCGCAGGAAGCCCGCTCGGTAGGTAGGTCCCATGCTTGCGGAATCGAGGGCATTGACCACATCTTTGCCGGTATTGCGTCCTTTGATTTCGAAGAGGATATTTTGGGCGATTTCTTCTGGGGTAAGAAATTCCATTTGTTGCATGGAGGTGATGGCTTCGAATTCTCCTTTGGAGAAGAGGCCATTTTCGCCGGTATCGATGTAGACGGAGCGGAGGACTTGGGCTTTTTCAGGGGCGAAGGAGTTCCATTGGGGGCTGGAGGGGGAGTAGCGCAGCGTGAGTTTTTCGGGCAGGGGTTGAGGTGGAGTGGGTTGGTAGAGGAGGATGCGCTGATCGCCTTTCATGATTTTGCCGTATTTGATCTCACGCCAGGCGATGGCAGCGGTGGGTTTGATTTCCTTGATCACCGGTGCATCGGGGGTACGCGCTAGCAGGAACAGAAGTAGGGTATGGGCGCCTCCTACGCAGGCTTTGCTTAACAGGACACGGCTCGGGCGTTCTTCGCCGTGGGTGTAGGGGATATTTAGGCCCATTCCGCCGGTGCCGCTGGTGCCCACTTTTACGTAGCATTCCACGCCGCCGTCTTGGAGGGCGTGGTAGAGGATTTGGATATGGCGCACAAGTTGGGGGATATAGGTGCTGGAGATATTGGTTTCGGCGGCTTGTTGGATTTGTTTGACATCTTTTTGGATTTGGTGGATGAGTTCCACAAGTTCTTGGGATGAGGCATTGGGGGAGGGTTGGAGTTGCAAAATTTTTTCTGAAAGCCGCAGGGTTTTTTGCAGTTCCCGGGTAGTTTCAAAGATATTTTGGTAAGAGATGGCGGTGGCGGTATTGACGCTATCGATCACGATATGGGGGCGGTGTTTGCAGATGATGTGGTAGAGAAAAGAGGAGTGGAGGATTTGGGGAGTGAGCGGTTGGAATATTCCATCGGTAAAAATTTTTCTAAGGTGGGGAGTGGTTTTGACTTTGGAGAGAGGGATATCTTTGAGGTCAATGTGGGCGAAGAGGTTGCCGTATTCTCCGATGAGTTCGGTGGATGGATTTTCTCCGTGGGTTAGATTTTCTTGGATTTTTCGCAGGCGTTTGAGGGCGATTTCTATTTCTTTCTTGCGCAAGGAGAGCAAAATGAGCTTGCGGGGCGCCTCATTTAGGATTTTTTTGGCCACCTCAAATCCCACCAAGCCATAGCCCCCTAAGATGAGGACGGTTTTGTTTTTGATTTCCATAGGAAAGGGTCTTTCGTTTGAGGGTTATGGGTTTTTGGGGGTTGATTTCTCCGCCCAAGTTTTCCCCTTTTGCCGGAAGGGGAGAGGAAGGTGTTTAAGCTCTTTTGGGAAATCTTCTTTTGGAAATGCTCGCTTTAGTAGTTCAGCTAAACTAAATTGGAGTATTTTCAAGCCTGCGGGGTGATTTTCGCTCTGTTCATCGTTATATTTCTTTTATGGAGAGCCTCTTAGAGTGCGTTGTTGAGAGTGTTTGTTTTTTTTCCGCAGTTTTGGCTTCTCGTTGCGTTTAGGAGTGCTGAGGTAGTTTGGAGTTCTTGTTTTTTTTTGGAGGGAAAGATTTTTGATGGAAAGGAGGACAGCATCTGGGTTTGGAGTTATTGCAGTGCTTTGGGGGCCAAATCAAAGACATGGGGAGAGTAGCTAGAGGTGCTGAATAGGGGCTTTGTTTAGAGTTGAGGGATTGTTGAAAACGCGCTCTGAGGGGCGTTTTAGCGATCGCTTTATTGAGGTGTTGGAGGATTGGGTATTAGAAGAGAGATTATATTGTGTCCGGAATTGTGTCCGGAATTGTGTCCGGATGCACTTTTAAGCGTTTGTGATGGACAGAGGCGGACTCGAACCGCCGACACCGGGATTTTCAGTCCCGTGCTCTACCAACTGAGCTATCTGTCCAAATGAAAATTGTTTCCATCTTGCGGGTATTTCCGATTTTGTCCATAGACGGAAACAATTCGGTGCCATAGGCACAACTCCATTCTGGGAGTATAGATTTTACAATTCTTTTTTAAAATGTCAAGGAATTTTTTTAAGAAATCCTGTTTTTGCTAAGACTGGAGGGAGGCGAGTAAATTTTTCCAAGCCTCTTCTTCCTTCTTTGGCCGAAATCGCTCCCGAAACCGTAAGGCGCAGGTTTTCAGCCAATGGTAAAATCGCCCTTCCTCCTCCGCTTGACGCAGAAGATGGGCCAAACGCTTGGCATCCCCGAAGGGAAAATAACCAGGGTAGTCCTGCGCAAGCATTCCCACATTCCCAGACACTTTGGACGCCAACACCGGTGTGCCTACGGAAATGGCTTCGGAGATCGCATTGGCGCCGCCTTCCATTTGCGAGCTCACCACCACCAGCCGAAAGCGGCTCAGCCAAACCCATACTTGCGCCGGAGGCACTTGCCCTAGCCACCGATAGCGAGGATTTTTCCCCATCCAATGGCGCGCCTCTTGCTCCAGCTCTTCGCTCAGAGCGGCGCCAAGGTGCACCACTTGGATTTGGGAGCTGGAGGGCAAGTAAGCCAGGGCTCTCGCGGCGCAAAAAGGGTCCTTCACCGGGCGCAGATGCCCCACCACTCCCACCTCAAAGATGCCTTGCCGCACAAAATCCAGGTTTTCCTCCCTCGGTGGCTGAGCAGAATGATAGATCACCGCCGTCTTTTTCTGTTGCTCAAGGGACAGATTCTCCAGAGCGTTGGGCTGAAAGGCAATAAGCTTATCCGCTAGTTCCAAGGATTTTTGGGCCTCGGAGTGGTGAAAGATATCGTGGTAGACATCGGTGCCCGTAAGCACCACAAACAAGGGTTTTTGGGGAAAGGTGTGCTTAAATTTTTGAGCAGATTCATGGCTTTTTCTTGCGTGGAGGGCCACCAATAGATCGCAATTTTCGCCAGAATATTTCTGGACAATATCCACCTGATGCCCTAGATTTTGTAAGATTTCCGCCCAACGTTTTGCCGTGCGGCGATTTCCTCGGAGGGAAGAGGGTGGGGCGGGGCAGACAAGGACGACTTTCATAGCTCTCTACCTTTATTTTTTGAGAAAACCGCAAGAGTTAGGAACCATTTCCTATGTTTTCTCCCTTTTTCCTACAGCTCTGGGCCTCTGTGTTCGCCTCCCTATTCCTTCGCCAAAGCACCTTGCAAGGTTCCTTTTCCTCTTTTTGTAGCTCGCCAAGAGCTTTTCTTTTGGGTTGTGGGAAAAGAGGACAAACGGCTAACTTTCCCCTTGGGGGGGAGGCGTTCTTCTAGCTCCGCTCTCAGCATCCTGGCCAAAAGGGTTTCCCCCCTCGTCATAAAACCATATTTTTCTGGGAAAATTTTCACGCTAACCGTCTGTCGAAATGCCTTCCTTTCCTTCATCTATGATATCAGAATTCCCTCCGCTGTAAAGTCCAAAAGAGCTTAAAAAACCGAGAAAACTCAAAAAGGAAGGGAGTATTGGGGAGGGAGGGACTTTCGTTGAAGGCGCCGTTGGTGGGTTTTTTGAAGGGTTTTTTGAAAGAGTTTGTCCCGGAGAGAAGAGGGGAGGGGATTGGCTTGGAGATAGGAGCGAATGAAGCGCAGACAGCCCCATTTTTTTGCCCACCAACCTCCGTAGGCGAGCAGGCAACTCAAATCCCTACTGGCAAGGCGAAGGGAAAAAACAGAGGTTTGTTGGCTATGGTCAAGGTCCACAAAGTGGAAATAGGGGGGATGGGGCTGCCAGAGGATATTGGAGGTTTTCAGATCGTTGTGAAAAACACATGCCCGATGCATTTTCCCCACCGCTTTCCCAAGCAGCCGAGGGAGGGAGGGGGGGAAAAACTCAGCAGAATGGTGGGGTAGAAGTTGATGCAGGCTTTGGGCGGGCAGATAAGGCGTGATCAGATGGGCTATGCCGACGAGTGGCTGGTAAACGGCGGCGATGGGTGAGGGGGTGGGGATAGACTTTTCTAAAAAAAAGTAGGCAAGCCGGTAAGCCGAAAAGGCCCGTGGGAGAAGGAGGAGATTGCGGAGAGTTTTGGCAAAATGGCGCCTGTGGTAGGTTTTCACAACGTACCGCTGCCGGTTTTTAGAGACCACATAGAGGCTGGAGGGACGATCCACTTTGAGAGGGAAGTCATATTTTTTTTTCTGGACAAGCTGGAGAAGATGGAGGGTAAGGGGGATTTCCTGCGGGGTAGGCGTCCAGAAAATCATGGATTGGCGATGGTGTTTACTGTGTCCAGATGGTGGGATTTGGAGTGGATACCAAAGCATGCGAACGGGGTGAAGTTAGGAGTTGAGGTCGGGGTTGGGTGTGGGGTTGGGTGTGGGGGGGA
>RFKQ01000083.1 GCA_003694635.1 Planctomycetota bacterium
GGTGGTAGGGGGAAACCTTTTTCCAAAAAGGGTTCCCCCTACGACGAAAAAGTTTTTGGAGGTACGGAACCTTTTTTCTAAAAAGGTTCTGAGAAGATTTACTAACACGGGAGTTGGCAAGATGAGATCTTCGGGAAGGCAGGTTTGGATTATTTTGGTGATGGGGATTTTTGCGCTTCTTTTTTTGGCTTATTTGGCGGATGAGCTTTTGCAGAGGCATCCTTCGTTGGAGAAGTTGGTGGAGTTGGAGAAGGCTTTAGCGGGGCGTTATCAGCTTTCTTTTGTTCGGTTATTTGTTGACAGTTCTTCGCGCTACGCTCGTCCTGGTTTGCGGTTGCAGTATTGCGGTTTTCGCTTTCCCCAATTTTCCCCTCGTGCGCGAGCGCTGGAGTTGGCGTCGTTCATTTTGGCGTATCGCTTCCCCCATCGCAGGGATGGGGTTAGATACCCTTTGCCACGGGGGTTTGTGGTGGTGGAGGAGTTGGAGGAGGCGTTTGAGGGAGCTAGGGTGCGTTATCGAGGCACGTTTAGCAAGGGCGAGGTTGGGATTTATCTTCAGAAGAAGTCCTTGCGAAGGCGTTTAGCGGGAATTTTCCGAAAGCGCTGTCCCCACTTTGTAAGGGCGGTTTGGCGTCCGGAATATCGGCAAAATCGCTGGATTTTGGAGGGGGAGATTTGGTTAAATCTTGCCAAGGGTTTATCCGAGCAAACTGGCACTATTTTATCCTTGCTACGTCCTTTTTCTTTTCGTCGAGTACAGCTTCAGCTCCACGGCTCTTCTCCCGCTTCCTCGGTTGTGATTCGCTCGCCTTCTTCTTCAGCTGTTTTGGAGGCCAAGAAATGAACAAAATTCTATCCAAATTGTACTTTTCGTTGTTGTTTCTCACCCTTTGGTTTTTTGCCACAGGCTTGGCAAGGACGGGCCAGAACTTCTTTATCCGCGCCTACCGCTCTTTTTGTTCAGCGGATGGTTCGGCTTCTTCTTTCGCGCATACCTTGATTTCTTCTTCTGCTGCGGAGGAGTATTGCCTTCCCTTAGGTCGGGTGCGCAGCGAAGAGCTCCAAATTCTGCCCGGATTGGGGAAAGTGCGTGCTCGGCGCATTTTGGAGTACTGGCATCGCCCCACCACTCTTGACCAATGGGAAAAATTGGCTACAATTCCCTCTATTGGGCCCCGGCTACTTCAGAATTGGAAGCCCTATTTTTGCTGGAATTCTCGCCATCCCCATGCGTATTCCCAAGGCTCTGGAGAATAAGATGAACGGTCTTCTTCTGGTTCAGAAACCCTCCGGGATGCGTTCTCATGCGCTGGTGCTCAAGGTACGGCGCCTACTTCAGCGCTTTGTCCCCAAAATCAAAGTAGGCCACACTGGAACCTTGGACGCTTTTGCGACGGGGTTGATGATTCTTCCTGTAGGGAAGGCCACCAAAGCCACTCAGTATTTGCAAGGCTTGGATAAGGAGTACATTTGCTTGGCGAGGCTTGGAATTTCTACTGATACCTACGATCGATTGGGAAAGGTTCTCTCCCAATCCTCGCTGGAGGGGCTTAATTCTTCTCAGATTTTGCAGGCATTGAAAGGATTTGTGGGGACTTATCCTCAGATGCCGCCGCCGTTTTCGGCAAAAAAAATTATGGGAAAGCCGGCCTACCTATGGGTTAGACGGGGGAAAACCCCGCCTCTAAAGCCAAAGACCATCACTGTTTATTCCGTCCAGGTGGAGGAGATTTCCCTCCCTTTTGTTCGGTTTTTCATTCACTGTTCTTCGGGAACTTACATTCGCAGTGTGGTTTATGAGCTTGGCCAAAAGCTTGGTTGTGGGGCTATGGTGCAAGAGTTGGAACGCACCAAAATCGGCCCCTTCCAAGGCGGGTTGCTCTTGGAAAAGCTGGAGGAAATCGCTAGCAGGTCAAGGGAAGAAGTGGAACAGTGCCTTCTTCCCGTACCGGAGTATTTCAAAAAGCGTAGGAAGGTATGAGCAAAAAAATTCAAATCATCGGCGCGCCGATGGATTTGGGACAATCCAGACGCGGAGTGGATATGGGCCCTAGCGCCATACGATACGCGGGTTTGCAGGAGCATTTGCAGCGGCTAGGCCTGGAGATTGTGGATATTGGCAATCTTTCGGTGCCCAATCCGGAGGAGGAGAAAAGCGCTTCCTCTTCAGGTCTAAAGCATCTTGCCACGGTGGCTAAGGTCAACCATCAGCTTGCTCAAGCGGTTGGGGAAAGCCTCCTGAGCGGCTTTTTCCCCATCATTCTAGGCGGGGATCACTCCATCGCCGCCGGCAGCGCGGCCGGCGCTTGTGTGGACGAGCGCACCGGACTGATTTGGGTGGACGCCCACGGCGATTTTAATACGCCGCAAACCAGTCCTAGCGGCAATCTTCACGGCATGCCTCTCAGCGCTTTGGTAGGGAAGGAGCCGCGGGAGATGGCCCACTTTGGTCAAAGAGCGCCCTATCCAGCTCAGAATATCGCCCTCATTGGAGTGCGGGACTTAGACCCCGGCGAGAAATCGGCCCTCAAACAAACCCAAATCTCCCTCTACACCATGCGGGATATCGATGAGTGGGGCATGGCCAAGATTGTGCACCGATGCCTGGAGAAATTCCACCAAATCGGCGTGCGCCAGATTCACCTCAGCTTTGATCTCGACGTCCTCGATCCCCAGCTCGCCCCCGGGGTAGGAACGCCGGTTCCCGGCGGACTACAATACCGGGAGGCCCATCTTTTGATGGAACTGCTCTCCGAGGATGGACGCGTGCAGAGTTTGGATTTGGTGGAGGTCAATCCCATTTTGGATTACCGCAACCGCACCGCGGAAATCGCTGTGGAGCTGGTGGAATCTCTGATGGGAAAGCGCATCATTTAAGGGAAAAAAGGACCACTAGCAACCCTCTTCCTCTTCTTTTGCTTTAGGCAGAGGTAGGGAGGTAGCGCCCGTTGGACGGTAAATTTTGCGTTGGGGAGGCGCCATATCCCTCCATTTTTCTCCCCGCATCACCTTTTGCCAGCCCCGGTATCCTCCTTCTAAAAAATAGGCTTTCTTGCCAGCGCTTTTGAGAAGAACCCAGGCCTGAGCTCCGTGGATACCTCCGTGAGAATAAACGATAATCGGGATATCTGAGGGAAGTTTGCGCAAAACCTCTCTTTTTCCAAGGGTGGCCAAGGGGATATTCCAAGCGTCGGGAATATGGGAGGCTTGGAAGTCCTTCGGATCCCGAATATCTATGACCAAAAAGTTTTTTTTGCCTGCAATCACCCATTTTTTCAAAGTATTGGGCGAAAAATGATCCCTTCCTTGGGCAATGTCCAGCGCTAACTCCTCAGTACGAATAGGAAAAGTGTGGCGATAATCGGGCAAAAAAAGCATCCCTATCCCAAAAATAGAGGCCAACAAAAGCCCCAATTTTTTTCCATTTCTTTCCATTTACGCCGTACCTCCTTTTTTATCCTACATCCTTTTCCGCATCGCTTTGGAATTTTTTCTCCGCCCACTCCGCTGCCCAAAAAGCCAACAGCGCTACCACCAAAACCGCAAAGGCGATCACCTTTGGAGAGAGATAAAGCCATTTCTCCAACGTGTAGCGCTTTCCCCAAAACCCCGAGGTAGTGAAGCTCTCAAAATAGGGATAAAGCTCCCCATAAATCAACATACCAACTAAGGCGCCAAAAAGGTAGAAAAAACTATCCTCCTTCAGCGTCGCCATCCCCACTCCAGCCGTTCCCGGACAGTAGCCACCTATGATAAATCCTACGCCCATGATCCATCCGCCCACCAACGCAGGCCAAACATAAGTAGGATTGAGGTAGACTCGATCCATATCCAAAATCCCCAAGTAGCTCAGATAAACCAGTCCGATCATCGCCGTTACAATCGCTGTAAACATAACCTTCAATACGCTCATATCCCGGAAATAAAACTGAAGCGCTAGCTTTCTAGCATTGCCAAAACCAGCTCGCTCTAGAAAAAAACCAAATCCAATTCCGATCAGAAAAGCCCATAAATACAGCGAAGAAGACGACCATGAGAATATCTTGCTAACCGGTGCCCACATCGCAATACCTCCTTTTGTTTGTCAAAACATCCATACTCAGATCCATTTGCCTTGAAAGTGTCTCATATCCACTGCTTTCTAAAAAAATACGCCATCATGTACCCTCCGGCAAAAATGGCGAGCATCGTTATCCAGCTTCCCACCACCATCGTCGCCCCGCCGGTCAGGGCCTGCCCACTGGTGCAACCCCGCGCTAGCCTAGCCCCAAATCCAAAAAGCCCTCCCCCAAGAAACGCAAATAACCAGCGCTTTGCTTTTGTAAAACGGGGGCCATGATTGGTCTCCCGCTTAAACCGTCCAGCGATTACCCCCGAGAGAAATCCTCCCACCAACACCCCCAACAGCTCAAACACCAACCAGTTCTCTAAAGGATTTCTCTCCCCTCCCCCATATTTGGCTAGATAGGGATTCCTATCCACATGCTCCTGAGAAACCACTTTTTGCAAAGACACCACGCACCGCATCATCGCTCCAGAGGCCCCTAACCCTCTCCCGGCAATCACAAAAGAGGCCAACAGCACCACCCCCAGCCCCACGCCGGCCAAATACGGATTCATGTACCCTTTCATCGGCTTATTTCTCCTTCTACATTCCTATCCAGATCCATAAAACCCTTGCTCTTCAAAAACATCACCTATCAATAAGGTATCCAGGTGCTAATCTGACCCACCTCTAGGATCACATAGCGGAAATACAACCCTCCCAACAACACCAGAATTGGCGCAATGGCGGGGGGGATATTTTTCCCCATTCTTCCTAGCATCTCTAGAAGCCAAGGGAAAAAAAGTCCAAAAAATACCACAAGCAACCAAAAGTCCAAGGTCCACTTCCCGCCCATAATGCTATTGACAGACTGCTGGTAGAGAGCGCTGGAGGAAAATAAAGTGATCAAAAACAGGCCCAGCAAAGCCAGCTCCAGCGAAATGAGCCAAAAATCGCTCCACTCATAAGCTTTGCGCTCTTCGTTCTGAGAGCTTAGCAAAGCCGCCAAAGCTAGGGCTGTAGAAACCCCCGAGACCAAGAAAATCGGGCCAAGGAGCGCGGAGTTCCAAAACGGGCGCGCTCCAAATGCACTCAGGAGTATCCCGGTGTACATTCCTAGCAATATTCCAACCAGTATCCCAACCCCCGCAATGCGCCCGGAGTGCTTTTGGGCCCACTGCTGCCAAGATTGCCAGTTTTGCTCACCAATCCACTCCATTAGTTTTTTGGCAAAGCGGGGGTATCCTTTCTCCAGCGTAATCAAAATCAGCAAGCCATTGACGGGGTAAACCAATAGTAAAATCCACGCTCCCCAGGACATGACCGAGGTGATCCGGAAAGCTGTGTAAAAGCGCCAAAAGTGCGCCTTATACTCCAAATCCAAAAAGAGGAAGAACATTCCTACACTGAGCAAAACAGGGCCCCACAAGGGCAGTTTATACGAAATAGTAGGAAAGGCCGCCTCTTTTCTGCGGAGTAAAGCCAAACTGGATAGAATTAAAATCCCCGCTGTTAAGCCCCCCAAAAAAGGTACACCGCCACCTCATAGCCCCAAATCTGCAACCTTGGGTCGATCAAATGGTTGAGTTTGTGGGTGGTGATTGTGACTTCCATAGTGATAGCTCCTTCCGATCCAAAAACTTCATAGCGCCGGCTTTTGGTAAGGCTTTCCACAAAAGAAGTTGCCCTAGGTCAGGTAATAAACCTGCGGTTTCGTTCCCGCTTCGGGGGCAAGAACCTTCCACTTTCGCCTCTTCAAAAGCTGGCTTACCTCGCTCAAAGGGTCGTTTAAATCTCCGAAATACATGCAATGGGTCGGGCAAACCGAAACGCAAGCGGGCAACTGCCCCTTCTCTAGGCGATGATCGCAGAAGGTACACTTGCTCACATACCCCTGCGGCATCACAAAACGGGCGTCGTAAGGACAGGCCGCGATGCAGGCCTTGCAGCCGGTACATAGCTCCGGGTGCACCAGCGTGATGTTGGTTCCCTTTTTGATATGACTAGCACCGGTGGGACAAGCGTAAACACAAAGGGGATGCAAACAGTGATTGCAACGCTCAGATCGATATTCCATCTGAAGGTGGGGATACTCCCCCTTCACCTCCTCCACAATCCAATCCCGGCACAAGCCCTCAGGAACTTTATTTTCCGTTTTGCAAGCAACCACACAGTCCCCACAACCAATGCACTTTAGCGTGTCTATCACCATCCCATAGCGCTTCATGAAGACCTCCTTTCCAACGTAACAAAATTCACCCGAAAACCCGTCCCTCCCATGATGGGATCCACCGCCACGCGGCTCATCAAACCGTTGTCATTGGCCCCTTTCCCATAGGCCCGTGTAAGCTGTTTTTGCATCTGACCAAATCCATGGGCCATGAACACGGAGTCAGGGCGAATCCTTTCGGTGATCTTTACCTTAACGGGCAGGCTTACCACGCCGTCAAGGTTTTTAAGACGCACATATTCGCCCTTGCGAATCCCAAAACGCCTAGCCACCTGAGGATGAATCCACACCTCGTTCTCCGGCATAAGTTCGTGAAGCAAAGGATTGTTGATGGTGCGGCTAAACGTATGGGCCGGGGTCCGGCCGTAGAGCAGGCGAAAATATCCCTCCGGAGGCTCAGGATGGGGAGTGTAAGAGGGAAGCGGATCAAAGCCAAATGCGGCTAGATCTTTGCAATAGAGCTCGATTTTCCCCGAAGGTCGAGGGAAGGAAAAATCCCCCTCCTCCGGAAGATATAGGGGGGAATTGGAGGGAAGGGTTTTTACTCCTATCCTCTTCATTTCCTTTAAGGAACTGCCAATTTTCTTTAATCTATAGTCCAAATATTCCTCGATATCTCGCCAGGGAAAATACTTTTCTAGACCTAATTTTTTGGCTAACATTTTGGCGATCCACCAGCCGGGCTTGCTTTGGTATTTGGGGGGAAACGCCGGCATGCGAAGAGCAACTTGTGCCTCTCTCCCCGGCGAAATTCGCAGATCGTCGTAGCGCTCCAAGTAGGTGCACTCGGGCAAAACCACATCGGCCCAGCCGGTGATCGCTGTGGGTAAAATATCCACCGCCACAACCAACTCCAGATTCTGGAGAGCCTGATAGGTCTTCTCCGGCTGAGGTAATGTGAGAGGGAGATTGGTGGCGTACACCAACCATCCTTGGATAGGGGCTGGTTTCCCCTCCTTGGGAAGGGATAGATCGCGCAGAAGATTGGCAGGGGGAAGAGAAGCAAACGGAAATTGACCAGGTGCAAGGTAATCCCGCCAGGTCTTCAGAGGCTTGGGAAACTTGGGGATGGGGTACTTGGGAACGTGAGCTTTTCGGGGAAAATAAAATCCCCCTTTTCGCCCCCAGCTTCCTAGCAAAGCGTTTAAGATAGCCACCGCTCGGCATCGCTGGGTATCGTCGCCATACCACGTGGTGTGCCTAGAGGGATGAACGAGCACAGAAGGCGCATGCTTTGCCATTTCCCGAGCGGTCTGGCGGATAAGATTGGGCTCCAGGGACGTGATGGGATAAGCCCATTCGGGTGTAAATTTTTTTACAAATTTCTTTAACTCTTGGAATCCAATGGTGTATTTTTCCACATATTTTTTATCATAGAGCTCGTCGTAGATAAGAACATGCATCCAGCTCAAAAGCAGCGCCAAATCGGTGGAAGGGCGAATGGGCAACCAGTATTTTGACTTGGACGCAGCAACGGAAAAACGTGGATCAACGGTGATGATGGTGGCTCCCCGCTCCTGAGCTTTGGCAAACTCCTGCACCTGCCCGTTGTGTAGATTCTCACCAATATGCGAGCCGATCAAGACCAGGCAGCGAGTGTTTTCAATGTCTGTGTTTTCGGGTGAGCCAAGGCCTCTTCCAAAGGTAAGCTTAAACGCCTCCTCCCGGGGGCCACGGCATTGGGCATAAGAAGGGGCGGTAATGTTGCGGCTTCCATAGGCTTTGACAAGCGTTTTAAACCACGTCCCCCCAATTCCATGGGAGAACAACGCCAGAGAATGAGCCCCGTATTTTTTGCGTATCAACTCCATTTTCTCCGCGATAAAATCCAACGCAGTCTGCCAGCTCACCTCTTGGAATACCTGTTTGCCCCGCTTTTGCGTCCGAATCAGAGGAACTTTAAGTCGATTTTCGTCCAAATAGGCCCCAAGGCCCCCTGTGCCCCGGGTGCAGAGTCTCCCATGGGAGTACAAATCCTGGGAATTGCCTACAATTTTCCAAGGCTTCTCCCCCTCACGATACACCCAACCGGCGCACTTCCAGAAGCAAATTTCACAGTATGTGGGGCTGACGGAGACCGATTCTTAGGCGGAGGAAATGGGAAAAAACGGGGAAACCAACTCTGA
Source organism: Planctomycetota bacterium (assembly GCA_003694635.1). GTDB lineage: Bacteria > Planctomycetota > J132 > J132 > J132 > J132. Next base: position 8,402 of record RFKQ01000083.1, read on the forward strand.
AACCGAGGCGGTAAGCGCGCCTGCGCCTAGGATTTTAATAAACTCTCTTCGTGTAAATTTTTTCCTCATTGTATCGCTCCTTCTGCGCTTGTTCCCATTTCAAAAAGATAGTAAACCGATTTATCTGCGGCCATTGTGCGCTTGTAATGGAAACCTTTCTCAAATTTCATGCCAAAGGGCACAAAAACGCCAAACGCGCCTCACTCTACCTTTCCATCCGCACTTTCTTTCTAACTAAGCTCCACGAGTAAAAATCCCTGCAGCTTTTCATTCATCAGAAAAACCTTTTTTACCACTTTCCACTGGAGGGAAACTCTCCATTTTGGAGAGCCTCCTTTTTTTGGGTGAAAAAAGTAGACCCCAAAGAAATCGTTGCCAAATCTATAGAAAAAGATATAATTTAAAAATTCTCATGGAGTAAAATTTGCCATAGTTCAGATTTCCCATTTAGGATGAAAAATCAATGAAATACACCACCATCGAAGGCATCCGGCTACGTCTCAGCCCACCGGACACCACCAAAGTCCATTGGGTCGGACAAAACGAAGTCCTCGAACAACTCCTCGCCTGCTGGCTCGTCCTCGGCGAAGGAGATCTCCCCCTCTGCCCCCGCCTGGTGGGCAAACCGGGCACCGGCAAGACCACTCTAGCAATGGCCGCCGCCCAAAAACTGAACCTCCCCCTCTATATCTACCAGTGCACAATGGACACCCGCCCCGAAGACCTAATCATCAGCCCAGTTCTTAGCGAAGGGGGAAAAATCGAATACCAGGCCAGTGCCGTCGTCTCCGCGATGATCGAAGGCGGGGTTTGCATTCTGGATGAGGGCAACCGGATGAGCGAAAAAAGCTGGGCCTCCCTCGCCCCCCTACTGGACCACCGCCGCTACGTCGAAAGCATCATCGCCGGTATCCGTATCCCCGCCCACCCTCACTTTCGCTGCTGCGTTACTATGAACGACGACGCTAGCACCTACGAGCTGCCCGACTACATCCTCTCCCGGGTCCAACCCCTCATCGAAATCGAATTTCCACCCCGGGAGGAAGAGCTGGAAATCCTTCAATACTGCATTCCCTTCGCCCCGGAGACACTTTTGCAAAAAACCGTGGACTTCCTCCAACAAGCCCATCAACTCCACCTCGATATCTCTCCAAGAGACGGAGTGCAAATGCTACGATATATCCTCAAACGCCAAAAACAAAGCTCCGCTAGTGTGGATACCCTCTGGGAAGAAGCGGTGAAAAAAATCGTCGGCCCAGAAGGACTGAACCTCAAAGAACTCCAAAAGAAAAAACGCACCCATCTGCAAAACGAAACCCCAACCCAAGATTTGGACGAACTCTTCCTCACCAACTTAGATCAACTCTCCTCTTGGATCAGCGATCCACCACCGCACCTGAAGAAAAAATTTGAAGAGCTCCTCCAATCAGAAGAAGACAAAGACTCCACCTGGGACGAAGACGACTGGGACGAAGACGAATATTGACCTTGCCTCTAAACCGTCGCTTGCCCATCCCAATAGTAAATTTCACCTTCCTCCAAACTCGCTTACCACGGCCAAAGTAAACGCTTCAAGTATGAGAAAAAACTTTCAAAAAAAAGCCATTGCCCTGCTGCTCAGTCTTTTTTTGCTCGTTCTCCTCACTGTTGTGGTGGTGGAGTTCGCCGATACCACCACCATCCATCAACAAGGGGTGAAGAATTTTCAACGCCTCCTGGAAACAAATAGCGCCCTAAAAAGCGCCTACGTTCTCGCCAAAAAGATCCTTCTCCAAGACCTGGAAAACAGCGCCACCGACTCCCTAAACGAAACCTGGGCTAACCTTGCCTTGCAGACCAACCTTACCATTTCCTCCACCTCCCTCTCCCTGCAAATCGAAGATGAAGAGCGCTATATCCCCCTCAACCTCCTCGCTGACCCCGCCTGGCGCAACCCCGTGGCCAAACAGCTGACGCGCCTGCTCAAAACCCTTGGACATCCCCCCCAACTCGCCGAAGCTATCGCCGATTATATCGATATCGATAAAGAGGGAAAATACGAAAATAACGCCAAAAACGCACCCTTGGACTCCCTCGAAGAACTCCTCACCATCGAGGATATCGACCAAAATCTTCTCTACGGAAACGACCAACAAGATCCACCACAAAAAGGGCTCGCTCGGTTCCTTACTCTCCACTCCCAAGGGCCAGTGAACATCAATACCGCTCCCTATGAAGTCCTCCTTGCCCTGCACGATTCCATTACCCCCGATGCCGTCGATGAAATCCTCCAAAAACGCAAAAGCAAACCCTTCGAAAAAATCGAAGAACTCAGCCAAATCTCCGGTCTGGAAAACGTCTTTACCTCCGAAAAAGACGATAAAAATACCACCAACTCCAACCCGCCTTCTAAAGAGGAAAATAAGGAGAAAAAATTTTCTGAACAAATCTCCGTCTCATCCTACCACTTTCGCCTGCGGCTTTCTGCCAAAAACGCCACCCTCCAAAAATCCGTGGAAGTCCTGATCAAACGAGAGAAAGAAAACTGGGAACTGATCTACTGGAGGCAAATTCCATAAATGCAAAAAATCTCATCCAAATCCCTACGCTGGGGCTTGCTAAGCATCAACAGCATACTCGTGACCATACTCTACGCCTCGATCTGGTTTACCTACTACGCGGAAAAGGAGGAAACTCTGCGCCTAGAACCCCTTAAAGAAGAGGAATTTATCGCTGCCCAACAACAAGATAACACCAATAATCTCTATAAGTTTAACATTATCCGCCAAGCCTTCGCTATCCCTTTTCGCCAACCATCCTGGCAAACCTACCGCCCTCCACTCAAGCGCCCCTCCCGGCCAACGTCTCCGCCCACCGCCACATCCCTCTCCGTCGAAGTTCTGTTCTACAACCCCCAACAACCCCACCTCTCCCGCTTTACCGCAAAGTGGAACGGCAGAACCGTCTACTTCAAAATGAAGGAGAAAAACCAAACTCCCTTCATTGCAAAATCCATCCGTAGGCAAATTGGACAAAAGAAAAATGGACGCGTGGAGGTGATCTACCACATTGTCTTGCTGCAAAACGCCAAACTCATCCACGGGAAACTCCAAGGCGGAAGGGAGGTCAAGCTAACCTACCGTAGCTATGAAACCCAACCCTAGAGGAATAAGCCCATAAAAATACCCCCTTTCTAAGCCCCATTTGTGAGTTTGTATGCATACCATTGGCATCGAAATCGGAATAAATGAACTGCGCGCCGTCCGCCTGCAAGGCTCTGGAAAGCACGCGGAAGTGGAAAAAACACTCCATTTCTCCGCCACCACCCCAAAAGAGCGAGCCCAAGCCCTCCACCAAATCTTTCGCCAACTCTTCCGCAAACAAAGCGTCTGCGCTATCTCCATCCCTGCCCAAAAAGCTATTCTGCGGGAGTATCTCTCCGATTACACCCAACCTGAGCTGATCGCCAAAACCATCCACTTTGCCAGCGAACCCCTGCTACCACAAGAACTCACCATCGACGATGTGGTGCTCTGCTACCATAAAGCTGGAGAAGTGGAAGTAAAAAAAGAGAAAAAAAGCAGAATTCTCCTTGCCTTCCTTCCCAAGACCACCATCGCTGAATATCTCCAACTCTGCCAAGAAAATCATATCGATCCAGACCAAATCGATATCGATATCACCGCTCTTTTTAACGGGCTGAAATCCCTAAACTGCGTGGAGAGCGAACAAAACCAAATCGTCCTCGCCCTAGAGCAAAATGTGGTAAAAATCCTGCTTCTCTCCAAAGGCCAGTTGGTCTTTTTTCGCTGCCTGTATCTGCCCTCCTCCCCCTCTAATACCGATGCCTCAACCCATCCCAAAAAAACCCGCCACTCCAGCCGAGTGCAAAAACAGAAACCAAACCCCAAAGAAGCCACCGGTATCTACGAATTTTTGCTGGAGGAAATCCAACCTCAAGAAGAAGAGGAGGAGGAAGAAATCAGCCTGGAGGACTTCGAAATCTGGGGCGTGGAATCCAGCGATGATAGCTACATCGCTTTTGAAGAAGATTGGGAAATCGCCTCCACACTGGAGAGTGAGGACTCCTCCATCCTCTACCTCCAAGAAATGTCCGAGACAAATACCCTACCCGCCATCCAAAACGAACCCATCGCCGTTCTTTCCGAGGAAGAGTTCGAAGCTCTTGAAATCTACGAGGAAGGCGACGAGGTTTCCGCACTGGACGAATACCTGCACAAACTGTCTCAAAAACTGGAGCAGACCATTGTCTACGCCCAATTTAATCAGGAAATCCATCAAATCTTGCTGATCAACTCCCTCCCCCAAACCCCCCGGATTGCCGACTACCTCCAAAATCATTTTCAAATACCTCTTCTAAATATCGAAGAAAAATTGGCAAAGGAAAAAGTGCCCTATCTAACCTCCATCGGCTTGGCGATGAAGGAACTTCAGCAAGACGAAGTTCGTTTTGACTTCCGCCAAGGGGAATTTCGCTCTCCCAAACGATCTCAAAAAATTCAAAAAAGCTTTGCCCTCACTTTATTTCTGATCTTTTGCATTCTCTTCGTCCTCTTTCAACACCTCCAACAAAAACTGGAGTTTACCCAATTTCAAGTCCAAAAATCCCTGAAAGAACAAAATCGAGTCTACCAATTCCTCTTTCGCGAAGTGGCTCCCGGCAAGCCCCTTTATCCGGAAAATATTCCCGCTAGCATTGACGATAAAATCGAGGAACTGCAGGAACAAATCGGCACCGGCAAAGGTATTCCCAAAATTACCTCACCACTGGTCATTTTAAAAGAACTAGCCCAAGCCAAGGAAAAAAGCAAGGTCTCTTTTCAGCTGTTAAACCTTTACATTGGCCAAAAAGGTATCCAAATCAGCGGAAAAATCCCCAATAACCGCCTGCTTGGCCGTTTTGTGCGCACCATTCAGAAAAGCAGTAAAATCCTCAAAGTCACAGGCTCCAATTTTAGCAACGGTGTGGGCAATATCAATCTGGAAATCCAAAAGGAAACAGAATGAAAGAAAAGCCCCCTTCGTTTGACTTTTATCGCTGGTTTAATATCCTACTTGGGCTCCTTGTGGCCATTATGGCGGTGCTCTGCCTCCTAACCGCTGTGCGGCTCCAAGATAAAAAAGATCAGCTGCGAAGACAGATTCGCTTCCACTCCCTAACCCGCGAAAAACTTCGGGATAAACAACTTCAAAAGCTCCTTGTCAAAGCAAAGCGCAAAAAAGACTCCCCAAAAAGCTCTTCCAAAACTCAAAGCTATCTTGAGCGTATTGTCGTCCAGCAAGCTAGCCTGGTTTCCTCCAGCTTTTCTAGTCAAAAATACTCTGAAGATCTCACCAAAGACACCTTTAAATTCCAGCTCTCCAACCTCAACATCCAAGGACTGGTGAACTGCCTCTGGTACATCGAACGACTCCCCGGCGCAAAAATCGAATCCCTACAACTCACCAAAAGCCAACGCACCTTCCGCCCTTGGGACTGCTACCTTACGGTGGTTATCTTTTCCAAATCCTCGAAATAACTCTTGAAAACAGGACAAACCTATGGTCTCACAACAAAATCGCTCCAATGGCGCCTTTACTCTCACCGAACTTCTGGTTGTCGTCGGCATCCTCTCCCTCCTCTTTGGGGTGGGGATATGGGCGCTTCTGAGGCAAAAAAAAGGTAGGCAACTCCAAGCCGCCGAAGGAGCGCTCGTCCATATGATCCGCTTAGCACAAAACACCGCCCGGCAAGAAGGAGGATTCGGAGCGATTTATATCCACCCCGAAAAACGCACGATTTCCGTGGCCGCTTCCAAAACCATTGCGTATTGGAGCTTTGAGAAGAATGACCTGCTCCCCTCCTCCGAAGAAGAGGCCCAGCTGCGCGCTGGGGGCGAAGAGGAAATCTGGGGAAGAGCCAGCAACGTTCGTCTCGCCCCGGGCTACCTCGGTAGCGCCCTTGAACTGAGCAAACCTCAAGCAAAAGTCCAGATCCCACCACGGCCTAGTTTTAGCCCTAGCCACGGGATTGTGATCAACTTTTGGATAAAAATTTATCCCTCTTCAAAAATGACTTGGCTCTCCATTGTGGAAAAGGATCAATCCTATGCCCTTAAAGTCTCCCCGCTAGCCCAATTCCAAATCAACCTCTGGGGAAAAGACAGCAATCAACAATCCGTTCGCTACCAAGCGCAAACCTATCCGGGAGTGTTTGAACCTTACACTTGGGCAAAAGTGCATTTTCAGTTTTATCGGGGAAAAGCGGAGCTTTCCATTGACGAAATCCCCCGCCACCTTTTGCCAAACACCCAAGCTAACGAAAACTTCTCTGAGCGCCCCCCCCAAATCTTAAATACCTCCACCACCCCCCTTGTGATCGGGAATAGCGCCGAAGAGTTTTCCGTTTTCTTGGATCAACTCCAGCTTCAAGCTGTTCTGGAGTCGGATCAATATCGCCTCCCCTCCAATGTTTCGCTTCGGATTAGAGGGGCGGCGGCCTTGGCAGAAAGGTCCTCTGAGGGGGAAACTTCGCCAGTCGCCATCTATTTTGACAACCGGGGAGGTCTGGAGAAAAGGTACCATCTCGGAGGGGTTCAAATATTCTTTATCCCGCTCTCAAAGGGCAGAGAGAAAGGGGAAAAGAGGCGAATTTTTACCGTCCAGCGCTCCCCCTCAGCAGCGGAGGCTGCAGCTGATCCGCCGGGAGTGCGCTGCATCGCTGTCCTTCCTTCCGGGTTGATTTTAAGCGGAGAAAAGGCCCAATCCATTCAGCCAAAAACTTGGAAAGAACACAAAGATACCAGAAAGGTCCGATAATGGCAAAGATTCTCTTAGGTGTTTGCGGTAGCATCGCTGCGTTTAAGGCGGTGGATCTTGCCTCCAAGCTCACCCAGGAGGGGCACCTTGTGCGCGCCATATTGACCCAGAATGCCCAAAAATTTATCTCCCCTCTTTCCCTGGATTATGTCTGCCGTCAGAAGGCCGTACTGGCCCAATTTTCCGGGGCTGATTTTCGTTTGGAAGACGATCACATCGCGCTAGCCGATTGGGCGGATATCCTAGTGGTGGCACCTGCCACAGCGGACATTTTGGGCAAATGCGCTTGTGGCATTGCCGACGATGTTCTTAGCACGGTTGCGCTAGCCTTGGATATGCGTATTCCACGGCTTTTCGCCCCGGCGATGAACCATCGCATGTACGCCCATCCGTTGGTGCAGAAGAATATCCGCACCCTCCGCGAGCTTGGCTACCACATTTTGCCTACAAGTTCGGGGCACCTTGCCTGTGGGCACCAAGGGGAAGGGCGGCTTTTGGAGGTACCGGATATCCTTCAGAGTATCGAGAGGTTGCTAGAAGAGGCGGAAAATTCTATAGAATCTTAAAAATCGCCCTTCGCAGCCTGAAGTAAAACGACTACTTCCTTTTGAGCATTCGTCAATGTTATCCTAAACGATTTCAGCGCAAAAAACGCAAGGCTAAAATTGGCCAGTTCAGAAATAGTTGGATTTTAAGAGTAGGAGGCCTTGAATGCCATCTATTCGGATTAAAAACGGTCCAAATGCGGGGATGCGGTTTGAGATCAAAGAAGATGTTTTGGGGATCGGACGGGATGATGAGGAGGATATCCAAATTTTTGATCAGGGGGTATCTAGGCGCCATGCGGAGATTTTTCGAGTTGGGGAGATGTATTTTATCCGGGATTTGGGAAGCAAAAATGGAACCTTTGTCAACGGAGAAAAGATCACCGAAGAGCTCTTGAGAGCTGGCGATGAAGTGCGGATCGGGGGAGCTTTACTGGAGTTTGAGGAGGGCGAGGCCGAGGGAAGTTCCGGACGGCAGAAAAAAATTGAAATCGTGATCTCATCGGATTTGCCTAACTTTTCTGGCGCCACAGGATTGTATCGCTTTAACGCCCCAACCATTGAGGACACTTATGAACCTATGCAAGAGGGTGAGGCGGAATCCAGAGATATGGAGGCCCTCTACGAGGTAGCAAAAATCATCCGCCACGGCTCAGATCCCCATGAGCTGATGAAGGAAATTTTGCAATTTGCCCTTCCGCTGGTGGAAGCGGACTGCGGTTATATCTTTTTGAGGAAATCGCTAAAAAAGAAATTGACTTTAGTCTGCTCCCATGAAAGGCAGCGTATGGGAAGACCATTGGTTTCCAAAAATGTCATCAAGCGGGTGATGCGCTCGAGAAAATCCTTTCTAGGCATGGATCACAGAACAAAAGAAGGGGGCGAGGTAGAGGAGTATTCCGTCCTTTGCGTCTGCTTGGTGGCTTTTGAGGAATTGAGCGGTGTGATGTATCTGGCAAAGAAGAAAAAAAATGGACCTTTTACCCGTGAAAATATGGAATTGATCACCGCCATAGGGGTTCAGCTCGGCGTTGCCCTGCAAGGGCTGCGTGCGGCGCATAGCCAGCGAAGAGTGTTTTTAAACATGGTGAAAATGCTCGTCCGCGCCATTGAGATGCGGGTGCCTCAATCCAAAGGGCATTCGGAAGAGGTAGCCAATTACGCTACCGCCATTGCACTTTCTATGGGACTGGATAGAGAATCCGTTCGCCGCATCCAGTTAGCCTCTCTGCTTCACGGCTTAGGTCGTATTGCTATTCCCGATGCGGAGATGGGGGAAAACTTGAAAAACAGAGAAGAACATATCTACACAAAACAAGCATTTCTTGCGGAGGAACTGCTGCGAGAGTACGAAGGAATGGAGGAGCTGATCGACGGCGTGAAATACCACCGAGAAAACGTAGACGGTAGCGGCTACCCCGAAGGTCGAAAGGGAAAGGAAATTCCTCTCGATGCTAGAATCATTGCCGTGGCCAAAGCCTTTGCCCGCAACTACGCCCCTTCCAAAGGAAGAGCTCATATCAAAGAAGTGCTGCTCCAGCTCCAAAAACAAGCGGATATTCTCTACGATAAAAAGGTGATCCAAGGTCTGATCGTGGCCTATCGAACCGGAAAATTGTTCCAGAAAATTCCCCTTTTCCCCGATTTGTAAGCTCACTTGTAGAGGCCAACGCATAAAATTCACCAATTTTGGAATTCATCCGTTGCAAAGGCGCCACCTTTTGCTAAAATAGCTCCCTTTCCTCGTTGTTTTTGCGGTACGAAGACCACCTTCCTTCCAAAACATACTCACAAGGAGTTCCGGCCATGGAGCACAAAATCATCTATACCAAAGTGGACGAAGCCCCCGCATTGGCTACCTACTCCCTGCTCCCCATCTTCCAAGCCTTCACTAAGGGAACAAGGATTTGTTTTGAAACCAAAGATATTTCCTTAACTGGACGGATTCTTGCCAACTTCCCCGACTACCTCTCCGCCGAACAACAGCGGCCCGATGACCTTGCCGAACTAAGCGAGCTCACCCAAAAGCCCGAGGCCAACATCATCAAACTCCCCAACATTAGCGCCTCCATCCCTCAGCTAAAGGCCGCTATCGCTGAGCTGCAGGAAAAGGGATTTCCCGTTCCCAACTATCCCGAAGAGCCTACCACAGACGAGGAAAAACACATCCAACAGCGCTACTCAAAAGTCCTTGGTAGCGCCGTCAACCCCGTTCTGCGTCAAGGCAATTCCGACCGTCGCGCCCCCCTTGCGGTCAAAAACTACGCCAAAAAATTCCCCCAAGCCATGGGCCTTCCTCTCAAACCCTGGTCGCCCCAGTCCAAAACCCACGTCGCCCACATGGAAAATGGCGACTTCTACGAAAGCGAAAACTCCCTTACCCTCCCGCAAGACACCCAGGCCCGCATTGAATTCGTCGACAAACAGGGCCAACGGCAGATCCTAAAACCAAGCTTCCCCCTTCTAAAAGGCGAGGTGATCGATACCGCACGTATGAGCGTGCGCGCCCTGCGCCATTTCTTCCAAGCCCAAATCCAAGACGCCCTTCAACAAGGACTACTCCTCTCCCTCCATCTCAAAGCCACAATGATGAAAGTCTCCGATCCTGTTATCTTTGGGCATTGCCTGGAGGTCTACTTTGAAGAAGTCTTTGAAAAATATCGAGAAATATTTCAAAAAATAAATGTCAATCCTAACTACGGCCTAGGGGACCTCTACAAAAAACTTCAAAAACTTCCCGACGACCAGCGAAAAGAAATCGAAAACGCCATTGAAAATACCTACCAACATCGTCCACCCCTCGCTATGGTCGACTCCTATAAAGGCATCACCAATCTACACTTCCCCAACGATATCATCATCGACGCTTCCATGCCCGTTGTGATCCGCGATGGTGGCCAAATGTGGGGGCCCGACAACCAGCTTCACGATACCAAAGCCCTCATCCCCGACCGTAGCTACGCGGTCGTCTACAAGGAAATCGTGGAAAATTGCAAAAAATACGGCGCCTTCGATCGCTCTACCATGGGTAGCGTCTCCAACGTAGGCCTAATGGCCCAAAAGGCCGAAGAATACGGCTCCCATGACAAAACCTTTTGCGCCCCCGCCGATGGCCAAATCCAAGTCCTCGATGAAAACAACAACCTCCTCCTCCAACAAGAAGTCGAACAAGGCGATATCTTCCGCATGTGCCAAACCAAAGACCTCGCTATCCAGGATTGGGTCAAACTCGCTGTCCAACGGGCCAGGGCCACAGGAGAGCCCACCGTTTTTTGGCTAGATGAAAACCGCGCCCACGATGCCCAGCTAATTCAAAAAGTCCAAACCTACCTCAAAAACCATAACACCGAAGGCCTAGAAATCCATATCAAATCCCCTGTGGAAGCCATGCGCTTTAGCCTAGAACGCATCCGAGCGGGCAAAAACACCATCGCCGTCACCGGCAACGTCCTCCGGGACTACCTAACCGACCTTTTCCCCATCCTAGAACTCGGTACCAGCGCCAAAATGCTCTCCATCGTTCGACTCCTCCACGGCGGAGGACTCTTCGAAACAGGTGCCGGTGGCTCCGCCCCCAAACACGTTCAACAGTTCATCAAAGAAAATCACCTCCGCTGGGACTCCTTGGGCGAATACGCCGCCGTGGGCGCCTGCTTTGAACATATTTTCGAAAAATCCCAATACCTCCCCGCAAAAGTCTTCGCCAATACCCTCAACCAAGCTATCGCTCAATACCTAGAAAACAAAAAATTCCCCTCCCGAAAAGTCCACGAAATCGACAACCGTGGCAGCAATTTCTACCTCGCCCTCTACTGGGCACAAGCCCTAGCTCAACAAAACGAAGAGCCAAATCTAAAAGAAAAATTTCAAAAAATCTACAACCAACTCCAAGAAAATGAAACCACCATCCACCAAGAACTCCTCGCCGTGCAAGGCCAACCAGCTGATATGAACGGATACTATCACCCCGACCCCGAGCGCTTACGCCAACTGATGCGCCCCAGCCCAACACTCAACCGTATCTTGGACTCTATCTAGCTTCTAGCTCCTCTTTTTTGGGCTTTTCAAAAAACGCTTCCAATAAATCCGCCGCAATGGGGGCAGCAATGTCTCCCCCATGACCGCTGGTGTTCTCCACTACCACCGCAAACGCAATCTTGGGAACCTTGCGCCAAAGCGCTGGATGGCGAAAAAGCTGCTCCTGAAAATCCTCCGTCTGTGCCCTCGCCCACGCCACCCCCGCCAACCAAGCGTAGTTGTACCCCCTCCCATCCTGAGCCGATCCGGTCTTCGCCGCCGCCA
>RFKQ01000084.1 GCA_003694635.1 Planctomycetota bacterium
CCCGAATTCTTCTAAAATTCCCCCCCCACCACCTAATTCTTCTTCTTGCCATACAAAAAACGAAAAATTCTTCCCAACCTCTTCGCCCAAAAATACTCGTTGTGGCGCGCACCCACCGCCTCAAAGTACGCAAAATTCTTCCCATACCTCATCCCCCTCTTCAATAAAACATCCCGCAATAACCTCGCATCCTCCAACGCATCCGAAACCCCATCCCTATCCCTATCCCCCCCCTCCTGAGTGCCCATGTCCAACCAAATGCGCACAGGATAACGAGGACTGTAGCGCCCCACAAAATCCACAACCCACCTCCTAGCCCACCACACAGACGGCGATACCACCCCCGCCTGCGAAAATACCTCCGAATGCCTCCACACCAAATACAACGATACCAATCCCCCCAACGAAGAACCCATCACCGCCGTGTACTCCCTAGACGGACGAGTGCGATAATACCGATCTATCATCGGCTTCAACGTCTTGATCAAAAACTGCGCATACTTCTCCCCGCCTCCACCACCATAACGAACATCCCGCACAGGAGTGTACTCGTACATCCGCTTGGCTGTGTTCGATACAGCTACGATAATAAAACCCACTACCTTCTGCGCCTCCAACAATCGCTTCGCCGTCTCATCCGCCGACCACTCCACCCCACCAAAAGCCCGACGCGCATCAAATACATTGTTCCCATCGTGCATGTACAACACCGGATAACGCCGATTAAGATGCGTAAAATACCCCGGCGGTAAATACACCCAAATATGCCGCCGATTCCTCAACTGAGGCGAATATACATTGGCTATCGCCTCAATATCCCCACTCCACGTCGGCAAAACAGGACGTAAATCCCAACTGTAATTCCAACGAGCTACACGAAAAAAATAACTCCCCCTACCTACCACCTTTAAACGCCGATTGGACAACTCCTCCCAATGAACCCCCTTCTCCACATGCCTCCAACTCCCCAACGTAAACTTAAACTGAACCTCCCCCTTGGGAAGCCAAACCGTACGCCGAAACCGCCTCGGCGAAACCCGATGCATGTTCACCAAACCCGGGTCCCAACTCCCTAACCGAGGATGATCCCCAGAAATGTAAACCCTTACCCCCGACGGAAGCACAAACGGTACCTCCACCTCAAAAGTAACCGGGTACTCCCTCTGACCATAAACCCACGAAACCAAAAAACAACCCCACAACAACACAACCCTACCCAACCATGAGCGAATAACCATCATCCGAAATGCCCTTTCTAAAAAAAAATCCACTCTACCTAGAAAACGATCAACCAAACTCCCTATCTATCCTAACCCGTAAACCATCTTATTCAAGCGAACCAAACAAAAATCCAAAAGAGTTGACTTTTGAAAAAAGAAAAGATATACTTTAGAACAAAACAAATTCCTATAGTATCAAAACCCTACAGGAACCCCAACCATGAAAGACCAATTCGGCCGCCATATCACCAACCTACGTATCTCCATCACCGACCGCTGCAACCTACGCTGCTTTTACTGCATGCCAGATCACCAACCTATCCACTTCAAACCTCGTGAAGAAATCCTCTCCTTCGAAGAAATCTTAAAAATAGCCCGCATCATGACCAACCTCGGCTTCCGCTACTTCCGTATCACCGGTGGCGAACCCCTCGTGCGAAAAGGATGCCTAAACTTCCTCGAAAAACTTCATAAAATCCCAAACGTCGAAAAAGTGAGCCTAACCACCAACGCCCTACTCCTAAAACCCAACCTCCCCCAACTCAAAAATATCGGTATCCAACAACTCAATATCAGCCTAGATACCCTTCAACCCAAACGCTTCCACCAATTCACCCTCGCAAACGCCTGGCAAAAAGTCTGGGACGCCATCCAACTCGCCCTAGAAATGAACTTCTTCGTCAAACTCAACGTCGTCGTTGTACAAGGAAAAAACGATGACGAACTCCCCGCCTTCGCCAAACTTACACAAAAACAAAACCTCTACGTCCGATTTATCGAATATATGCCCCTAGGAAACTTCCACGAAAACCCCCAGGTCCTCCCCATCCAAAAAATGAAACAAATCCTCCACTCCAACCAACTCCCCCTCACCCCCGCCGAAGAACATACCCCCGGAAAAGGACCAGCTACCTACTACAAAATCCCGAACGCCAAAGGCAAAATCGGCTTCATCTCCCCAGTCTCCGATAAATTCTGCGCCCGCTGCAACCGAATGCGACTCACCGCCGACGGAAAACTAAAAGCCTGCCTGCTCCTCGAACAATACTTCGACCTCAAACCCCTTCTGCGCCAAAATAAAAGCGAAATAGAAATCCAAGAAGCTATCTACCAAAACGTATTCCATAAACCCTTTAAACACGAAGGCTACCGCAAATTCACTATGAATACCACCGGAGGTTAATTTCCCCCTATGTCCTACAAATCCGCAGAAAATGTCCAAGATGAACAAGGACGACAATACCATATCGGCGTCAACCAAGAAGAACTCGCCCCCAATATCTTACTCGTGGGCGATCCAGCTCGTAGCGAAAAAGTCGCTAAACACTTCGACTCCATCCGAGTGCGCCGCCAAAACCGGGAATACCACACCATCACCGGCACCTGGCAAGGCCTGCCTGTCAGCGTTATGGGCACAGGTATCGGCTGCGGAAATATGGAAATCGCCGTGGTGGAAATCTGCCAACTCCTCCAACAACCTACCCTCCTACGCGTCGGAAGCTGCGGCGGACTGCAAAAACATATCCAACTCGCTGACCTCGTCATCTCCACCGGCGCCGTCCGCCTAGAAAATGTCTCCCACTCCTACGTCCCCCCAGGATACCCAGCTATCGCCCACCACGCCCTCGTCCAAGCCCTCATCCAAAGCGCACAAAAACTCCAATACCCCTACCACGTAGGACTTACCGCCACCGCACCCGGCTTCTACGCCCCACAAGGACGACAAATCCCCGGCCTCGCCCCTCTACAACCACAACTGCCCGAAACCCTCGCGAAACTAGGCGTGAAAAACCTCGAAATGGAAGCTAGCGTCCTCTTCACCCTCGCCAGCCTCCGGGAAATCCCCGCCGGCTGCATCTGCACCGTCTTCGCCAACCGACCACAAAATACCTTTATCCACCCCCAAGACAAAGATCAAGCCGAACAACGCTGCATCCAAACCGCTCTACACGCCCTCAAAATCTATCACGACAACAAAGCCAACCAGTAAAACACCCTCTACCATAAAAAGAAAGAGGAAGAAAAGGAGAAAACCTTCACTTCCTCTGAACTTTTTAAAAAAAGGAAAGGAGAATAAGGGCAGTTAGAAAAACCTAGTCATCAATACCAGAACTGTTGGCGTCTGGCTTCACACCATCTCCACCAGTGTCATAGGTAATCCGGCCACTTTGATCTACAAAGAAATCACGATCGGAGTCTTGAGCACTCAACGCCAACATCCAAGCACTAAAACTGCCAACACTGGCCCCTGCACAACTAAAGGTAAAACCGCCCTTTACACCCCCGTTACCAGAGGCCACCTTAGATTGGGAAAAACTTTTGTCAATCAAACCATGCTGCACTAACTCGCCAGGGGTACCATAACGAGTGCTGCCACCCTTTTTGTCCGTTCTAAACTGAGTTTCTGCTGTGTAAAATGTTTTTAGGTTAGCAATGGCCGCACTCTCATTGGAATTTTTCTTTGCATCCAATAGATTGGGAATAGCGATCGCGGCAATGATCGCAATGATCGCCACCACAATCATAAGCTCAATTAAAGTAAAACCTTTTTGTCTCTTTTTCATAATCCAAACTCCTTACTTAAAAAATTCATCATCATAAAACTACCAAAATATCGATCTCTCTTCCATGCCCTAATCTCCTTTCCAACTTATCTTCAGCAATTTTTATTCCAATGAAAGAAATATCAGCGTAAAACCCTTCTATCCCCTCTAAAATCAAAAAGATAAAAATCTCAAAACAGTTTATCTCCAAACTCCAACCCTCTCCCCCGCCCTCCAAACAACAAAAAAATGAACATTTTTGAAAGTCCATCAACAATTTTTGTCACTCCCCCTCCCGCCACTCCACTGAATCCCCAAAATCCCCCTCAATCCTCCATCAGCTAACGCAACCTCTTGGAAGAAACCGGCTGGATGCAACACGTCTCAATCATATCCTCTAACTCCAACTCTATGGGATCTACCTTGTGTCCAGGGTAAAATTGAGGGGAATACAAAATGGAAAATTTTGGACACCGCGACGAAATAATCCGCTGATACAACTGCGGCATCTCCAACGCAATCCCCTTAAATACCGTATCCTTCTGGCGAAGATACAACTTCAAATGAGCGCAACGCCCCCCCACCCGCTTTGGCCGCCCCACCACACGAATGTTATGGGTGCAAAAAATAGGACGCCGATTGCTCTGACCAAAAGGCGCAAATAAATCCAACTCCCGCAAAAGCGAAGGCGTGAGCTCAGAAAAATCCACCTCCGCATCCGCTGTGTACGTGCGCAAAGGCGGTGAAGCTCCAAAAAAATCCCTAGCATACCCCAAAACCCTCTCCCGAAAACGCGGAATATTCGCCTCCTCAATCTCAAAACCAGCCGCCAACATATGCCCCCCAAACTTCAATAAAAGCTCCGATGACTCCTCCAAAACCCGCGGCAAATCAAAATGAGATAACGACCGCGCCGAACCTTTGCCTATCCCATCCTCCCCCACCGCCACCAAAATCACCGGACGACCATACTGATGCACCAACTGAGAACAAACCACACCAATTAAACCGGGATGCCAATGGGGCGAATCCAAAAACAAAAGAGGTGCATCCTTCTGCGAACTCCGCTCCAATTTCGCCATCACATCCTTGTAAATCTCCAAACACATCTTCCGACGACGCTCATTCTGACGCGCCAACATGCGACTGTACCTGTACGCCTCCGTGCTCGAACTGGTCTGAAATAAATCCAAACAAATCCCCACCTCCCCCAATCGCCCCGCCGCATTGATCAAAGGCGCTACTCGAAAACTAATATCACTTACCTCCAACGACCTATCCCGCAAACCAGCTACGTCCAACAACGCATGAAATCCAGGCGCCTTCGAACTCTCCAACGCCAATAAACCAAATTTCACAAAAATCCGATTCTCCCCCACCAATGGCATCACATCCGCAATCGTACCCAACGCCACAAAAGCCATACTCTCCCGCAATAACTCCCGAAACTCCAACGATAACCTCTCCGAAGGCGATAAATACCGCGCCAATGCCAACGCCAATTTAAACGCCACCGCCACCCCACATAAATCCCGAAAAGGATAAACCGAAGACGATAACTTCGGATTCACCACCGCCACCGCCCGGGGCAAACGATGAGGCTCCACCACCTGATGGTGATCCGTGATGATAATATCCATGCCTAACTGCCGTATAAGCTCCACCTCCTCATACGAAGACGTGCCATTGTCCACACTCAAAATCAAACCTACCCCCTCCTCCTTCGCCCGCCGAATGGGAATATGATGCAAACCATACCCCTCCCGCAACCGACTCGGAATAAAATAAGATACCTCCGCCCCCGTAAAACGCAAAAACCTCAAAAGCAACGCCGTCCCCGTAATGCCATCCACATCATAATCCCCATAAATCAAAATCCGCTGACGCCTCTTGATCGCCTCCGCCAACCGCTTCACCGCCTTCTCCATGTCTGGCAACAAAAAAGGATCGTAAAGATTGTCCACAGAAGGATGCAAAAATTCCTCCGCCTCCCGCAACGACGCAATCCCCCGCTGAAGCAATAAATGAGCCGTGATCGAGTGCACCTTCAACTCCCTCACCAACTCCTCGGCCGCCTCCCGATCCGCATCCAAAATCGTCCATTGACGCCTTGTGACATTGTGGATCTCTAACGTCTTCATAAAACCTTAACTCATTCCCACAAAAAATACCACCTTACCAAATCTCCTGAAATCTTACCTAACCTACACCCTCCCCAACTACTCCCTAGAAAGAAGCGATCCAACCTCAGAAGGAAAATAGTACCGATAAACCTCTGTATACATTAAATATAACTTCTGAAAAAATTCATCCTGGTGATCCGTATACCTCTCCAAAAAACCCTTCGCCAACCCAATGGCCTCCTTCGCCTGTAGATGAAAACCAGAATCATAAAAACTCTTCGCCACCACCGTATAACCTTCAAATGCCCCGTAACGAGGATACATCCTCTCGTAAAAACCAATCACACCCTCCGAATACTCCCTCGACAATAAATCCTCCCCAAAAATATACACCGAACGCACAAAAACCTTCTCCCGATTGTAACGAGGCAATAACTTCTCTAAACGCTTCTTCGCCTTCCGAAATAAATTGTGAACATGATGAATAATCCGCGGAAACGCCTCATGCACCTCGTCCAAAATAATCGTAAACTCCTCCGTCTCATTCTCCTCCTCATACTCCGCCGCAAACTTCTTGACCTTATAGTGCTCCTCCTTTAAAATGGATATCTCGTGAAAAATCGTATTCACAAAACGATCAAATCGATCCGTCGAATCCGACTGACGAAAAATCTCATGAGAAAGCTCCTTCAACGGAGCTAAATACTTATCCCGCAACTCCACCAACTTGGAAAAATCTATCAGCTTCGTCAACTCCTCCTGCTCCAAACGCAAATCCTTACGATGCACCCCGCGCCTCCTCGCATGCTCCAATACCATCTCCTCATATTGATCATAAATCTCTTTAAAAAAGAGCTTGGCTTTAAAAAAGTTTTCTAGTAAATCCCAAATCCTATGCATCGCTCCGCTCTGCGCTACTCTATCGCTCTCTCCATTCAGTAGAACTAAAAAACTTCTCAGAAAACTCCTCCAATATCCTTCTCTCACCAAGCGGATAAAGCATTCGGATCTTCTGAGCTAACGGATCATACAAATAAGAACGATCATACACCCCCCCATACTTCTGAAAAAATATCTCCTCCAAAAACGGCCGGAAAAAACCCTCCCGCAAACCCCCAATATGAACACAACCCTCCTCACTAAACAAAACCCCACTCCTATCCCCTCCACAACTACACAAAAGCACCGGATAAATCCTCTCCTGATAAGCCACCCGAATCTCCACCTCCCCCGACCGAAAACTCATAAACTTGTGGGGAAGAAGAAGATCCCTACCGGCAACCTTTAACCTCCTTCCCCCCTTCAATACGGAAGATTCCGCAAAATCATACTCCACCCTCATCCCTCCCTTCATCCATACTCCCTTTTCCTGCATATCCCAAATTACCTCCTAAATTACTGCGCATACTCAACCCCTCCCCTAACTCTCTCCAGATCTAAATCTCCAAAGGCTGGTGAATCAACTCCCCAATAAATGTATACGAATTGGCCGACTTTAACTCCACCGAAACCAATTTCCCTATCAAAGAATCCGCACAAAACCCTTCAAAATCAAAAACCACAATATCATTCCCACGCGTCCTTCCACTCAACCTAGAAGGATTGCTCTTCGAATACCCCTCCACCAAAATCTCCACCACCCGACCCAACTGAGCCTGCTTCCAACGCAAACTTACCCTGCCCTGAACCTCCAATAAAATCTGATTCCGCCTCTTTTTCTCCTCCAAAGATACATTCTCCTCCACCCCCCATGCCTTCGTGCCCGGACGCGGCGAATACTTAAATATAAACGAATTCTGAAACCCCACCTCCTCGATCAAATCCACCGACAACTGAAAATCCTCCTCACCCTCCCCAGGATAACCCACAATAAAATCACTCGCAATCGCCACCTCCGGTATCCTCTCCCGCAACATCTCCACCTTCTCCAAATAAATCCGCCGATTATAACCCCGACGCATCCGACGCAAAATCCTGTCCGAACCCGACTGGGCCGGCATGTGAATGTACTCGCATACCTTCGATAAACCCGCCACCGCATCCATCAAATCCACCGTAATAAACGAAGGATGCGACGTCACAAACCGAATGCGCTCTATCCCCTCCACCCGATCAAGCAGCTCAAGCAACTTTGCCAACGTCAACCTCTTATCAATATCCCGACCATACGCATCCACCGTCTGACCAAGAAGCGTGATCTCCTTCACCCCCTGATCCCGCAAAAATTCCACCTCCGCTAAAATCTCCCGGGGATAACGACTCACCTGCTTTCCCCGCGTCGTGGGCACCACACAATACGTACACGGCATATCACAGCCACGTATAATCGAAACGTACGCACTATGCCGATTCCTCAAATACCCTCCACCACGAGAAATCCGAACATCCTTGAGATCAAACCCACTGATCAAACTCTGAGTGCGACGAGCCTGCTCCACCAACTCCGGCAAGCGAGTAAACTCACCCGTCCCCAAAATAATGTCAACATGAGGCATGCGCCGATGAATCTGCTCCTTCTGCAACTGAGCCATACAACCTACCACCGCTATCACCAACTCCTCACATGCCCTCTTGGCAAACTTCAAACGGCCTAAGTTCGAATAAACCTTGTCCTCCGCATGGGCCCGTACCGAACAAGTGTTGTAAACAATTACCCCCGCCCTATCTATCTCCTCCGTCATCTCATAACCATGCTGGAGAAATCTCTCCACCAAAAGCTCCGAATCCAACTGATTCATCTGACATCCAAAGGTCTCTAAATATACCAAATGAGGAACCCGTTCTACTCTCATCTGAGCCCTTCCACTGAATTTTTAGAAAGCTGTTGAATACGATAACGCATCTGCCGAACCTTCTCCAGATCCCCACCCAACTTTATGTACTGATCAAAAGCCCAATTCGACTTCTCCATCCTCTTCTGCGCCGCATAAAGAATCCCTAAATTAAAATAAGACATCCGATACACCCGAAACTCCCACTGAATGGAACGACGAATCCGAATCACCTTCTCAAAACACTCCACCGCCTCCCGAATCTTCCCCTGACGCATACAAGCCTCCCCCAAATAATAATACGGCCCCGGATATTCCTCCGGCCGCGCCATCTTCCCAATCGAATAGCGAAACCAATGCTCCGCCTGCGCATACCTCTTCTCCACGTGAAAATAATACCAACCAATCCTCCAAGCCGTCCGCGGAGAATCCGGATCCCTCCGCCAAGCCCGCTGAAGCTCCTGAATCATCTCCGCCTTCGACTTCGGAACCGCCGCATCCTCATCTTTCAACGAATTCTTGATCTTAATATTCGAACGCTCCACCACCCTCGTCTCCGTCGTACAACCCAACAAAAGAAAAAAAAGTACCACCCCACTCACCCCACAATATCGCCAAAAACTCATCTCATCCACACTCCTGACTTGCCTAAAATGACAACACTCTAACTAAATCGACTCATCCTCCAGCTCTACCAAACGCTGAATCAGCGTGTTCAAAACCTTTGTATTCTTCTTCAATTGCCATAAATGCTGAAGAACCTCGTTCTCCTGAACGTCCACCTTCCCCAACAACTGCTGCTTCTCCCTCTCCAACTGCTGAAGCTGATACTCCAACTCTCGGCACCTCTCCTTGTAAAAGACCTTGTGCTTCTCCGCAATATGAACCCTCTCCTCCAACTTGGAAAGACGCTGCTCAAAGTCCTTCCGATTGTCCAACTCCCTCTGGTAAAGCTCCTGAAGCTCCAAAATCTCCCCCTTCAAAATATCCCTCAACTCCCGTATATACCCAATCACCTTGTCCAAATGAAAATACTTGTTCTGAATACTCTCCAACGACGCCTGAAAATGCTCCTTATAATTCTGCGTCTCCTTCTTCAACTGCTGACGCGCCGCCTCCGTATAATCCAAAAACTTCTCCAACCCACCCACCTCCTTTAAATCCTGCGCCACCTCACTTAAATGGCGAATCTCCGTCACTAGACGATGATTCTCCGACTGCAAATGAAGATTCTCCCTCTTAAATTGCGCCAAATCCTCCCGCATCTGCTGAAGAGCCTTCCTCTGCTCCTCCAGCTCCTCCACCAACTCCTTCACACCCTCCTTAAAACGCCCTCTCTCCTCCTGCTTCCTCTCCAGGGAACTCAACTTCTGCTCCAAACCACGATTAGCCTGGAGCAAAGCACTATTCTCCTCCCTCAAACTCTCCAACTTCCCCCTCAACTCCTCCAACTCCCCCTCCAACTCCTCCACCTTCCCCTCCCCTTTAACCTCGCCCAAGAAATCCTTCTCCAACTCCCGCCGCCCCTCCAACTCCGACTTCAACGCCTTCTGTAAAATCTTACGACTCACCTGCCGCGCCCGCCTTATCTTCGCCTGCGAGGTCAAATCCTGCGAAGGAAACGATCCCCCCCCCTCCACTTCCCTCTCTCCCTCCTCCACCGAAGAAGATGAGCCGTTCCCACCTACCTGAGACGTGGCAGAAAAAGGAATATACTCGTCCAAAAAATCTAAATCCCCCTCCTTAGAAACCCCTTCCTCTTCTTCCCCCTCATCTCCCTTCTCCACCGAAGAAGGCCTCTCACTCACCAACTCATCAATCAAATCCGAGGAAAGCTCCTGCGTTGGCTCCACCGAAACCGCCTCCACCCTGTGTTGGGAAATCTTGGCCTCCTCCTCTATCAAACCAGATAACTCCCTCTGCAAATCCTCCGTGTCATGCCCTGCCCCCTCTTCCTCTACAATCTCCGCATTTAAATGCGATAAAATATCATCCGTGCTCTTGAACTTGCTCTGAACAAGCTCCTCCCCTTTCGAAGAGGTAGAAGCAAAATCCACCGGCGTAACCTCCCCCAAATCTCCCTCCAAGATCGCATTGATCTTCTTCGCCAACTCCTTTCGATTGATTCTCTCGGTGGACTCGCCCATCTGCCTACCTACTTTCTCTACATTGCCTAAGCAAATAATCAAATTTGCTACAACCAAATCCTACATAAATTCGCCCCCTCCCCACCATCACGCACCCTACAAATTCCCTCCAAACCCTGTGCAGAATACTATATTATACTATATCCTGAGAGAAAAATCAAAACTAAAATCAAAATTTCCCCCCGCCCACTCACACAATCGTTAAGACGAAAAAAAACAAAAAATCTCAAAATTCTATCCCCAAACAACACCTCCCCTTAAACCTCTCTATCCCTCCCAAATAAAAGCACAAGAAAAAAAATCCCACCCAATAACCCCGTTATCGCCCCCACCGGAACCTGCCGAGGATAAAAAATCACCCGAGATAACGTGTCCGCCAACATCAAAAAAATCCCACCTAACCAAATCGAAAACGGTAACAAACGCTCCAAATTTCCCCCTACACACAAACGACCTATATGCGGAACCATCATCCCCACAAAACCAATCAAACCCGCCGCACTCACACAACTGCCCGCAATCCACGCCGTTATCCAAAATACCAACGGCATCAACCAACCCACCTCTACCCCCAAACTATACGCCTTCTCCCGACCTAAAGCCAATACCTCCACCGAACGACCTAAACCCAACAACAACAACACCCCCCCCAACACCACTAGCACCACCCACGGCAAAAGACGAATATCCACTCCAGATAAATCCCCCACCAATAAAAAAAATAACCACTGAGACGCAGACAACGGCAACCAACTCAACAAAAAAATCACCAAAGAAGTGCAAATAAAACTAATCACCACCCCCCCTAAAATAAAACCCGAAATGGAAAAACGCTGCCACCACGCCAAACCATACACCAACACCGAAACCAATAACGCCCCCAAAAAACCAAATAACGGCAACCAACCTACCCCCCAAAAACCCAAATATACCCCCCCAATCC
>RFKQ01000085.1 GCA_003694635.1 Planctomycetota bacterium
GCGGAACACAGAGCGACGAGGCGGCGAACTGGAGGGAGACGGGGCCAAATTCGCTGGCCAAGCCTGCCGTGCCAGCCCTGAAAATGATACTGGCTGGGCCGGCGGGCCTATTCCACCTGAGGGGATAGCAGCTAGGCCGGTCCGTTGAAGTTTTGGAGATAAAGGATTTTTCGAGGTGGCGCGAAAAAACGAAATTTGAGGCTTTCTTGCAAGAAAGGAGCGGGGGGATGATTTCGCTTGAAAATCCTCTACGGCGGGAGAGGGAACAGAAGCAAAAATATTTGCTGCTTGAAGAAAGAGGTTTCGATTCCAGCTTTTTTTACGGTGGATAGGGAAATGTTGGGCTGGACTGTGAGCTTTGGGTATAAAAAAAAACCCCTGCATCACGCCACGTTTGATTTGATCTTTGCTGGGAAGACGGATTTTTTGAAGGTTGAGAGTGCCTTTTGCCGGAGTGAGCTTAGAGGTAGTGGGGAAGGAAAGTTGACGGGAGTAGCCGCGATTTTTAAATTGGAATGAGTTGGAAAGCTGCCACGGAAGAGAGGGGGAAGAGAGAGAAGTTTTTGTAGCTTTGTGCGACAACACGAGAGAGGATAGGGGATAGCGAGAGATCTTTTTTTGTCTTTGAGAAGGGGGTTTTAGGAAAGCTCCGATTGCTAGCATAGGAATATCCTAACTCGCTGAATATGATAAGTTGTTTTAGTGTTTGTTTTGCTGCAAAAAGTTGGGGAAAACTATTTTTATTCCCGTAGCGCTTTTAAGGACTCTTCAAGCTCCTTATTTTGCCGTTCAATTTCTTTTGTAAGGAGCTGAACAAAGTGTTTGCGCTCGCCGATAGGTAGGTCCATAATCTCATGATAAGACCAGTGGATATGATAAGCTAGATAAAATACCTCTTTTCTAAGCCATTCAGGCTTGCTCACTCCGGATATAAAAAATTTTCCAAATCAATGTCCACCCGGTTGGTTTTGCCACAGCCAACGCATTGAATTTCTCGTGAGAGCTCAATCCCGGGCATATTTTTCTCGAGAGATTCGTCGATTTTACGCCTATCTTTGAGGGTGAGTTCTTCAAAGATAATGGTACCTAGACCTTGAAAGCGATAGGTTTCCATTTCGCCAAATTTCTTAAGACAGCGAGTAAGTAAGGCGTTTTTGCCCTTGACAATGTTTCTTTTGGCGATATCAGCGATCTTTTCCTCATCTTCTCCCCTCGGCGGACGGAAGACCATATGGGTGTGGACGACGCCTTTGTCTTCGTAGCCATCTTCAAGTTCCACCTCAATCTCCACATCTTCCCCGTCTTCCCAGTTTTTCACCGGTAGGGAATCGAGGTCTTCCAGGACATAGTTGAGTGTGCCGCAGGAGCTACAGGTATAATTGGCCTGCAGCTCAGGGCCAAAGGTGATGGTTCTGAGTTTGACCAGAAGGAAGTTGCGATCGGGAGAGTAGAGGTTGGAGACCACCTCTCTGGTAATGTTGGGAAGGGTCCCTAAACGGAGCAAGCAGTTGTAGAGAAGTTGAGTGACCAACTTACCGCCGTTATTTGCGTACATTGGCTCAGCGAGCACTTCTTCTTCGCGCCCGGTCATTTTGCGCAAAGTGGCTTCGCGATGGAGATTGCCATCTTCATCGCGGTAGCCGATGGGTAGGGTGAAGGTAAATTCTTTTTGTCGTTTCACGGTTTTATGAGCCTCCGCATATTGAAACATTCTCGAAATGGGTCTACAGTCTGCTCAAACTTAAGAATAGATAGGTCTTGAAATGGGGCGGCGTTTTTGCAAAATTGGGTGGAAACGAAGGGACTATTTCGGGGTGTTTGAGCCATCAAAATGGGCTTTTCGGGAGATGCCTTGGTGTTCAATTTCTATGGTCATATTGAAGGTATTTTCCGCTCCCCCTTCTAGATCGTTGTATTTTAGACTTTTGATCCAAGCTCCTGTGATAATCCAGGATAGGACTTTTTTCCCAAAATGAAGTTTATAAATATTAAAGTTTTTTCCACTTTTTTGGGAGCTAAAAGTGCCCTCGATGCCTGGCATCCCACCTGTATCTGCGTTGTAGGTGGAGGCAAACCAGTTGTAGAATTTTATATCCTCTGGAGTGCCTCGAATTTTTTTCTCCAGCACAAGGGTATCAAACTTGACAACTCCGCTGGAAATTTTAAAGGCCCCATTGGTCTTAGGATCGTAGATCTCAATCACCCCGGAGGTACCTTCGGACAAGCCAGAAACCTTATCAACTTTCCAATCCTGCCCTTCGATTTGGACCCAAAACTCATTGCTTCGATAGGCTTCTGCATAGCTAGGAGATTTACCAGGCATTTTATCTCTTCCCTATTTTTGCGTTGCTTTTGCTTCTTAGGATAAGATAAGCTCCAAACCTTCGTGTTCGAGAACAACTGTAATTTTGAACACATTTTCAGAGCCGGCTTCCAACTCGGAAAATTCCACCGACTTGAGCCACGCTTCTTTTACCAACCATCTGGCGGCAACTTGCCCAAAGTGGTATTTTATGATGTTCAGATTCCGCCTAGAGCTAGAAGAACCATAAGTACCATCCGAGCCAGGAACTCCAGAGTTAGCAATGTTGAAGGTTTCTTTCCACCACTCTAGAATGTTTTTTTCATTTTGCTTCCCACAAAAAGCGGTCTCAAGAGTGAGAGAAGGCCATTTTACCACTCCACTGGAGACTTTATAGACGGCATTGGTCTGGTTGTCATACTGCTCCACGGTGCCGGTTTCCCCTAGTTTTAAGCCGCTTACCTTGTCGCATACAAAGTTTTGACCATCGATTTCCACGACAAACTCATTTGTGCGAAAGGGATCTCGTATGAACGAAAACTTTTTATCAATCGCCATCTCTAAATCCTTCTGTTGCGGCCTTTTTGTTTAGTTTGCTATGACCTGAGAATTTTCTCCTCAAGTCCTAGATGTTCTAGGGTAATGGTTTGGGTAAAAAACCCTGCAGTGGAGGCATCTAAATCCGAGTATTTGATTGAGGATATCCAAGCACCGTAAAAAAGAAAAAGAAGAACGGTTTTGCCTTCTTCTTGCTTATAGATAATCCCGTTTTTTCTGGTAGATTTTACAGACTCACCGGTTCCTTTTAGCTTAAATACTTCCTGAAACCATTCGTTGAAGCGCTTATCTTCTGCAGGGTGGGCTCCCATATAGCGCTCTAATACCAGAGGGGGAAAACTGACTATGCCATTGCAAACTTTAAATTTTATATTGGAGCCACCATCAAACCGCTCCTCCGTTCCCCACTCGCCCAAGGATAGTCCGCTCACTTTATGAATACCAGGGCTTTCCTTGCCATCTATCTTCAAGTAAAATTCATTGACCCGAAACGCCTCTTGAAAATAGTTATATCCATGCGGCTTTCCTTTAAGAGCCGAGCTCTTTACATGAGAAAGTCCCTTTTTCCCAATTCCCATATTTTTTCTCCTCTACATTCAGGAAGTTAACGAAAAAAAACTTCCTCTTCCGCCCCGTTAATCTAAAATTAAAACACAAGCTTTCTACTACATTATCTATTGAATCTATGAGGTAAAATAACGCCTTCCTGGCCTACTCTATAGGGTGGCGCTCTATGCCCTCGTGTTCTAAAACAATTGTCTGCTTAAAAAGATTTTCAGACCCGGCTTCTAAATCATCGTATTTGATGGATTTGATCCAAGCTCCCCAAAACACCCACTTGGCCACGGTTGTGCCAAAATTTTTTTTGATAATAGCACCGGACTTGCGGTACTTTGACGTGCCTCTAGCCGCCACACCTTCCTTTGGATCCAAACGCACATCCTCAAAAAACCACTCCATAATTTCCTTCGTCCCCTCCTCATCCACGCTGGTCACGTAGCGCTCTATGGTCAAAGGCTCAAATTTCATAATCCCCCCTGCGACCTTATAAACCTTCCTATATTTGGGATCAAACTGCTCTAAGGTGGTCTCAATACTCCCACTTGAGAGCCCAGAGACCTTTAGTACAGGGATATCTTTCGAGCCAATCTTGAGAATAAACTCATTGCTCCGAAAAGCCTCACGAAAAAAGGGGACCATACTACTCAAGGATAAAACTCCTTTATGCTTGGAAAATTTAAGGGAGAGGGAGAAACCCCTCCCCCTTTGCTCAAAAGTCTTTCTTTAGGAGCTTATTTCGATCTACGGCTTAATGCGCTCTAAACCTTCATGTTCCAAAACAATGGTAAGCTTCATCATATTCTCCGAGCCTGCTTCCAAATCGGTGTACTTCGAGGACTTAATCCAAGCTTCCCGAATGGTCCAAGCCATCACCTCTTTGCCAAAATGGAGCTTGTGAATAGAACCATTTCGACGTGTGGTGGAAGAACCCTGATCTTTCTCTGCATCACTGATTTTGAACACTTCTTGGAACCACTCATAAAGCAGCTTATCCTCAGGAGTACCATCCAAATTTCTCTCTAGGGTAAGCGGCTCAAACTTAACCACACCACTAGAAATTTTATGCACCTCATTGGTCTTGGGATCGATTTGTTCAATCGTCCCTGTTTCTCCATCGGAGAGGCCAGAAACTTTTGTAAAAGCAGGGCTAGGAATTCCATCGATTTTGAGGTAAAACTCATTCGCCCTATAGCTTTCTGGATATCCCGGTTTGCTACCCATATGTGTTCACTCCTTTCTGCTGTTCGAAAGAAAATTTTTTATTTTCTGACATATTCCGCCAAGGGAAACGCCCTCTTCCCCCGAAAAAACGGGGGAAGAGAAACGCATTTTTCTTACGCTTCGCCTGCGGAACCACCCGCATCTTGCTGACCAACGATGATGACCACCGTTTCGGCCGGCTTGGAAGGATACATATAAACTTCCAAAGTAAAGATACCTTGATCCACAAGATAAGGAGGGTTGTTGTCCGCATCGCACTTAATGGTGAAAACCTCTTCCGGAGCGCCCTCACCAAAGGCACCTTGCTTCCACAAATTCATCATGAAGGGCTTGACGGAATTGAATTTCACCGTGTCCCAAAGCTCTTTCTTGTTGGGCTCTTGCCGCACCCATCGCAATCCATTCTTCAGAGAGGTCTTCACATAGTTGAAGAGACGACGCACGTTGACATACCACCAAATGGTCTTGGTCGAGAGGGTACGGGAACTGTCCACCACAATGCCAGCGCCCGGCACAAAACGCACACAGTTGATGTGAGCCTTGCGAACCAAGTTGGTGTGCTCCCTATCTGTGTAGCGATGGCGCAAGCCCATCACCCCCATCAGACTAGCCTCATCACCAGCAGGAGCTTTCCAAACACCACGCTGCATGTCAATCCGAGCGTATACTCCCAAGATATGACCCGTTGGCGGAATGGTGATCAAATCCCCCGGGCTATCCGGATCTGCTACGTCCACATACGGAGCGTAAAGAGCAGCGTAAGAACCTAAACGATCTCCAGTGCGCAACCCTTCGGTCTTGCTGATGACCTTCGTGATGTCATTGCTCCCCAACGTGTGAGGAATACTGGCCACAAACATACAATCCCCTCGGCGGAAGCAATAGTTGCGACCTTCCATAATGAATTGTTTGGCCATTTTCCATTCGCCTTCGGGATCCCGGCTAATGTACTCACCATCCGGGCTAGCCAGCATCTGAATATCCACGCGATCAAAGAACTTAAACCCTTCTTTGCCAAGCATGGGCTTGACCGTTAAGTCCGCACCGTCGCTTAAACGAACAAAAATTCCATCATCGCTAGGATCGTAGGTCTTGTCTAAACCTATCAGGTTTTTGTCGATTTCCTCAATCTTCTTGCCATCTGTGATCACATTCTTGGCTTTCAACCACTGATCCCAAGTTTGAGGAGGATTAAAACCATCCTTGTCCACAGCCAAAAGCTTGGAGTTGAGGCGAAGCTTAAGCTCAATGTCCTTCGGAGCTAAGCCAGGATGGCTCTCTAGGAAACGAACCACACCGTCTTTTACAATCCCAATGTCAATGTTAATGAGATCATAAACCTTCCCATCCGGGGTGGTCTCCGTGTTGCCACGGGTGATGCGAAGGACCATATTGTTCGCCCAAGTACCAGGATTGGCCTCCCCATGATAGCCTGCAAAAAAGGTCAAAGAAGGCTTCTTCTTGGCGGCATTTTCGTCTACCTTGGGCAACTTCTTGTCCTTGCCAACCGCAGCACCACCAGTATCTCCAATGGTGACCTTGGCGCATTTGCCCTTGGCCGCAAGATCCCCTTCCTTTGCAGGACGAACCACATACGCCTCACTTCCACCATTTAAAAAGAATCCTTCTACCGCAAAGGATCCTACCCAACCCTTCCTGTGGCCCCCAAAGGCCTTCAGAAAGTCCGACCAGGAATTGATCTTAATGGGAGTGTTGATCGGACCTCGCTCTGAATCCACAAGGAAACCCGCCACAGAAGTGGCTGCACCCACAATCGCTGACGTCGCTGTCCCATCAGTCTCAATGACGTTCATCCCTACTAAATAATCGGGCATAACAGGACGGTTTACAAAACCCTTTGCCTACCGGCAAAGAAAGTTCTGATGGATGCCTTTCTCATCCAAAAAAATGACCAAAAAATCTATAACAAACAAAACGATACACAGTTCAATCTAAAACGCAAACTTTATCCTCCCTCAGCCCTCACCTCTTCCCTCTCCCTAAGATAAATCTCCTTCGCCTTCTGACAACCTTGCAATGTATCCACCACCCCCTTCGGAACATTAAATCGGCTCGGCGTATCCCAAGGACTGCGATGTAAATCCAACTTTAACCCCTCCAACAACGTCCCTACCTCCTTTTCAGATGGAGCGGCAGAAGAAGCGTCCGAAACAAAAGCCGCCAAACGATACCTCTCCAACTCGCTCAACACCAACTCCACCTCCCGCTGCCTCCTCTCAAGCTCTTCCTTCCCCGCCGCCAAAACCGCCAATTGATCCAAATACGACTTCAATAAAGAATCCTTTACCGCCTCCATAAAACCAGGAACACTACGGCCCTTTTGGATATAATCCCGCCGCAAATAAGAACGCATCCGCCTCCGTACGTAACCCTCCTGAAAATCCAACTTTTGCCACTGACCCTTCAAGTATTTTTGGTAAGCAAGATATCGCTCTCTAGCAGACTCCAAACGAGAAAAAAGAGAAGGCGGGGAAAAAAGATAAAACCAACCCAAACCAATCAAACCACACAGCAGGCCAAAAATCATCAACCTTCTCCGCACCCTACGCCAACGCCTAGCCCGCTCACCTGCCAACTCCCGACGCTCATCCTCCTCATACCAAATCCCTCCCTCAAGAGTTAAATCCGTCTTCTCCAAACAAACCCCCCCAGCTTCCACCTGTCTAAGACCAGTCTTTTTAAACTTAACACGCCGCAAAAACGCATTCTCTAAATTGCTACCATATAAATCCGCCTTCTTAAAATTGCATCTCTCTAACCTCGCTCCCTGAAAAGACGCAAAACAAACGTTCGCCTTCGAAAAAATACACCTCTCAAAATGAGCTCCCTCGCAATCCACACCCGTTAAATCCGCCTTCTCAAAACTACAACCAATAAACGTGCTGTTTTTTAAACTCGCATTCTTTAACAAAGAACCCCGAAAAGATACATTCCGGAAATACCCATTCTCTAAAATAACACCCTCTAAATTCGCCCCCTTCAATTGAATGTCGGTGAAGTGAACCCCCTCTAAAAGAGAACCCTGCAACTGAAAACCAGAAAAATTTTTATTCTTAAGAACAACCCCAGAAAAATCCCCATACGCCGATAATCTCAATATCCTACCCTTATCTGGCGCCTTTCTCAACTCTACACCATCCACAAAAATCATACAAAAGGCCTCTTTCGAAATCCCAACAGTAAAACTCAATATCCTAACTTTAATCAAGGAAAAAAGATTTGTCAAGTAAAATTTTAATAAATTTTCCGAAAATTTTTCGAACATCCTCCCAACCCCTCACCAAACCACAAAAATAAATACTTCTCTCCAAGATCCTCCCCACCTCAAACCTCCATAGAAAAAAGAAAATGCAACCGCCGATCCTCCATAAACTCCCCCTCCCTCAAACCCTGAGGCAGAAAAGAAATCTGACGATGATACTCCTGCAAAGAATAAACCCCATAACCACCACCCTTCTGAAAAAATTCAATCGCTAAAACCAACGCCAAAGCCTCAGATAAACTCGTGCTCACCACCACTCCCCGACGAAGAAACTCCCAACCCAACCTCCCCATCACCCCACCCTTAGCCCCGTACGAAAAACTACTTACCACAACCTGAACCCTCCCCCCCCTCACCAACTCCAGCAA
>RFKQ01000086.1 GCA_003694635.1 Planctomycetota bacterium
GAAAGGCAGAGAAGAGGGCATGCGTTTGGGGGCCATCCAGAAGGCCCAAGAGGCGGTGTTGCGTTTTTTGGAGGTAAGATTTGGCCCTCTCCCCCCTGAATTAAAAGAGAAGGTAAAGGAAATCCAAGAGCTGGCAAAGCTGGATCGATTGGTGGAGGCCGCGGCGAAATGTCAAAGCCTGGCGGAGTGGGAAGCGGACCTCTGAGCGTGGCCGGGGGAGAGAAAAGGCGAGCCATCCGCCGCCGGGTATGAGAAGGAGGCAGGGAACAGGGAGAGGGATTTGTTGATCGAGTTTGTCCAGTCGAAGGTAGACCAAGAGAAGGTAAAAGAGGAGGTAAATATGGCGATGAAAACCTATGCGGAACTCTTGTTTGAAGAAGGCATGGAAAAAGGCATGGAGAAAGGCTTTGTAAGGGAAATCTTTTAAAACCAAAATTTCATATTTTTCCAAAGAGAAAAATCAAGACGATCTTCGAGAAAACGGACGAAGAAGATCCTGCTCAATCAACGCTTCCGCAATTTCCACCGCATTGAGCGCCGCGCCTTTGCGCAAGTTGTCCGCCACCACCCACATCTCCAACGTATCCTCCCCTAAACTACTCTGGCGCAATCGACCAACGTAAACCTTGTCCTGACCAGAACAAAAAAGCGGCGTCGGAGGAAACTCTCCCGAAGGAATAAAACAAACACCCGGCGCCTCCTGAAGAGCCCGCTGGGCCTCCGAGAGAGGAAACGCAGACTCAAACCTAGCCGTAATGGCCTCACTATGAGCGTTAAAAACAGGAACGCGTACGCAAGTGGCGGTAATCTTCAAATCGGACGCAGAAAAAATCTTCCTCGTCTCGTACATCATCTTCCACTCCTCCCTAAAATACCCCAACGGCTCCTCCACAGGCGAAGAAATCTGAGGAATGGCATTCGAAAAAATAGGCTGCGGATAAACCTTACAAGCAAGCTGATAAGGCCTCTGCCCCTGAGCCACCGCACTAGTCTGCTCCCGAAGCTCCTGAATGCCAGCCGATCCGGAACCGGAAACAGCCTGGTAAGTGGAAACAATCACCTCCTTAAGCGGAACCACCTTGTGCAAAGGCCACAACGCCATCACCATCTGAATCGTGCTGCAGTTTGGATTGGCGATCATCCCCTGATGATCCCGCAACGCCTGAGGATTGATCTGAGGCACCACAAGAGGCACCCGGGGATCCATCCGAAAATCATCCCCATTGTCGATCACAACCACCCCCCGCCGAACAGCCTGCCAACCATACTGAGCACACGCCCCCTTAGCCCCCTCCGTCCCCGCAAACAACGCTAGGTCTACCTCCTCCCAAGTCGCAGAAGAAGCGGGCAATACCTCATAGCTCTGACCGCCAATTTTCTCCCGACGCCGGGTCCGCCCTAGAATAGTCAATTTTTTTATTGGAAATCTCCGCTCCTCCAAAATACGAACAAGCTCTTTGCCTACCGCCCCAACCCCCACCACCGCCACGTGGAACTTCTCATTTCCCATAACCAAAACCACACGAAAAATTTCAAAGAATGAGGAAAAAACAGGGTTTATTTTTGGAAAAATTTTGCTTAAATGAGTAAAAAAATACCCACTCTTCAACGACGAAAAACTTCGCTCAAAATCCAAAATAGCTATCTATCTTCAAAATTATAGAAAAGCTCTACGCTTTTTCAAGGGCCTACCTACTTTTTCAAACACAGCTTCCTTCCAAAAAACCCCTAATGACCTGTCTCTTCGATCAACCCCTAATTTGGACTTTTCCAAAAAACTCTCGGCTTCTTCAAAAAAACTCTTCTAAGAAAGGAGAAATTCCATGAAAGGATACGATATGGGCGATATTGTAAAACAAGCCCAGCAGATGCAAAAAAAAATCGCTAAACTCAAAGAAGATCTAAAAGAAAGAGTGGTGGAAGGAACCGCGGGGGGAAATATGGTAAAAGTCCTTGTCAATGGAGAACGCGAAGTCCTAAAAGTGGAAATCCAACCGGAAGTGGTGGATGAAGACGATGTGGAAATGCTCCAAGATCTGATTTTGGCCGCCACCAACCAAGCCCTAAAAAAAGCCCAACAAATGCAAGAAGAAGAAATGGGAAAACTCACCGGCGGAATGGGCCTCTCCATGCCCGGGCTGTTTTAAGATGAAGCTGTGTCAGAAACGCCTTGAGAAAAACACCTCAGCCCAAAAATCCAACACAACAAAATACCCGACGCCTCCCCTAATCCTCCTCAACGCTAGGCCACCCAACCCCTCCCCATATCCCTCCCCCTCTCAAAAGAAAGGCGTAAAAATCCTCCATAACACCCCTACTCCTCGCTCATAGCGTTCAAAAAAACACAGAAATCCCCAACTCATACCAAAAACGTGAGGTCCTGCATGTATACCCCCTCTGTCAACAAACTGATCGAACAAATATGCAAACTCCCCGGCATCGGAGAAAAAACCGCAGAACGCCTTGCCTTCTATATGCTGGTGGAACCCCAGCAAGCCCTCCGCCTGAGCGAAGCCATCGCCCAAATGGTGCACCAAACCCGCCATTGCAAAGTTTGCTACCACTTTGCCGAGGAAGAATTGTGCGAAATATGCCAAGATGAAACTAGAGATAAAAGCCTGATCTGCGTGGTGGAAGAACCAAAAGACGTGATTTCCGTAGAACGTAGCGGAGGATACCGCGGCCTCTACCACGTGCTACTAGGAAGATTCGCCCCTCTAGAAGGAAAAAAACCAGAAGACCTTACCATAAATGCTCTACGCCAGCGGCTGAAAAATAATCCCCAAATCCAAGAAGTGATTCTCGCCACCAACCCCAACCTAGAAGGCGATGGAACCGCTCTATACGTCGCACAAATGCTCCAGGATATGAGCGTAAAAATCACCCGTATCGCCCGAGGAATCTCCTGGGGACTAACCCTAACCCACGCCAATAAAGCAAGCATGAAAGACGCCTTTCTAGGCCGACGGGAACTTTCCCTAACAGAAAAAGAAAACCATAACCTTCCCAAAAAACTTAAAAAAAAATAGAATTCTCCCAATTTTTTCTAAAGTTCTTTTCCACTAGCTTCGATTTTAATTCTAACAGCCCCAATCAAAAATTTCTTCATAAAACCTAGTGGAAAAGAGGTAAAAAGAATGACCATCGAAAAAAGAAGAACCTTTCGAGTCCCCTGCCAAGAACGCGTCACCTTCTCTACCTGCAAAACCCACACCCTGAAGAAATCCAAAACCACCCAAATCCTACGCGGAAAATGCTCCACCGGCCGAATGCTAGACCTAAGCGTGGGCGGAATGCAACTGGAAGTCAAAGAAAACATAAATCCAGGCGAACTCCTCCGACTAGTGTTTGAATTGGGACAGACCAAAATCAGTACAATGGCACGGGTCGTCCACGTGGAAAAAAATATCCACTCCCGCCGCTACCTCGGCCTCCAATTTCTCTATATGACAAAAGGACAACGGCAAATCATCAGCGATTACGTCCAAAAACAACTCAAAAATACCTACGCCCCCGCTCCAGCGTAAGCCCGCACCATCAAAACCAGCCTCCAAAGTACCATCCTACACCTAATAACACAAACCAAAAGTGAAGCAAACCAAAAGCGCCTCTCTTTGGAGGCGCTTAAAAAACA
The DNA here is from genome assembly GCA_003694635.1 of Planctomycetota bacterium. GTDB lineage: Bacteria > Planctomycetota > J132 > J132 > J132 > J132. Next base: position 3,635 of record RFKQ01000086.1, read on the forward strand.
ATCAAATACTGCCCAAAGAAAGTCAAAACGAACTGGAAAATCTATCGTCCCCTCAGCAATAATCAGCAATCTAAAAACAACATCCATCCAAACAACACCCAAAAAAGCTGAAAAAAATTCATTTTTCCCTTGCAATTCCCCCCTTTTTGCGAAAAATAAAAATATAATCACCTCAACCCATCGAATACCCCTAAACCAAAATCCTCTAGCCAAACCTAACCCATGCATTACCCCGAACGTATCGTCTGCCTAAGCGAAGAAAGCGTAGAAGTGCTCTACCTCCTAGGCGAAGATAGGCGCATCGTAGGCATCACCGGCTTCGCCATGCGCCCCCCTCAAGCACGTAAAGAAAAACCAAAAGTCTCAACCTTCACCGATGCCAAGGTCCACGAAATCCTCCAACTCCAACCGGACCTCGTGGTCGGATTCTCCGATATCCAAGCCAATATCGCAAAACAACTTGTCCAAGAAGGACTCACCGTCCTTATCTACAACCAACGTAGCCTAAAAGAAATCTTCTCCATGATCCTCACCCTCGGCTCCCTCGTGGGCGCCACTGAAAAAGCCCTCCAGTGGCTAGAAAAAACCCAACAAAACCTCCAAACCATCCAAAAAGAAACACAACAACGACCAATCCGACCCAAAGTCTACTTCGAAGAATGGCCCGATCCTATGATCTCCACCATCCAATGGGTCTGCGAACTCATCGAAATCGCCGGAGGCGAAAACTGCTTCCCCGAACTAGGACGCCAAAAACTCGCCAAAAACCGAATTATCTCCAACCCTAACGAAGTCGTCCAAAAAAACCCCGATATCATCATCGGCTCCTGGTGTGGGAAAAAATTTCGACCCGACCAAGTCAAACAACGCCCCGGCTGGAATAAAATCACCGCCGTCCAAAAAAATTACCTCTTCGAAATCAAATCCGTCTATATCCTACAACCCGGTCCCGCTGCCCTCACAGACGGACTACAACAACTCAAAACCATCATCGATACATGGTACCAACAAGAGAAAAAACAATAACCACCACCCTACACCACCCCCAACACCGCCTCCACATACCTCCGCCAAGTCCCATACAACTCCCTAGCCTCCTCTCCAGACATGCGCGGAGAAAAAACCGTCCCCGCAGGACGACTAGCTAACACCGCCTCCACATCCTCCCAATAACCACAACCTAACCCCGCTAACAACGCCGCCCCTAAACTCGTGCTCTCCTGATCCCGGGGACGCTCCAACTCCATCTGCAAAATGTCCGCCTGAAACTGCATCAAAAAACCATTCGCCGTCGCACCTCCATCCACCCGCATGCGCTCAAAAGAAAATCCACAATCCTCCACCGCCGCATCCACCAACGACTTCGTCTGATACGCAATCGATTCCAACGCCGCACGAACCAAATGCGCCCGACCACTGCCACGAGTTAAACCAAATATCGCCCCACGCGCCCCCATACTCCAATACGGCGCACCTAAACCTACAAACGCCGGCACCATGTACACCCCACCATTGCCCTCCAACGATAACGCCAACTCCTCCGATTGCGCCGCCCCCTCCAATATACCCACCTCATCCCGCAACCACTGCACCACCGCTCCAGCTATAAACACCGAACCCTCCAACGCATAACTCACACCCCCATCCCCCCTACATGCCAACGTGGTCAATAAACCCGCACGCGAAGATATCGCCCGATCCCCCGTGTTGATCATCATAAAACAACCTGTCCCATACGTGTTCTTAAACTCACCACGCCGAAAACAACCTTGACCAAATAACGCCGCCTGCTGATCCCCCTACCAACGAAAATATGGGCACCTCCCGACCAAAAAGCTCCCGAGACGTAACCCCATAACAATAACTGGAAGAATGTACCTCCGGCAAAGACTCCTGAGGAACCTGAAATAAATCCAATAACTCTAAATCCCAACACCTCTGATGAATATTGTATAACATCGTCCGAGACGCATTCGTGTGATCCGTCCGATGTACCTCCCCACCCGTCAACTTCCAAAGCAGCCACGTATCCACCGTCCCTACCCTCGCCCTACCCTCCCGAAACGCCTTGTCCACCGCCTCTACATTCCGACGCAACCATAAAATCTTAGACGCTGAAAAATAAGCGTCCAACACCAACCCCGTCTTGGAACGTATCCTCTCCCCACTCCCCTCCAACGAACGACATAACTCCGCCGTGCGACGACATTGCCACACAATCGCCCGATACAACGGCCGACCACTCCCCGCCTCCCATACCAACACCGTCTCCCGCTGATTTGTGATCCCAATCGCCTCAATATCCTCCAAACCTACCCGACGTACCAAACGATAAACCACCTCCCAAAGCTCCTCCCCATCCTGCTCCACCCAACCAGGTCGCGGATAATACTGGGGAAACTCCTCGTACGCCTGACGTACCAACTCCGCCCGAGAATCATACACCCGCAACGTAACCCCCGTCGTACCCGCATCAATCGCTAAAATATTCCTCGACATCCTAGCGCACACTCCTAAATCAATAAAACCGAAACCGAGAAAATGGCCAAAACCGACAACGACAAACCCCCACAATATCCCCCCATCGTACCACCCAACCATACCGACTATCTACACTGTGATCCCGATTGTCCCCCAAAACAAAATACGACCCCGCAGGGACCAAAAACGGACCAAAATTCCCCGAAAAAGAACAATGTAAATACCTCTCCTCTAATCGCCTTCCATTGATATACACCCTCCCCGAACGAATCCAAACCCGCTCCCCACCTAACGCAATCACCCGCTTTACCAACCTCTTCCAAGGCTTCAAAGGATGACGAAACACAATAATACTCTGGCGATGAATGGGAAAAAACCATAACGATACCTTCTCCACCACAATCACCTGCCGCGTCTCCATCGTCGGCCACATCGAACTCCCACTCACCACAAACAACTCCACCACAAAAACCCGCAACAACACCACCAAACCCAACGCCAATAAAAAAGAACGTAAACCATACCAGAACCATCCTCCACCTCCCCCCCCTCGATACACCACCAAAGTGCTGCGATCCCGAATCGGAGAAAGGCGCTCCCAAACCCTCAACTCCTCCCTACCACCCTCTTCCCCTGAACAAGAGAGCCTCCTATCCATAAAAACACACTCTCCCTTTTCAAAAATCAACCCGGATTCCTCCCCCCCAGAACATTCCTACAAATTCAAAGAATACCTGCCCTCCCCCTTCTCCACAACCCGCCCCTCCCTCACCAACTTCTCCAACCCACTCCTTAAACTCAAACGCGCCAATACCTGAGCCTCCGAAGATAATTCCTCCTCCCCATAAACCGCGCAAAAAAGCTCCTCGAAATCCTCCCTACCCCCACTCAACGCCTCCAAAATCTGCCTCTCCCGCATCCGACGATGACGCAAATAAGAAGCAATCCTCTCCCGACCAAAACACGTAGGCGGCCCATGAGACGGAAATAACCACCGCGGCGATAAATCCAATAAACGCTCCAAAGAACCCATATACAACCCCAAATCCCCCTCCGGAAAAGGCGGAATGAAAATCGTCGAAATCGTGGATACCATATCCCCCGCTAACAAAACCCCCCGCGGCCGAAGATAAAAACATAAATGACCCCGCGCATGACCCGGGGTGTGCAAAACCTCCCAACCACCCACGTCCGTCTCCAACACCTCCCCATCCTCCAAACAATAAACCTCACCCTCCAAATCAAATGGCAAATCCTCCAACGTCCAACGATGCGCCAAAAGCGGAAGTGAAAAACGCCTCTGCAACAAAACCACACCACCCACATGATCCCGATGATGATGCGTAAGCAAAATCCCCCGCGGCCTCCTACCCTCCTCACTTAACTGATCTATCGCCCGAAGCAAACAATCCTCAGAACCCTCACCCTCAGATGCCGCCGGGTCCAAAATGTAAAACTCCTTCTGCCCCAAAAAATAACAATTCGTATGCGTGGCCGGCGCAATCGTCCCCGTGGCCAACGGCAACATCAAAACACTCGGCTCAAATTGAACCAGATAAACCCGACCGGTATACAAACTATCATCAAAAACACGAAGCGACTCCACCACCTCCTCCAACGAAGAGGAAGAAACCGAAACCAAAAATTCCAATAAATGCCTCACCGGCGGCGGAAGAGGTAAACCCTCCCTCTGCCACCTCTCCAACCAAACCCTCGCCCCAGCCCACCTCCCATCCTCTAACTCCTCTCCATGAAAATCCACCTCCTGAGAAGTAGGAAATAACGCAAGATAAAATTGAGTGCGATAGCGAATCGGCGCAAATTCCGGAGTGGTGCGTACCCCCAACGGAAAAAGAGAAGAAACCTCCAACTCCACCCCCACCTCCTCCAACAACTCAGCAAAAGAAAGCTCACCACTCAAAAGCTCTCCACGACGAGAACATAATCCCCGATACTGCTCAGAAGTAAGCGAAGAATGCAAAAAAATCCCCACCTCCTCAAATAACTCGCGTATCGCCGTAACCTCCTCCGCCAAATAACCATAACGCATCGCCAACTCCCGATCCTCCCGGTCCACCTTCCCCCCAATCAACGCATAAAAACCCGGCATAAACCGACTCTTCCTACCCCGCCGTACCAAAAATACCTCCCAACCCTCCCTACCCCAACGCACCAACATCACCGCACTCGAATACCTCGGCTTCACAGACCTCATCGCCCCCCCCTCCCCCGGCGCGCCTCAATGACAACCTCTAAACCCAATACCCTACCCCCACGCCTTATCGTTAAACGAACCCTTTGGCCCACCTTGGAATACAACACCAAACCCTGAAAATGCAACAAACCCCGCAACGAGATACCACCAAATCCTACAACCTCATCCCCCCTCCGCAAACCAGCCCTCTCCGCCGCACTGCCAGGCAAAATTCTCACCACCACCACCCTCCCCCCACACC
>RFKQ01000087.1 GCA_003694635.1 Planctomycetota bacterium
ATATTATTTATTATTCAGAAAGGAGTTTAGAGCCTACCTATGAGGGATTGAAACTGCTCTCTTGTCAAGCCTGTGATTGCGTATCCTAAGTTTAGAGCCTACCTATGAGGGATTGAAACATCGGAGGGCAAGCGAAACCAAATCCTCGCCCTCCGAGTTTAGAGCCTACCTATGAGGGATTGAAACGATTTTCAGAGAGCACGGAACTGTGCTCCCATCCCCCGTTTAGAGCCTACCTATGAGGGATTGAAACTTGAGCTAGCTCCCATTCCTCCACCCTACACCCTACCCGTTTAGAGCCTACCTATGAGGGATTGAAACGCGTGACGTCCTGGACAAAGTCCAGAAAATCACCCTGTTTAGAGCCTACCTATGAGGGATTGAAACCTAACCCCGATAAAACTACGCCTAAAACACCACCACGTTTAGAGCCTACCTATGAGGGATTGAAACACCCCATCCATTTACTTCCCGGCCGCCTTTCGGCGACGTTTAGAGCCTACCTATGAGGGATTGAAACATCGCTCCCCCACTTTCTCCCCCCCACCTCCTGCCAAGTTTAGAGCCTACCTATGAGGGATTGAAACTCCGGGTCATCATCAATATCAACGCTCATCTCAAACGTTTAGAGCCTACCTATGAGGGATTGAAACCAAGGAGCTAGATATTTACCCTCCCAAATCCATTTGGTTTAGAGCCTACCTATGAGGGATTGAAACCTTTTTCATTTTTTTTCTCTCCCTATTCTTTCTATAGTTTAGAGCCTACCTATGAGGGATTGAAACCCTCCACCACCACCCCACCCAAACCACCTCACCCCCGTTTAGAGCCTACCTATGAGGGATTGAAACGAAAACCGATGCACTATGCATTGTTATCTGAGAAAAAAGATAAAAGTTTCTATCACCTTGCCCTATAAGAATTTTGTTATAATTTTTTTTGTTATATTAAACAAAATCTTTAATGGAACTATTTCCCAAAAATTTTAAAAATTATAGCCTCGGCCCCGCATGTCTGAAAAAAAACTTCCCTCGACACGCTTCCTATGTATTTAGCGGATCAAAATCAAATGTACTAAGCTTCTAATACCCAAAAAAAAATGGTAAATATTTGCCATTTACCTGCTATTTAAGATTTATAAGAACACTCTAAAAGAATCCCTGAAGAAAAGATTATTTAGCCAAAAAAAATCCAGTTTTTTATGCTCAGTTTTTGGCAAAGCAAAAAAAAAATAGGACGAGGATATTCTCGCCCTATCACTTAGGCATGTTTCTTTAGGTATATTTTTTTTGAAAATCTAGAATTAAATAACTAGTTTTATCCTCTCATATTTTTGGATAGATGCAACGGCTTGCGCAATAAAATCTCTACACGTCTGTTTAGCTTTTTGCCCTTGCGGGTTTTATTTGAAGCTCGGGGTTGAGAAGCTCCATAGCCAGCAATATGGAGACGCTTTGGAGAAATCCCCCGAGAAATTAAATACTTTAACACGCTGTGAGCCCTCGCACAGGAAAGAATCCAATTGTCCGAATATTTACTATACCTCCCCGCCCGAACAGGATCCGAATCGGTATGGCCCGCTACCACAATATTATAGCCGCGATACGCAGGAGCACTTAATTTCCTAGCAAGACCAGCTAAAAACTTCTTGCCACTTCTTTTCAAACGAGCACTTCCGGAATTAAAAAAAACATCTCCTTGCAAAACAATACCACCAGTATCAGGATTGATTTGAAAGTCCTTCTCCAATTGGGAAAGCTGAGAAAACATTTTTTGCTTAAAAAAATTATCAAAATTCTTTTTAGCATTTTTTATGGCCAATTTTAATTTTGTAATCTCTGCTTTTAGTTTTTTATTCTCCCGCCGCAATGACTCATTTTCCTTCGCTAACTTTTGCTTCTCCGCTTCCACTTTCGAAAGAGCTTGATTGGAAGCCCTTATCTTACGCTTCATCTGATTGATTTCCACCAACCGATCCTCATACTCCCCCATCCCTACACAACCGGAAAAAATCACACAAAGCACCAAAACGTACAAACTTCTCTGGGCATAACTAACCACCATAACCACAACTCTCCTTACTGTACTAAACCTCTAACAATACTATAATTTGCTATACAAAAAGCTGTAAACAAAATTCGTTCATTCAAGTCAATGGCTCAAAGAAAAATAGTTCATAACCCAGAAAAGTCAAGAAAAATTTCCTAGGAACTCCAAAAAAATATCCATTATTTTAAGTGTCCCAAAATGGGACAGAGTTACTTTAAAAATTTTGACTATTTTTTCTAAAATACCTAAAAATGAACTTCTTGTTTATACTTTTTATGTAACTTATTGATAAATAATTAGATGCATTTATTCTTAGATGAAAGAACTTGCTAAAAATTCTATTTTTTAAAAAAATGGTACAGTTTTTGCTAAATACCACATCAACATATCGGGTTTTCTCCTGCTCCCTCGCCCTCGGGAGGCGGGTCGGAATGGGCGAACCGGAAAGGAGAAAACCCCTTTTCTTAATATAAGTGTCTTATACGCTTATATTAAAAGGATGAGGTACGTATTCTAAACTCTCCCCCCACCCAGGGTGGGGGTGTGTCAAAATAAAATATTCCAAGCTTTGCAAGGCAAAAGTTGAAGGCTTCCTAGGATTTCTAGCTATTTCACGTTCACTGTTTCAATAAAACTCTAACTCATATTGTGCTCAACCTTTAAGCAAGCCGGATCATTGCAGTCTCCCTAAATTACAAAATTAAATGGCTTTCTTCATCTAAAGCTCGTAGCCCTGTGGTAGGATCATAAATGTCATTGGCAATCTCCTTTCGAACGTAGCCGATAAGATAGGTTTTCCCTCCACAGTAGTCCCAGAAAGCTTTACGAATATTTTGCATAGGAATAGAAAGAGTGTACTGGCGAAAAGATTGGCGAATCTTTAGAAAGTTTTCTCGCTTTCTTCGATAATCTCGCTCCAAATATACACGGTGATAATAGTGATGCCAAATTTCTTCCGCCTCTCCATCAATCTCCAAAAAAACGGTGATCCGCGGCTGCTTCTCTTCGATCAATTGAAACTTGTCTATGACTGAGTAATCCCCCTCTTTTTGCCATCTATCCCAAATTTCCTCCCCTTCAGAAAAATCTTGCTTTCTTACCAGACTCTCGTAATTCTCCAGTATCATTTTATAAAATTCTCGCTCCTCAATCTCCTTCGTTTTCCCTAACATACTCATGGCAACACTCAAATGAGCTTTTCCATAAATCATTTTACCATAGGCTACTTTCTCCTCGTTGATCAAATGAACAAAACGTACAATTCCCCGGCGCCGGCGCCCATGACGATTGCTCCTACCAGCCGCCTGTACAAGAGCATCCAACGGCGCTAAATCCCGATAGATTATATCAAAATCCAAATCCACTCCCGCCTCTATTACCTGAGTGGTTACCAAAACAGGCGCTTCCCCCTCTTCTAAAGCGCGCCGAATTTCCTCTATACGAATTTTGCGATGTACCGGCAAAATACTGCCGGAAAGATAAAATAAATTGTCTACTCCCCCCTCCTTTAGCTTGTGAAAAACTATCTGGGAAGAAGAAATGGTATTCAAAATTAAACAATAGCTCTTCTCTTGCTGATAGCCTCTTAAGAACTCCTCACTAAATTCCTCCAGTTTCTGCTCCTTTTCAATAAAAACTTCGATCTTCACTCTATTGAGCTTATCAAAATAAACAGAATGTACTAGCTCTTCCACCTCATCCGGGTTAAAGATCAAAGGCTGTGTGGCGCTCATCATCACCAAATAGCATCTACCATAATCGCATAACCATCGAAAAACTTTTTCCAATAAAGTCCAATACTTTAAAGGTAGACTTTGCACCTCATCCAAAAGGATAATGCTCCCTACTATGTTGTGAAATCTCTTCAAAGTAGCAGGTGTCCTGGATAAAATCGCTGAAAATAGCTGTACAAATGTGGTTACAATCACCTCACTCTCCCATGCCTCAATCAGCAACATAGACTGATCCAAAGAAAATTCCTCGCCATCCGCCTTATACTCCGCCGAACTATAATAATGATGCTTGAGCAAAAACTCCGTTTCTCTTCCTGAAAAACCCTCTAAATATTGGTCAAAAATCTGGCGAAAAATTTCAAAATTCTGATCAATGATGCTCGTAAATGGCAATGCATAAATGATTTTGGGACGATAACCTCTCTTCCTTTGTATCCTCTCCCTTAACTTCAAAGCAAAGTGAAAAGAAGCAAGTGTTTTTCCAGAACCAGTTGGAGCGGTTAAAGTTAAAATCCTTGGCAGAGCTTCCTCCGCTCTCTTGGAGAGATCCGAAAAAATTGCATTCCTTAAAGAATGTAGCAATTCTGACTCACCTGCCTTTCGGTACTTGCTCCGAATGTGTTTTTCTACAATGCTAGGCGGAATCTCAACCTCAGATTTTCTTTTTATCGTCTTAGAAGCATCCCTCCTATCCATATCCACCAAAACAGAAAACAACAAATGCAAACAAAAATTAAACTTTCTCCAAAATCGCTCCGCTTTCTCTTCCGCCCGCTCCTCTAAAAACTCACCCACCTCCTCTAAGTAGTGATAAAAGTCTCCAAAATCTAAAAAATCCTCCCCAAATTTCCGAACCTCCTTATAAGGAAGGGGGAAAAATACCTCCTTCTCTAAACTAGAAAGACGCCCAAGTATGTCCTCCACCTGACTCCTCAATACCGCAATACTCTCTTTATGCTTAGGGGATATGTTCGCCTTGTTTTTCCGAAAATAATACAAATCATCCACCAAAAACTCCCGCGAATTCTCCAACTTTCCATGATGATGGTGCACCACCCCAAAGACCAACGCCGCCTCCCAAAACGAACCAATTCCCTTCTTTCGGAAGCACGAATACGCCGCCCAAAGCGCAGAAATTAAACTATGATTCTTCTTCAATCCTTCTTTACCCCCCTTCTGCAAATAATTCTGAAAAAAGGACGTAAACTTCCCAAAATCATGACACCCTCCCACCAACTCCCCCAACTCTACCAAAACCCCCCTCAACTCTGCCACCAACGGCAATCTCCCCAACACCTCGCCACATACCTCTCTTACATCCCGTAAATGATCCCTCAACAACTTAAATGAAACTACCCGACCACTGCTATCCCTGTCCAAATGCGAATAAAACTCCAACTTGCATCTCCTTCTAGATAAAAACTTTTGTTCTGTAGGGGAAACCCTTTTTAAAAAAAGGCTTTCCCCTACCACCCTTTCCCAAAAAATTTTTTGATTTAGGGGAAAAACTTTTTCCCTAAAAACCTCTTTTCAGTTTTATTGCTGAGACCCTTTTTAGAAAAAAGATTTTCAAATTTTCCAAAAACTTCTCTTGCTCGGAACCTTTTAGAAAAAAGGTTTCGTACCTCCAAAAACTTTTCTTACTTCTTCTTCATGTTTTCCCACCACCCTAAACGGGAAAGACACCATGCTTCTTATACGGACGCTCTATCCTTTTATCCCAGCTCCTTTCAAGAGCCCGAAATACCTTTAAACGCGTATGCCTTGGATCGATCACATCATCCACCAAGCCCGCCTTAGCCGCCTCCAGAGGATGAATCATCTGACGAATTTTCTCCAACATCGCCTGTTTGGTCTCCTCATCCACCCCTTTTAACTCACTCCGCGCCAAAATCCCTACCATTCCCTCCGGCCCCATCACAGAAATTTCCGCCGTAGGCCAGCAATAAATCGCCTCCGGCTCATATGCCCGCCCATTCATCACATAATAACCCGCTCCATACGCTTTGCGAATCACCACCGTGATCTTCGCAACCGTGGCGTTGGAAACCGCATAAAGCATCTTTGCCCCATGACGAATAATCCCCTCCCGCTCCGCTTTTGTCCCTACCATAAACCCCGGCACATCCTGCAAAAAAAGCAACGGAATCTGAAATGCATCGCAAAGAGTGATAAATCGAGCCGCTTTATCCGCCGCATGAATGTCCAAAATTCCCCCCCAATGCTTGGGCTGATTGGCAACAATCCCTAGGGGATACCCGCCAATTCGCGCAAGACAAGTAATTATATTCTTGGCCCACTTTGGCTTTATATCAAAATACTCTCCCCCATCCACAAGAAGCTCAATCACCCGATACATATCATAAGGACGCCGCGGATTGTCCGGCAAAATGCGAAGAAGCTCCTCCTCCGCACGATCCACAGGATCATCACATGAAACCACAGGCGGCTTCTGCTGACAGTGAGAAGGAAAATAGGACAAATAGCGGCGTATGGCCTGCAGACAAGCTAAGTCATCCTCCACTTCTAAATCCGCCACTCCGCTGACCTCACAGTGAACCCGAGAACCACCCAATTCCTCCTCATCCACCTCCTCCCCCGTGGCCGCCTTCACCAACGGCGGACCGCCAAGGGCCATATGGGAGGTTCCTTTGACCATAAGCACAAAATCCGCCAAACCGGGAATATACGCCGTCCCCGCCGCCCCAGGTCCCATCAAAGCGCATACCTGCGGCACAACCCCGGACATCACCGCCTGCTCGCGAAAAAGATACCCCGTATCCGCAAAACCCGCTGGGAAAAAAGCGGTCTCGTGAATCCGTGCCCCCGCCGAATCAATCAGCCAAATCAAAGGAATGCGATCCCGCAACGCAAGCTCACGCCACCTTGTCATCTTTTTCTCCCCCACCTGCCCCATAGAACCTCCTAAAACCGTAAAATCATAAGCCGCCACCGCCACAAAACGCCCCCCTATTTTCCCAAACCCCGTCACCACCCCATCCGCCGGAGTGCGTTTGTGCTGAAGTTTCTCCTGACAAAAATGAGCACTCTGCGCCAAAATACCCAACTCCTCAAACGTACCCGGATCCAATAACCCCTCAATGCGCTCCCTACAAGTCAACTTGTTCCGCTGATGCTGACGCTCAACCTTCTTCTCACCACCAAGCCGAAGCGCATCTTCCTTCCGCGCCTGAAGATCCTGAAGCAACTCATCCATCTTCATCCATTTTCCCTTTCTTCACAAAACCTACCTGTAAGATGCAGGGGGAACCCTTTTTGAAAAAAGGTTTCCCCCTACCACCCCTTCCCAAAAACTTTTCGCACTTTAGGGGAAAAACTTTCCCCTAAAAACCCCTTTTCACATTTCTTCCTGAAAACCTTTTTGAAAAAAGGTTTTCAAACTTTCCAAAAACCCCTACTCCCAAAACCATCTTGTACTAAGAATAAATACTTAAAAATATCCTATATCTTCTTAACTATTATTCTACATTATTGTAAAATAAACTTACAAAGTCTACCCAAAAGAAAACCCCACCACTCTCAAGTATCTTACAGAAAAACTAAGAGAATCGCTACAATGAAAAATCAAATCTAAGTTTCGTTTCAACCTTCTAGGCGAAAAAAAATTTAAAAAAGAGCTTTTTAAGGTCCAAGAAGAAGCCCCTATTTGGAAGTAGAGAAAGGAGAAAAATTTTTGAAAAAGATAATGATTATCCCTTTCAGTCCCTCTTTTTAAACATAGAAAAAGGAGGCAAACCTATGGCAGACAGCAGTAAGGGATGCCCGTATATGGCAAAATGCCCCCTATATCCCCTATTTCGCCTTGAATCCAACCGAGAGATATTCAAAATCATTTATTGCCAAGGCGATTTTAACGCGATTTTAACCAGTGTGAGAGAAAAAAACGCAAGGAAAGCGGGCAAGTGGTCCCTCCCAACCTTCTTCCAGATGGAACCTATCTTAAATCCAGCGAGAGAAACATTTGCTAATTTTAGCGAAAGGGGCCTTTGGTTTCCTCTCGCCTTTGGGGGAGGGGATTTTGCATCAGAGCCGGGATTAAGGCCGGATCGGCGTTACCGATAAGAACAAGGTCAAGGATTTCCTCTTGTTTTGATTCAAGACAAGTTTGCGCTTGTTGGAGGGCCTCTTCCACTTCTTCGTAGGCGCCGGTGAGCAAGAGGAAAGCCTTGCCACCGATACCAACGCCAAGGTGGATATGGACCAGCTCCACATCCGCCCATTTGACCGCTTTATCCGCTGCTTCGAGGATACCTAATTGGGTGCGGGTTTCCAGCACTCCCACCGCTTCCCAGCTTTGAGGGGGGGAGATGGAGAAGAGAGAGCGCAGCACTTGGGGGTGGACATCGGGCAAAAAGAGGGTGGAGCGGAGGTGGTTTTGGGTGAGCTCCTGGGCTTCTTCTAGGGAGCTACGCACATTTTCGACCTCACCGGTGATAAGATTGAGGTAATACCCGGGGCTGGTGGGGGTGGAGAGGAGCATTTCCACCGGCGCTTTTTTTAGCATCGCATCGGCCACTAGGACACCTTGGGGGATGCTGGAGGTTTCCACTCCGCCGATACAGGGTTGGGCTTGGGAGGGAGAGTAGGGGATTTTCAATCTAGCGCATACTCCTTATCTTCGATGGTAAACTTATCCACAATTCCCACGATCGCGGTTTGGTAGGCGATCTCATGCCCGCGGCCAATGGTGGTGCGGGCGGCCCTGCCAAAGGCGACAATCACATACTCCCCCACTCCAGCGCCGATGGGATCGGCGGCCACGATAAGATCGCTGGTGGAGTTAAAGTGCCGGTTGATGGGCTGGACGATTAGGAAGCGCAGTCCTTGGAGACTGGATTGTTTTTTGGTGGCCCAGAGGTTGCCGATCACTTTTGCAAGCAGCATTTTCCCTCCTAAGGGGACGAGTGACGAATTTTGGGATAGTATTGGGAAAAACGAAATTTGGGGCTATTGTCGGGAGTATGGCAGAGCAAGCAGGTCGCCTTGCCCCGGGTGCGTCCATAGCCCTTTTGCGGTAGGCGGACATGTTCGCTTCCGGGGCCGTGGCAGCTTTCGCAGCCAACGTTTTTTAAATGGGAGGTGAGCTGTTCGTTTTCGTATCCGGTGTAGTAGCGATAGCCGACGGTATGGCAGGTAAGGCAGTCGGGATTTTTGTGTTGGCCTTTTTGTTTTAATGTAGCAAAAGCGTGGGCGTGGGCGGAGTTTTTCCACACGTTCGCCGCATAGCTATGGCAGGCGAGGCAGCGCTGGCTTCCTACGTAGAAGACTCCTTGGGCGAAGCGCCGCTCTTTTTCGATAGAGAGGCCGGCTTGGGCCACTTCTTGGACGTAGCGGCGATAAAGCCGAAGCATACGGGGAGAGTCGGGGACAAAGTCGTCCAGATAGCCTTCTTGAAAGCGCTCCATTCGAACTTCATCCTCCAGAAACCTCAGCCCGATTAGAGCAACGCCTTTGGCTTTCTGGACGGTGCGCAGGAGCTTTTTCTTAGAATCAAAGAAAAATTTTTCACTTCGGTGCCCTCCCACCGTCAGATCTGCCCATGTTGGCGGATTGGAAGGGGGAGTTCCATGCCAGAGCAAAATAAGAAAATCCACTTGAGGGCGAAGCCTTTGGGCGACCTTTGCGGACACTTGAAGAGGGTCCTTTAGCTCCAGTCCCAAAGCAATGGTATCTGGTAGGAACTCTTTTCCTAATACGCCGATAAAGCCAAGCCGTTTCTGAGAAACCTCCACCACTCTATAGGAGCTGAAGAGGGGTTTAGCGCCGGTGAAAACATTGGCCGCTAGAGGGCGGGGAACGGGCAAAGAGAGGCGAGCCTTCCAAAGGGCTAGATCCAATTCCCCTAGGCAGGCGAGGCTATAGCGCATCTTCGACGCAGCTTGCTGTAGGTATTTGAGCTTGATTTGGCCGTGGCGATTGGGGCGTTCCAGCCAATCCCCCATGGCCACAGGGAGGACGGGGGTGCATTTTCGCAGAAATTGCAGCAGGCTATCCCTTCGCATCAGCCCGCCGAGAAGGCCTTCGGAGCAGCCGCAGGGGGCGAGGTTGCCCTGTTCTTCGCCGCTAAAAGCTAGCCATAGGTCTACGTTTTTCTGGACTATTTTCTGGAGGGTGGAGGATTTTCGGGAGAAGATTTTCTTTGAATTTGGCTTCTGGAGGGGTTTTTCTCTCTTAGAAGAAGAGGCGCTACTTAGGAGAAAAGCGGCTCCTATGGCGCCGGCTAAGCTTGCGAGAGTCCAGAAAGTATAGGATTTCATGGGATTTTACTCCAGAATGCGGCCGTAGACGGGGATGGTGAGTTGGGATTCGCCGGGGAGGTTGAGCTGAAGTTGGATGTGGGTGTAGAATTCGCCGCTGGTTTTCCGAGGTGGTAGGGTGAGTTGGAGCTCGTATTCGTTATCTTCGAGGGGTAGGAGTTTGGCCTGAAGTGTCTTATCTTTGAGAGGTAGGAGCTTGGCTTGAAATTTGGCGCCCACGAGGCTGCGAATGCGGGTTTTGGCATGGAGGGTTTGTCCCACTCTGCCTCGGAGGTAGAGGGCGGCCGGGTAGGCTTCGACGCGGGGGAGGATATTCCCTTGCGCCACTGTGGTCAGAACTGGTTGGTGGGGCTGGTTGGTGTAGATACGGATGAGTTTGGTAAAGGGGCCTACGGGGGCATTGGGGCGGATGGTGAGGGTGAGTTCATAGCGTTTTTTCTCCAGCAGTGGCAGGAGTTTGGCTTCGAAGAAGTTGGTGTCGTATTCGATTTTAAGGATTTGCAAATCGCTGCCCCGGCGGAGGAAGATATGGATGGATTTTTGGGGTAGGTTTTTGGTGCGCTGGATGGGCCCGAAGAGGAGGTAGTCCGGTTCTCTTTGGAGATCTCCGATGGCCATTCCTACCAGTTTAAAGAAGACGATTTTTTGTTGTTTATCGGAAGTATAGAATTTGATGGGCGTAAAGAAGTATCCGGGGGGGATATTGGGTTTAAGTTGGATGGTGATTTTTTTTGCGATTTTCCCTTTTCCGATGGGCTGATCGGAGTATTGGATATGGAGGAGTTTGGGGTTGTATTCGATTTTGGTGATGCGGAAGCGGTTGAGGTGTTCTGCGAAGAGGAGGATGGTTTTGGAGGGGGGGTAACGGGATTCGAAGTTGCCGAGGTAGGAGGCGCCGGCCGGGGCAAAGCGGAAGAGGGTTTTGACCTGGCCGGACATATAGAAACGGGTGACGTATTTCCCTACGTCTTTTTGGGTAGGATCGTTATGGTAGACATCGACCCAGAGGTCATAGTAGCGGGATTCCAGTCCTTCGGAGTGGAATTCTAACACTAGGGAGGCTTCCTCCCCTGGTTGGAGAATGCGTTTGGAGATTTTGCTAGAGGAGCAGTAGCAGGAGGGTTTGATTTTTACAATGCGTAGGGGGGCGTTGCCGGCGTTTTTGAAGCGAAAACGATGTTTTACGGTTTGGCCTTGGATGATGGTACCGAATTCATAATACTTTTGCCCCACGATTTGTAGGCGGGGGCATTTTTTAGGCGGGGTAGAAGAGGTTGGGGAGGCATAGAGAGGGCAGAGGCTTAAGAGAAGGTAAAGGGGGAGAGATTTGAATTTCATACGCCACCTCCTGTTAGTTCCACATCGTCGACAATGCCCACCACCGCGGCCTCCACGGCCACATTTTCGCCTCGGCCTAAGGCGTTGCGCGCCCCGTGTCCGTAGGCGACGATCACTCGTTCGCCCACCCCAGCTCCGATCACATCTGCGGCCACCACGAGGTCTTTGGTGGAGTGGGGGCGCAGGTGAGGGGGGTGGTAGACCTCCGGCTCCACGAGCAAGAGGCGTAGGCCTTGGAGGCTAGGGACTTTTTTGGTGGCCCAGATTTCGCCAACGATACGACCGGTAAACATGATTGGATTGGACTTTTCCCATAGCTTTTGGCTAGGGTAAGTTTTTGGTTTTAGGCTGGATTTGGTTTGCCGCGGACGGAGTGGAGAGCGTCCAGGGCCGCCTTAGCGGCCTCTTGGATTTCGGCTTCCGTGCCGCCTAGGTACAGTCTACCGAAGGCGCCGAAGGGGCGCAGTTCCACGAGGGTGATGGGAGAGGCCTTTTCCGCTTCGTTGGCGGCGAGCACTGCGTAGCCAGCGGGGTGTACTTCGAGAATGTAGAGGGTTTGACCTTCCAGGAGCATCGATCCCCATCGGTTGCGGTTGATGAGCATGGCCTGGTGGGGGTCAATGTTGGTGATGATTTGGGTGGAGACCACGCGTGGTTGGAGGCGGTCTTCTTCTTGGAGGCTGAGGTTGCGGAGGATGGCCTCGCCCGCGGCGCGCACTTCGCCTTGGTCGAAGGAGTGGACCTCCAGCAGGCCAAAGGCCCGCTCCACCACTTGGACGCCTGGGCGCACTTTGGTGGCTTTTAGGGCCACATCGGTGATGCGGTTGATCTCAATTCCGGGAGCGATTTCCACAAAAAGGGATGCCTGTTCCGCCACGGGCAGGTATCCTTTGGCGGTGGATCCCATAAAAGCGGCAAACTGCTTTTGCATCACATCCAGGAACACATAGGTGCGCAGTTGGACCATAGTTTCTCCTTAGGTTGGGGTGGAAATATGCAGAGTTGAGTGTAGGGGAGGTTTAGCCATCGCCTTGAATCTCGGCCTGTTCGGGCTTGGGTAGAATTTGCTCCACCTCTTGATGGGGGCGGGGGATCACATGGACGGAGACCAGTTCGCCTACTCGTTTGGCGGCTGTGGCTCCAGCATCCGTAGCGGCTTTGACGGCACCGACTTCCCCGCGCACCATAACGGTGACGTATCCGCCGCCGATGGTTTCTTTGCCGATGAGCTTTACCCTCGCGGCTTTGACCATGGCATCTGCTGCTTCGATAGCGCCGACAAGTCCGCGGGTTTCGATCATTCCAAGTGCGATTTTGCTCATGATTTGGTACTCCTCATCAAAGGGCGAGAATGGATTTCTTGAATTTTAGGTTTTGAAGAATTTCTTAGGATTTTTTATTTTTCTTAGTAGGGTGAGGGATTTTTTATGGATTGTATCCACTTCTTTTGAGAATGCAAGGGGTTTTTTTTAGTATCCGCTGGATTTGGAAATTTTGGCTTTCTGCAAAATTTCTTCAATGTCCTGTTCGGTGAGGGGGGAGATGCTTTGAAAGTTGGAGGGGAGAGATCCAGCGTGGTTGGTCGGCGGAGGGGGAGTTGGAGAGGCGGGGTAGGGG
>RFKQ01000088.1 GCA_003694635.1 Planctomycetota bacterium
GGGTGAGGTTTCGGATTCGGATCCTCAGGAGGTGGGGGTGGTCCCTCGTTTGGTGGAGCCGTTGGGGGAGGGTGCGGAGAGGTTGGCCCGGGTGGCCAATGGTTTTATTCAGCAGGCTCGGGAGCGCTTAGCTGATTTGGAGACGGCCAATGGGGTTTTGTTGCGTGGTTTTGGGAAGTTTTTGCCCTTTCCTAGTTTTGAGGAGCGTTTTTTGTTAAAGGCGGCAGCGATCGCGGTGTATCCGATGTATCGGGGGATTGCGCGTTTGTTGGGGATGGAGGTTTTGGAGGTTGGAGAGGATTTGAGTTCGCAGCTGGAGGTTTTTGGAAAGAATTTTGAGGATTATGATTTTTTTTATTGGCATGTGAAGAAGACGGATAGTTTTGGGGAGGATGGCAATTTTGCGGAGAAGGTGCGTTGGATTGAGAGGGTGAGTGGGATTTTACCTCAGATTTTGGAGCGGGGGCCGGAGGTATTCGCGATCACGGGGGACCATTCCACTCCAGCGTTGTACCGGGCGCATTCTTGGCATCCGGTGCCGTTTTTACTGCATTCTAAGCACTGTCGCCACCACCGGGTGGCGTCGTTTACAGAGCGCCAGTGTGCCATGGGGGATTTAGGTCGTTTGCGGGCGTGTGAGGTGATGCCGTTGCTGTTGGCGAATGCAGGCAAGCTAAAAAAATTTGGAGCATAGCTTGGAGTTCCACCTGCGTGAGAAGCGTGGGTTTTGTTTGATTTGGTAGCATTGGAAAGGAGAGCTGTTTGGATGGAACAGGGTTTAGAGTATCCGCTGAAGGATTTTATGGCGCGTTATCGGAGTTTATCGGAGGAGGAATTTCTACATCGTTTTCCTTTGCCGTTTTTGGTCATACCGGGGGAAAAGCATAAGATTGCTCCGAAATTGGGGGAGGAGAAAAAGAATGCCTCCCTGAAAGATAATTTAAAGACAATGGAGTTTTCCTTATCCGATTTGGCCAATGCTTTGCCTACCACATTTCAAAAGGTGGATATGGAGAATGCGGTGGTTTTCCCGTTGGCGCAGAAGGAGGAAAATCGGGGCAAAAAAATTTTAAAAATTGGGAGGGATCCTAGCAATGATCTTTTTTTGGACGATCCGGAGGTTTCCACCTACCATGCCAGTTTGATTTGGAAGGAGAATTTGCCGATGGTGGAGCCGTGTTTTTACATTATGGACCACGGTTCTACCAATGGGACGTATGTGGATTCGTTGGGGATTCAGCCCCACAAGGAGATTTTGTTAAAGGATCAGTGCACCGTGGAGATTGGGATGAATTTCTTTTTTATTTTTTACCATCCGGACACGTTTTACTTTTGCGTGAGCCGAGCGAAGATAGATTTGTAGGGGTGAGAAAAGAGGAGTAGGTTGGCGAGGATTTACTATCTAGGCAAAAAGTTTTTGGCTAGGGTGCGAGGGTTCGGTTTGCTAGCTTGGAGGTTAGAGAGATGCTTGAGGCGATTTTTGCGATATTTTGGAAGCTAAATCAGGCTCTTCAATCCATTCCGGGCGAGATGTTTTTGATCATTTATGGGGTTTATGTTGTGGTGGTGCTTTTGGTGGGGTGGTCATGGATCTCACTGGATAAGACTAGAAAATATCCTTTACCTCGGGTGGATAGTGTGAATGAGATGGAGTTGGCGTTTTTGTGTGGAGGAGAAGTTGCTCTTAGGCAGGCGATTTTGCTTAAGTTTTATTTAAAGGGCTGGATTCAACGGGAGGATAAGAGTCGCACAGGGTGGAAAAAAAGCGAGGATTGTCATCCTCGGAGAGAGGAGTTAAATGAGCTGGAGCAAGTGGTTTGGGAGGCTTTAGAAGATACAAAGCTTTTAAAATCGAAGGCGATGATTTCCAAAATTGGGGAGCACGTAAGAAAAATCATAGCTCGTTTAGAGGCAAAGAGGTTATTATTCACTTCTAAAGAGCGTCAGATCAACTCTCTGGTTGCCTGGGTTTGTTTTTTGGCGATCTTAGGATTGGGTGTTTGGAAGTTGATTTTGGGCCTTCAAGGCAGAAAGCCTGTGGGTTTTTTGTTTTTTCTGATTGTACTTGGAGTATTTTTGAGTTTTGGTATTTTGTTCTTCCCTGCTAAGCGATGGAGGAGTGGGTTGGGGAATCGCTTTTTGGAGGAAATGCGGGAGAAGAATCAGTGGTTAACTCAGGCATTGGATGAGGAGAAGGCGCGGGAGGAGCCGCGTTTGGCGCAGATGGGATGGGTGTTATTTGGAGGTTCGGCACTTTCGGCTTTGGCACTCTCAGAGTTTGAGAGCGCACTTCCCCGCTCGCTTTTTTCTGGAGGCAGTCAAGTAGATCCGGGGAATATGGATTTCTTCAGTAGTGGTGGCAGTGAAGGGGGGGGGTGTGGCGGCTGTGGAGGGGGAGGTTGTGGCGGATGCGGAGGCTGTGGCGGATGCGGAGGCTGTGGCGGATAGAAAGGGGAAGTGAAAGAAGTTTTTGAGGGTTTCGGAACTTTTTTTAAAATATTTCAGCCATCTGCTCCAAACAAAAAAAGATAGGCAATCTTGTTTTTATAAAATGCTAAGGGACAAAAGCCTCGCCGTAAAAATAGAAGAGACAAAACATGAAAATCAGAAAAGATAGCGAGGAACCTAAAGAAATGGAAATAGAAGAAGATAAAGTTTATTATAGGACAAAAAACATCATCATTTACAACGATGATTTTCTTGCAACGAGTCATATAGAGGAAAGTTCCGTTGATCTTATAGTAACTTCACCACCTTATAATTTAGATATTCATTATAACTCATTTGACGACAAAATTCCGTATAAAAAATATTTAGAGTTTACAGAATTTTGGTTAGAAAAAGCCTATAAGCTTTCAAAGGAAGATGGACGGTTATGTTTAAATATTCCTTTAGATAAGAACAAAGGCGGACAGCAAAGTGTATATGCAGATATCGTTACAATTGCCAAAGAAATAGGATGGAAATATCACTCAACGGTAGTGTGGAATGAAGGAAACATTTCACGAAGGACAGCATGGGGATCATGGCTATCTGCTTCTGCTCCTTATGTAATAGCGCCTGTAGAGATGATAGTAATTATGCATAAAAAAAGGTGGAAAAAACTCAGCAAGGGGAAAAAGTCGGATATTACCAAAGATGAATTTATTGAGTGGACCAATGGGCTATGGACTTTTTCTGGAGAAAGCAAAAAGCGGGTGAAACATCCTGCTCCTTTTCCTACGGAACTGCCGAAACGGTGTATAAAATTATTTACTTTTGTTGGAGATACTGTTTTAGATCCTTTCTTAGGAAGTGGAAGCACTTTAATTGCCTGTGCTTTCTTAAATAGAAAGGGCATTGGAGTTGAAATTGATAGAAATTACTGTGAAATAGCAAAGCAAAGAGTTATCCAGGACGGAAAAATTTTACAAAGTACATTATTTGATGATACGAAATCAGTTCGAACTCAATCAAAGGAGATAAAATGAAAGGGGCTTTTATTTGTACTCTTTCAGAAGAAGATTGGAGGAGAACAAGAGAATTGGGAGTTTATGGAAATAGACTTTATAAAGAGGGAACTTCTCGAAAATTAGGCGATGTACAACAGTTGTCTATCATAAGAGATTTAATTTCCATGCGAGAAGGCGACACTGTGTTTTTTCATATAAGAGGAAAACAAACAATTCATGGAGCATATAAAGTAAGAAAATCTGCTTATTATGATGATAAATGTAAAATTTGGGATAACCCTTTAGAACCGTTTCCTTATAGATTTTTATTTGAACCTTATCCAGATTACAAATACCTTGCTGAGTATGATGCAAATATAGAAGTACACTCACTCTATGAGTTTATAGA
>RFKQ01000089.1 GCA_003694635.1 Planctomycetota bacterium
CCCACTCCGGCGAATGCGCCATGGACAACCACCCCCCCTCCCTCAAAGTCTTGTAAGCTCCATGAAACTCCTCCGGCATCACCACCTTCCCCTCCCTATACTGCGCCCCCACCGTATCCGCTACCTCGTCTAAAGGATAAATCACATTCTTCGCAAGCTCCTCCGCCTGCTCCAAAATCATCTTCATATCCTCTAGCGTGATCTCGGAAAAAGCCGGCAAACTTCGCAACTTCTCCACATCATTCTGCTCAAAAAGCGTAAACTCTACATCCCGCCGGTCTGTGTAAAACTCAGCCATACGTCAAACTCTCCTAAATCAACACAACACCTGTTCCACTCGCATACAGCGAACGTCAAACAACACTACTTACCCCTATCTTATAAGGTTTCTGAAAAAATACAAGTCAACGGAGAAAAAGGTTTTTTAAAATCCCCACCAGCTACTCACCCTAACATAGCAAAAATCAACCCCCAACCACAATAAAATCAAACCTAAAAACAAGTGAAAAATATCTCCTCCGGATAAAAATCTTGAAGCTTCCGCCGACAAAATCCAAGTAAACGATCCACAAGCTCATCTGAATAGCTCACCACCTTGGAAGTATAAGTAAACGGGCCAACCAAAAAGGGCTCCTCTGGATACAAACGGAAAATCCTATCATACATCCCCTTGGGAAAACGAAGCGGCCCAAAACTAATGGAATGTACCGAAGGTAAAGCCCGCTTCACCTCCTCAAATAGACCTTGATAATTCTGCTCAAAGTTCCGATGAAAAATCAGAGGATCAAACCTCAAACCAATTTTCCAACCCCTCTCCCACAAAACCCTCGCCGCCTCTAAGCGACGCTTCAAAGACGGAGTCCTATGTTCTAAACTCCGAACAATATTCTCCGGAGATAAACTA
Source organism: Planctomycetota bacterium (assembly GCA_003694635.1). GTDB lineage: Bacteria > Planctomycetota > J132 > J132 > J132 > J132. The sequence goes on from RFKQ01000089.1 coordinate 905, forward strand.
AATGCCACCACACAGTTCTCTATAGGCGAAGTGCTCAAAAGAGGACGAATGGCCACACTCTTGGTCCTGAGCTCTAAGTACTTCTGGGGAATATCCCGGAAAAAAGGAAGAAACGAATCCAAAAATCCACTGACCGACTCAAACGCTAGAGAATCACAGTCATACCCCGAAAAAAAATAAGAATCCGAATGCGAAATCCTAGCAATGCTATTCTGAAAATCCTCGTAGTTGACGAAAATCACATAATGAGCCGACGAATACATCCCCTGCAAAAAACAATAACGACAATCGTACGGACAATTGAGCATGTGAGAAAAATAAAAATTCCTCTTCCCCCCTATCCCATAACCCGGGGGAGAAGGAAGAACAAAATTCTTATGCTTTTTGGCCAAAATCAACGAAGGATTCCTCTTCTGTAAGCGAAAATTTTGAGCCGTAGGGTTGAACACCTCGCCATAACGCCGTATGTAAATCCGAACCGCAGAGGGAAACTTGCGCAAAATCCCCTCTACCCTAGGATGAGACGCAATGTCCTCTTCAATGTAAATCCTTCGAATTTGCATCCCTCTTCCTCCCTCTTCTTATCTTCGAAACCCTAGACCAAAAGCATTAAAAAACTAAAACTCCGCAACCAGTAAAATACTCAACAAATATATCCCAAAGCTCGATTCTCTCTTTTACTCGTCAAGCCATTTAAGGCTCATAAACATACTCAGAAAGCTTCTTCTTAAGAGCCTCTAAAACCTTCCTCCCCGAAGGAAGATCAAAAAGAAAAAGCAACTCCTCCTCTCTTTCCCAAAAAAGTATTTTTTCCAAATAAAACTTCAACTGCTGCCGCTGAGTAAAGGTAAAATGAAACCTAGCCTCCACTTTTTCCAAAAGGGATAGGGATGATCTCCGAGGAAGCAGAGAGGAAAGAGAGCAAATCTTCTTGGCAAATCCATCAAGCTCCACCATATTCTGACCAATAAGTTCCTCTACCTTCGAAGCCTTAAGCTGATCCAAACCTTGATGCTGATTGTCAGAAATAATCTTAATCACCTGAACTAGTTCCGCACTACTGCACTTCAAAGCCATCTGATAAAATCCAGCCGCCTCCATCTCATAAACAAAGTTCTCCGGATAATCCCTTACCCCTACATCGGAAGTCGCTACACATTCAGAAACAAGATGAGTCTCAAAAACCAAAGGCGGATAAAAGCATAAATCCGATCCCAAATCCAATATTTTATGGGCTAAGCAAAGCTCCCCGAGCTCCCTCTCCCTATGCCCTGCCACACCTACATTCAACCAAACCATATTCTTCCGCTCACCTAGCTTGGTGTAAAGGTATGCCACCGCCGCCGCAGCGAAAGCCTTCCCCACCCCACTCACCACAAGATAAATCAAGTCTTTGGTATCCCAGTAAATCGAGAAAGGTAAGCCGGACTGAAGCAGCTTGAGCTGATAATACCTCTTAAACGGCGCAGCCTCGCACTCCAAAGCCACAACAAAACAAAGAGGTATCTTGTTCGAAGAAACAGACATCAGCCACCTTGCCTCACTTTGAAGAATACCCTTGAAGCAATTTTATGATACTTTTGTAATTTTTCTTTTGAGCAAGCAAAAGAGGTGTCAACCCAAACTTATCCCGTATATCCAACGATGACTTTCTCTCAAGCAAAAATTTCACCATTTCATAATCCCCCCGCTCCACCGCAAGGTGTAAAGGCGTCTTCCGATTTTTGTCTACCAAATTGGGGTTGGCTCCAAATTGAACCAGCAACCGAACCATCACCAAATCTCCACTCTGCGCCGCTATGTGAAGAGGGGTGCGGCGCAAAAAATCCTTTAAATTCGGATCCGCCTTGTGCTCAAGCAAAAGGCGGCTTAGCGCAAGATTGCCCTGCTTAACAGCAAAATGAAGACAGACAAAACCATCGGAAGCAATCACATTTGGATCCGCCCCCTTTTGCAAAAGCAACTTGGCAATTTCCACATCCCCTCCCTCCACCGCCAAATGCAAAGGCGTCAGCCGATTCTCGTCCATCGCATTGGGATTTGCACGAAAACGCAACAGAAGCTCCACCGCCCTTCGCTTCCTCTTCGCCACCGCAAAATGCAACGGCGTCCTCTCTTTGTTTTCGGTCGCATTTACATCCGCAGAAGCTTCAAGCAACAACGTAAGAATCCGAACATTCCCCGAAGCTGCAGCAAAATGAAGCGGCGTAAAACCGCTATAATTGATACAATTGACGCTCTTTTTCGCCTTTATCCACTCCCGTACCCTCTCTACATCTCCCCGCATAACAGCCAAATGAAGCAGGGTATTGCCCTTTTTGGTCCGCTTTAGAGAAGAAGATGAGCGCAACGTTGCCTTCTCTTTAGCCCTCTCCGCCTTCTTCCCGGGGGCCTTCTTTTTGGACGGAAGCCCCAAAATGCAACGCAAAACTCGACAGCCAGAACCTGCCCACAGCAAACAAAACAAAAAAAATAATCGAATCCAATACCCTCTCATCGCAGTACCAGCTAAAACCTCCAGAAACTTTTTCCCCATCCTACCCACAATTTCTAACCCTCCAAAAGACGAAAAAGAAATTGGTGTAAGATAGCTCCTCGCCGCTATCTTACACCAATACCATAAACCGCGTTTCTATTCACAGAGAAGCTTTCGCTTTCTACCTGGAGCTTCCGCTGTCCGAAAACTCTCCTGCGCCCCGACGACAAAGCCAGCTCCACAGTCTAAACTCGGACAGTTTCTCCCTGCCATCGAGAGTAGGAAAGCGCTCACTATCTTTTTTATCACAGCTAGACAACAGCCCTAGAAGCCTTTCATTTCTACACTGTGCCATTTTCTCGTTCTACTTTGTCAAAACCGTTCCAAATTCGCTGGTGACAATCACCCGCTTGTTTTTCTGCTTGTCTCCATTGACAAAGTAAAAACTTTGATTGGTGCTCACAGGCTCCTGCTTCCAACCTCGCGCCGGGTCAGAAATTTTATAACTCAACAACGTACCGTAGGAACCAGCTGCGTACACGTACTCCTCTCCATCGCACCACACCCCGTAAAGCGTGCTGGTGGTCGGAGTGGTCTGCAACGTCCATTGACTGCCATTCCAATAAATGATCGTCCCACTGCTACCCACCGCCCAAACATTGTTGGCGTCCTTGCCATACACCCACCAAAGAGTGCTGCTCGTCCCGCTCGGAGTAGAGCCTGTAGTGCCAATGTAGGTCTGCCAAGTACCCGTACCGCCCGCTGTTCCATCGTAAATGGCGGTCTGGCCCCCAGAACCCACCGCAAAAATCTTTCCTGTGTTTCTGTCCATCCACGCCAAATACAGATAGCGGCTAGGTACCCCCCCCCCTGTAAATTGCGCCGTGGACGCAGGCCTCCAATTGGTACCATTCCAATGAAGAAAAGAAGTGCCTCCCAGCGCCCAAACGTCATTGGAAGACTTTCCCTCAATCCAGTACAAACTCTGATAAGGACTATACACAGGAGAACCTACACCCGTACGCGTGTTGGCTGTGTCGATGGTTACCTGATTCCAATCCTGATTCTTGCCCGTCGTGGTCCGATGCAAAATGGTCTGCTTATACCCCCCCTGGTAGTGATAAGAACCCACGGCGTACATATCGTTGACCGCTGTGCCCCACAACCACCAAATAAAGGAAGTGATCGTCGAGGTGCCATCCTTGCCTGTGTCCTTGCTCCAGCTGTTGCCATCCCAGTAAAGAAGCGTTCCCCGCTCCCCACAGGCAAAGACATCTGCCCCCCCTAAATTCGGTGCCATCGCATAGTAAAGATAATTCTGAACACCTGTATCAAACCTTTGCCACTTCCCACTCCGCTTTCTCGCCGAACTTCCATCGCTAGCCACCACCCAAATATCACCCGTCCCAATGGGGGTGTGCACTACCGAAGCATTGTAAATCCGCTTGGTCAACGTACGCACCACCTGAACCACCCAGTGGGAATGGCCCCGGTAAACCTGGTTGGCCGTCGCCAAAAACATCTCGTTGGCATCTGCCCCAAACACACTCACAAAATCCCCAGTGGCCGGGCTGTTGTACTTCTCCCACCCAACGCTGTAGCCACCATAGTGGACAATCACACCCCCCGAACCTACAGCGTAAATATCATCGTAGTCGTTGACCCACACAGCATAGTAGTTGGTCGTAGTGGTACCCTGCGGCAAAGTCTGAGAGTAGACACTCCAACCATTGTAGCGCAACACCTGACCGTTGTTGCCCACCATGTAAATGTTGTAGTTGGAGGAACCATGCACATCAAAAAGATCCTCCTGCGTCCCCGTGGTCACCGTGCGCCAACTGTAGCCGGTAAACTCCACCGCTGTTCCCCCTTTGCCCACCGCAACGATGCGCTCGGAGTAGCTGCTGCGATAGCCGTAAATCCCAAGCAAATCGTTGGTCGTGGTGCCCTGAGCTACCTGAGACCAACCACTGCCATCAAAATGGTAAATCCGCCCCCCATTGCCTACCGCGTAAATGTCCTCCGGACCAAAACCCCAAATGGCGTTCATGGCAGAATTCGCCTGACTGAGAACCAATACCTTCGGATCCTGCTGAGGATCTGTGCTCCACTGTACTCCATTGCCATTATAGTGGAGAATCACCCCTTGATTGTTCTGAGTGGTGTCCTCCCCCACCACCCAAACATCGTTTGGACTGGAAACCCATACCCCCTTGAGGTTGTAGTTCGCACCAGGCCCCGTCTCCTGAGTCCACTTCAATTTGTTGGGATCCGCCGGGTCGTTGGTCGCAGAATAAACACTACCCTGATCGCCCACCGCCCAAATGTTGTTCCACGCATTTCCATAAACATCGTTGAATACACCCGTCTGCTCATTGCTCCACATATGAGGATTGGAAGTATTGGGCTGGTCCGGCAAATGATGCATCACCCGACCACGACGCCCACCAACAAAAACCTCCAACGGCTTGTTATTAGCGTCCGCATACCCCCAAATGGCCGAATACCACCAACTGGTATCCCCAGAAGGCATGGGAGCCCAAGTCTTCGCCCCCTGGTTGGTGGTCAACTCGTAAATGGCACTCCCACCACCACTGGCATACGCTCGCTCCCCATTGCCATTCTCCGGAAGCCAAAGACCATAAAGACTATCCGAATTGCTCCCCACATTCATCCGCGTATAACCATACGTGTTATTGGCCGGATCAAAAACCCCCTCTATGATCGTGGTGCGATAAGAATTGGTGGGCGTATAGCTGGAATAGCCCACCACATACACCGTAGGATTGGTGCTCTCAAAACCCCGAATCGCCCGCAACGTACCCGCATAATACCCAAATGCCGTAGAAGTATTCTCCTTGATCGGCGTGGTGCCATTGTAGCGAATGATCGTACCACTGCTCCCCACAAAAAATACCGCCTTCGAATCCTTGTCCGTCGCCCCAGAAGCACGAACATCCTGAAAACCCCACACATCGTAAAAGGAATTGGTCACCCCCGGCTTAATGTCAAATACATCCCCAGGACCTATCGTCGCCTTGGTCGCCGGATCCGCCCCCGCAATGTATAACGCCGTCCCATTGTACCCACAAATGTAAAGATTGTGATTTGTCCCCACCAAAAAACCCCAAATTCCCGTGAAATCATTGGTCACCCCCAAATCAAACTTCTCCCATAACCACGTGGAATTGTTGCCATAATCCACCTGCCCTCTCAAAAAATAACCATCACTCCCCACCACATACGCATTAAACTTCGTGGTGCTCCCCGAAGTGGTAGGAGTGACCCATACCCCCTCAAAATTCACTGTCGGCGGCACATCCAAAGTCCCACCACCCACCTTGTTCAACGTCGAAAGCGTACTCCAAGACTTATTCTGCCCATCGTAGATCAAAATCATCCCACCGCGTCCCACCGCCATAATGTTGTAATACGTCCCCCGATTAAAACCCTGCATCCGACGTATATCCCCCGTCCCATTGTCCGGGGTCTCAAATTGCCAGTCAGAATACGTAAACGCCTGCGCAAGCAACACCTTCTCCCCATTGGGATAATTTAACTCCACATCCACCGCCCCCGAACCTGTGGTGGACGCAGGAACCGTCACCTCCAACTCATCCCCACCCTGTACCGCCACATTCGTCCCCGCATTCGCTCCAAAGAAAACCGTCATCCCAGGCGAAAAATTCGCCCCGCGAATGGTGACCGTATAACCCCCATTCACCCCTCCCATGTTCGGAGTGATCTCAAATAAAACATAAAGAAACGCATTGTTTAACGTATAACTCTCCCCCTCCGGCGAAATCACCGTCACCGGTACAGGACCCTCCGGGTGCGCAGGAATCACACACTGAAGCTTGGCAAACGATAATACCTGAACATTGCTCGCATCCAAACCATCAAAAAGCACCCGCATGCCCGCGCGAAAACCCGCCCCCTCTATTGTCACCGTAATCCCACCAAATGTAGGACCAGAACTCGGCGTTACCTTTGTGATAAACGGCTTCCCCGGCAAAAGCAAACCTAAGGGATTGTCAAACCGCCCCGTATTCCCCTTCTTGCCCTTGCAACCCACAAACATCAAAGCCAACGCTATAAAAAAAATCCATATCCTCGTCTTCTTCATAAACTCACTCCTGCTTACACTGGTATATCGGGAAGTAAACTCTCTTAAATAATTTTCAGAACTCTCCATCGCAAACACCCAAGCCCTCCATAAATCCTATCGCTATAATTAAATTATAGCGCTTTCTTTTTCCCTGCAAAGTCTTCTACGCAAAATTTTATCTCCATTATTATTATTTTGCTTCTATTTTTTTTACTATTTCCCTTATTTTTCCCTTATTCACATTCGTGAAATAATAAAAACTCTAAGCTCTTGATTTCCAATGACGTTCTCCTAAACCCTTTTCTTGCAAAAATTTTCCTACTTTTTTAAACAAGAAATCACAATCCATATCCCAAAACCAGAAGCTATCAAAAATCCAATCGTACCCAACGCATCATAACCCAAAATCTTATACGCCGTCCTGTGAGGACTGGTAATGATCAAAGCCGAACCTATAATCAAAGAACATAAAATTAACCCCGAAGTAATCCTCTTGCCCGTACTCTCCAACTCCTTGTGTAAAAGCTCAAGATCCTTTTGCTGGAAATCAATCTTTATCTGACCACTCTCCGCCATCTCCGCTAAATTCCTCAACTGCTGCGGAAGTGAAGAAAACCAATAACCAAACTCCAACATGTTCTTCTGTATCATCCCCCACTCTATCTTCCGCCCCCTCTTCAAAAAATGCTTCTCCAAAAATACCTTCAACGCATTGATCAAATGAAAATCCGGATATAACGTCTCCGCAATCCTCTCGATCGTCAACAACGACTTCAACACCAATGTGTACTCCGACGGCACCTGCAACCGATAACGACGCATCAGCGCAAATAACTGAAAAACCACCTGATGAAATTGAATGTACTTGAGCGGCAAACCATAAAAACTATCTATAATATCAATCAAATCGTTCCGAAAAACCCTCTCCTGACCACTCTTTAAATTCCCCTGACAAACCTTTAAAATTATCCTCGCCAAACGCTCCGTGTCCTGGGAAACCACCGCCAAAATTAAATTGCGTAAATCAGATTGCATATTGCTGTCCAACCGCCCAATAATACCAAAATCTAAAAAAGCAATCTGCAGATTGTCCAAAATAAAAATATTCCCCGGGTGAGGATCCGCGTGAAATAAACCATCCAAAAATACCTGCTTAAACACCGCATTCGCCCCACGCATCGCCAAAATCTGCCTCTGGCGCAAACTCCCATTAAACTCTGTGATCTTCACCCCCTCTAACCTCTCCAAAACCAAAACATTCTCCCGACAATAATCCATATACACTTCGGGTATGCGAATAGGTCCATTCCTACCGGGAAAATTCAAAGAAAAACGCAAAATATTTCTCGCCTCCCGCCTGAAATCCAACTCCCGCCGAAGGGCCCTAGCAAACTCTTCAAAAATACCCCAAATATTGTACACCTCAAAAGAGGGAAACTTCCGACATAACTTCCGAATAAAATTGGCCAAAATCTCTAAATCTCGCTGAATCACCTTCTCAATCCCCGGACGCTTTATCTTAACCACCGCCTTCTGACCATCTCTCAATGTGGCCAAATGCACCTGCGCTATAGACGCCGCCGCCAACGGCTCCGGATCCAACTCCGCAAAAATCTCCCCATACCCCCGCCCATACTCCCGCCGCATACATAACTCAATCTCCGAATAATCCACATATAACGTGCTATCCTGCAACTTACTTAGCTCAAATATCACTTCCTCCCCAAACATATCCAAACGAGTGCTCAAAATCTGCCCCAATTTCAAATACATCGGACCAAGCTCTTCGAAAAGCTTCCTCAAACGCACCCCAAACTCTCGCCCCCTCTCCCCCTCCAAAGACAACCACTCCTGCCAACTCTGACCAATATTTGCCGATGAAGAGTTTAAAATAGAATCAAACCCATACTTCGATAACGTCCGTACAATCTCCCGAACCCGCTTAAAATCTTGAAACCTCTGAAAAAAATCCACCATATGGGAATATCTATTCCCTCAAAAAAAAATAAAAAAAAAACACATCCAAAACTCTACCCCTCCCCCCTATACCAACAACCCCTCACTCTTCATCCTACGATAAATCTCCTCCTTTAACCTATCACTCAACTGAAACCTATCATCCAAACGCATAAAATCCAAAAACATCAAAATATTCTTCTCCCGCGAAGCACACAAAAACATCACCAACTTCTTCCGCTGAATATCCACCTCATCCCCCTCCTCAAACGGCTGCATAAAAAACGATTTCAATACGTTCATCAACCTCCCCGGATCCGCCCGATATAACTCCCACACCAAACGCAAAAGCAACTCCGGCTCCTTACCTCGCTCTCGAACCTTCCCTACCCCCTCCCTAGAAACATCGCCCCCTCCCCTCCCCTCAGAACTTCCTCCCTCATCCGCTCCCTTTCCTTGAGGCTCCCTTTGAGAAACAGATTGCTCATATTCCGAAATCACCCTCTGTATCTCCTGAGGATTTAAAGTCTCTGTCTCCATACTCGACAAATCCTCGCTCTCAGAGGAAAAATCTTTCTTAGAAAAAAACCGATCTTCCTTATCCATTTTTCTTCCCTTTTTTGCTCAACATTTACCCAAGATTTTCGTAAATACTGTTGAATGAGAATTATATATCCTTCTCAAAAAAAATTCAACCAAATCGCAAATCCAAAATCCTAAACTTTCCTAACCACTAAACAAATTTCTAAAAAACTCGCTCCATAACAGCAATAAAATGCATCGAAAATCAATAACATAACCGCGCCGATTAAATCCAGTATCCGTAAATTTTTAGGGTAAAAAAACATGAAATATCTCTACTCACTTCTATCCATCTTTCCCCTCATCTTCCTCCTCAGCTGCCAAAGTCCACCCCCAAAACCTAAAAAATCCACCCCCAAAATCCAAATCCTCACCCGAAGTGGTGAAGCCGTGGATATCTCTCAGCACCTTATCCCCGGCAAATACACCGCCTTCGAGTTTTACGCCGACTGGTGAAACATCTGCCGAAAAGTCGTGCCTCAGGTAGAAGCACAAGTGCAAAAAAGCCAAAACCTCATCCTCTATAAAATCAATATCAAAAATTGGAAATCCCCTGTGGTCAAAAAGTATAATATCACCACCATCCCCTACATCCTCCTCTATAACCCTCAAAAAAAACTTATCCAAAAAGGCTCCCAAGCCCTCAATACCATCCGCCACTGGCAAGATGAACTCCCCTAACTCCACCTCGCAACAACCCAACCTCCTCATCCAAAATACCACCATACATACCCCCGAATTCACCCTCCCCCCCTCCACCTCCCTCCTTATACAAAAAGGAAAAATCTCTGCCATCTACCACTCCAAACCACCCTCCAAAATCCGAAAACATACCCAACCACTCCAAGCACCCAAAGGATGCCTTATCCCCGGATTCATCGACTGCCACCTCCACCTCGCCGCCTACGCCCGCTCCCTCAAAGAAGTCCACATCCCACCCCAAAGCAGCAAAGCCAAAATCCTCTCCCTCGTCCAACAAAAAACCAAAAAACTCCCCCCCAATCAATGGATCTTTGGACGCGGATGGAATAAAAATCACTGGCCTGACCCAAACTTCCCCACCGCCCAAGAACTGGATCAAGTCGCCCCCCACCACCCCGTCGCCATCGCCTCCCGAGACGCCCACTGCCTCTGGCTCAATACCCTCGCCCTACAAACCCTCCATATCACCTCCCAAACCCCCGATCCCCCAGGCGGGAAAATCCTGCGCAACCACAAAAACCAACCCACCGGAATCCTTCTCGAAAACGCCATCCAGCTCCTCCCCCCACAAACCTCCCTCTCCCCAAGTGAACTCAACTCCACCCTAGAACACCTCCACTCCCTAGGCATCACCGGAGTACATACTATCGAAGATGGCCATACCTTCTCCCTCCTGCAACAACTCCAGAACAAAAATAAACTCCACGCCCGGGTGCGCTTTAGCCTCCCCGCCTCCTGCCTAAACTCCCTCCAAAACTGCGGCATGCAATCCCCCTTCGGAAACGAACAAATCCGCTTCTGCGGCATCAAACTCTTCGCCGATGGAACCCTCGGCAGCCAAAGCGCCTATATGCTAGAACCCTACGATAACTCCAACCAACAAGGTATGGAAATCCTCCAACTCAACGAACTCCTCCCTACCATCACCCAAGCCGCAAAATCCCATATCCAAGTCCTCGTCCACTGCATCGGAGACGGCGCCGTCCAAAATACCATCCAAGCCTTCCAAAAAGCACTCTCCCTGCACCCCACCCCCACCCTCCAACACCGCCTAGAACACTGCCAACACCTCCCCCCCAAACTCCTCCCCCACATCGCACAACTCAACCTCATCGCCTCCATGCAACCCTGCCACCTCATCAACGATGCACCCACTATCCAAAAACTCCTCTCCAAACGCCAAAAATACGCCTACCCCTTCGCCTCCCTCCTTAATACCGGCGCACACCTCGCATTCGGCTCCGATGCCCCCATCGAATCCCCCCACCCCCTCCGCGGACTACAGGCCGCCATAGAACGGGATAACTTCCTAGAAGGACAAGAAAACCTTACCCCGCGCCAAGCCCTCATCGCCTACACCTCCCAAGCCGCTACCTCCTTCGGAGAACATGACGTAGGAAAAATCCAACTCGGCTGCCGCGCCGACCTCGTCCTCTTCGAAGAAGATATCCTCCACCTACCTCCACAAGAACTCCCAAAACTCCACCCCCTCACCGTCATCGTCGATGGAAAAATCCTCCACCCCCTCAAAACCTAAAAACACACTACTTCAACACCGTCTGAAAACGAGGATTCTGGCGCAAGTCCCGAAACTCCTTTAACCCCCGAATCACGTTCTTGTCAAAACCCCAATACACCGCCTGAGAAATAGACTGCAACGCCCTCTCCACCTGTTTTAACTTTAACTCCGCCATCGCCCGCCACAAATACGCCAAAGCATAATCCTCGTTCAACTCTGAATAATGACGGCGGAACTCCCGAAGCGAGCCATTAAAATACTCAATCGCCTTGTTATAACGCCCCCCCTCATATTCTATCCTCCCCAACAAACAATAAGCAAAAGCCGTTGTCCTCGGATTAATCTCCATCGCCCGCTGAAGATACTCCCGCATCTTCTTGTTCTTCTTCTCCAGATAAGCCACAAAAGCTGTCAAAAAATATCCCGTAGAATTCCTCGGATGAGTACGTATCAACTCCTTCACCTTCGCCTTAAGCGTGGATATAAAAAACTGTATCACCGTTTGAGGATAGCGATCCTTTAAATCAAGATTGTCGTAAATCTTGTACACATAACGTGGATCAATCTCCAAACCCCGACCATATTCCAAAAACGCCAAGCCAAACCGGTTCCTCTTAATGTAAATCTCTGATCTGGAAAAATAATTCGGCTCATAGTACGGATCTATGTCCAAAGAAAGCTCAAAAAAACGCAAAGCCTTTCCCATATCCGCCACCTTCCTCCGGTGTATGGCCGCAAGGTAAAACATCCACGAGTTCAAACCACTGAGAAATACCTGCGGAAATCGAACCCTCTTCCCTGTAGACAACCGATAAAGCCGATCGTGAGCTCCTTTCTCCTCTGGGAAAAAACGCCGTAGTGTTTTCAAAAGCACCCGACTCCGGGCCTGCAAAACACTATCCTTACTCTTTAAAGCAAATAATATCTGAAAAAACGCCAAAGTAAACGCCTGCTTCTTCCAAATCTTGGCAGAAAGAAGCTCTGAAATCTTCACACGCCGCAGAATTCCTTCCAAAATTTTCCAACCCTTTTGAAGATAAACCATACTCTTGGAGAGACGATCCTCCGCTTTTGGGGAACCCGGAGAAAAGTAAAACTCCAAAATCGCCCGCAAAATATACGCTCCAATAAAATTGGGATGTATCTCCAATACCCTCTCTAAATTGCGCTCCGCACAGCGAAATCTTCCCAAATATAAATGACAAAGAGCCTGGTAAAAATAAGCCAATGAATAGGAAGGTACCTCAAAGCTCACCTGCTGAAAATAATCCAACGCTTGCAGCAAATAAAGCACAAATTTCTTGTAATCGTTCTCCCCAATATTGCGATACGTCGTGCGAATTTTCGCACGCCGAAAATAGCTCAATCCCTTTTTAAAATAACGAAGAGCATTTTGAAAACAAACGATTTTGCTCTCCTCCAAATCCTCCCGATCAAAAGCTTTTAGATAAAGCCTCAACCTCTGCCCCGCACTTCCTATCAAATGAGCCATCTGATAAAGCAAAGGAAAAACAGGCTTATAATGCCGAATGAGCCGACGTAAAACAACCGCTACTCCCTTTTTCTCCTCAGAAGAAAGATGCCTAACCACCTCGATGACCTGACTCGCGTAAGCAAATGGCAATGACAAAGACTCCCACCCCAACGAAGAATACACCTTCCACGCCTGCGAATATCTCCCCCGAAAAAGAAGATACTCACCCCGATAAAAAGAAGGCCTACCTCTCAACATCGCCTCCATAGGTTCCCCAGGAAGGCGCAAAATCCTAACATCTCTCAAAAAACGCTCTATCTGCTCCTGCTGCTCATCTCTATAAAGCCGTTTAAACCTCTTCAAAGCACCCGCCCGTCCAAAGATATCAGACCAAATCTGAACAAAATGCTTATACCTCGGAAAAACAATCCCTCCAGAAAGAGAAAATATCCCTTCTCCATCCTCAATCCCCGCTGTCCAGTAATCCCAACCCACCTTCTCCATCTCTAAAACAAAATCAAACAGAAACCGCCGCAACCGAATCTCCGTATCCAATAAATAATGATACGCCACCAACTTAAGCGAAATTTCACGAAAATACACCATCGCCCGATAAAATTCCTCCAATGACCTCCAACGCATCCGAAAAGGCAAATCCTCCGAAGAAACCACCGGATACGTCCGATAAATCAAACCACGCAAAAGAGAAGCCAACGGATTCTTCGGATTCTTTCGAAGATAAGCATTGAGCTCGCCCAAAACCCCCTGAACGAAACCCACTTTCTCAGGCAAAAAAAACAACTCAAAATTCCTAAAATCCCGCAATACCCCCCCCCGATACAAAACAAACCCTAGCTTATACGAATATGTCCTCGGATGCTGGCGGAAGACCTTTGGATACTTCTTCTCCAAAACCTCTAAATGCGAAAACGCATCCCCGTACCTCCCCCCGCGCATTGCAATCTCAAAAAGCCGATAATGCGCTAACCACTTTTGCCGAAAAACCTTGGGGGACTTTAACTGAACAAACCTCTTAAATAAACCCTGCGCTAAGTCATATCTCCCCTCAGAATAATAATAGTTCCCTAAATCCATCAACGCCGGCGGAAAACTAGGATTCCTCTTCAAAGCCTTCTGAAGATACTCCACAAAACCCCCCTTCCCCAGTTTCCTCTGCACAAAAGCCATCTTGTAATAAAAAAAAGCCCCAGGCGAAACTGCCACTCCAAGATACTTCTGGTAAAAATGAAAACTCTTCCTCCAAAATTCTTCTCCCCTACCCCCCCGAGATTCCTCCGCTAACTTTTTGTAAAAATCCCCCAAATTCAAATAAAGAACCCTCAAAAAATCTAAACGCTTCTTCTGCGTAAGCTCAGGCTGCCCCTGAACCTGAGAAACAATCTCCAATAACCGCTCCACCCTCGAGTTGTTGTCCAGCTCTGAATCCGCCAAAACCTCATTAAGGGACTTCTCTACCTTAGCAATCCATCGCACTATCTTCAATCTCTCAATCTTCTCCCTCGACTGCCGATGCACCCTCTCCAAACGCGCAATCCGCTCCTTCGAACGCTTCTGCAACCACAAACCCACCAAAATCATCCCCAAAAATAACAACACCGCCACCCGAGAAACCACCTTTTTGTTGGTCGCCAAAAATCGCTTTGCCTTCTCCCAAGGCGATATCTTCGCCACTATGGGAAGATTCTGTTGATAACGCTCCAAATCCTCCGCCATCTCCTTCGCACTCTGATAACGCCGGCTAGGATCCTTGTCCATCGCCCTTAAAATAATAGTCTCTAAGTCCCTCGAAAGCCTCGAATTCAAACGCTTGGGCGACTTGGGATAACGCTCGAGAATCTGAAGCATAATGCTCTGCGCCGAATCACCTTGGAAAGGAAGGCGCTGCGTCAAAAGCTCATATAAACTCACCCCCAACGAATAAATGTCCGTGCGATGATCGATCCGATCCAACTCCCCCAGCACCTGCTCCGGAGACATGTACGACGGTGTACCCAAAATCGCCCCAGAAACCGTTAAACGCTGCTGAGTCTCATTCTGCAACCGAACCAAACCAAAATCCGTAAGAAGCAACTGATCCTCCTTCGTCACCATCATATTCGACGGCTTTATGTCCCTGTGCACAATCCCCCGGCTATGGGCGTACTCCAATGCCCGACAAGCCTGCAAGATATAATTCACCGCCACCTTGGGCGAAAGCCACTTCTCCTGCAAAATCTCACTCAGCGGCCTCCCCTCAATGTATTCCATCGCAAAATAATGTAAATCCCCCTCCGTATGCAAACTATAAATGGAGACAATGTTGGGATGACTAAGCTGAGCCACCGCCTTGGCCTCCCGCCAAAAACGCTCCACCGCCTCCTTGTTATGCACCAAGGACTGAGAAAGTACCTTGATGGCAACCTTTCGCTGCAAAGCAGGCTGATAACCCTCATACACCACCCCCATCCCACCACGGCCTAACTCCCGAACAATCAGATACTCCCCTAACTTCTTTTGAGAATCAACCGATGGAGCCTCCTGAATCGTGTCAGAAACAGAACCTAAATCCTCCACACAAGAAAAAGATGACTTCCCAATACTCCCCTCCGAGATCGAAAATGAAGAAGACTCTCCACCAACCTGAGACTCCCTCCGCAAACAATGCGTGGAAGCCTCCCCCCTAACCTCTAAATTATGCGTGGACTCCTCCCCAGAAACAGGCACGGGCGAAGCACACCCTTCTCCCCCTCCCCTTGCAGATGTAGCAGAATTCTCCACCACCCCAGAATACGACGAAGAACGACATCCCCCTCCCACCGATCGCGCAAGAATCGCATCCACCATCGCATAACACTGGCGAACTACCCGCTCCTCCAAATACCCCCCATACACCAAAACCCCCCCCAACGTAGCGCGCCTCCCCGAACGCAAATTCTGAACATATATCCCCCAGACTTTCTCCAAAGTCACCTGAGTTAAAATCCTCTTCTGCAACAACACCTGATAGAGATAATAGTCCCTTTTCGATACCATATCATCCTCAATTCCCACACATCAGAATAAAATCCAAAAGATCAAAAACTCTCTTGACAGAAGTAAAAATTTTTTTATAATATATTAACACATTCCGAAAAAGATTTCAATTTTTTTCTATACAAAATGCGCGCCCGTAGCTCAATTGGATAGAGTCGCGGACTTCGAATCCGAAGGTTGGAGGTTCGAGTCCTCCCGGGCGTACTTCTACAAAATAGGGTAGAATCCTCTACCCTATTTTATTTCCCCCAATTACCTTCCCCTTCTTTTTATGTCCAAAAAATAAATAATAAACTCACACCAATCCCCCAACACCTCGAGCCAAAATATCCCCTTTACCTCCACCATAAACCAAAGGAAAAATACCATGAAATACCGCACCGAACACGATACCATGGGCGAAATCCAAGTCCCCGCCCAAAAACTCTGGGGCGCCCAAACCCAACGAAGCCTCCAAAATTTTCCCATCGGCTGGGAAACTATACCTATCAAAGTGATACACGCCTTCGCCTACCTAAAAAAAGCCTGCGCTCTTGCCAATGAATCCTTCCAAAAACTCCCTACCAACTACGCCAACGCTATCTCCCAAGCCTGCGATGAAATCCTAAATAACCAATGGAATGAACATTTCCCCCTCTCCGTCTGGCAAACCGGCAGCGGAACACAAACCAATATGAACGTCAACGAAGTGATCGCCAACCGCGCCACCCAAATCCTCGGCAAAGATTTTACCAAAGAAAAACTTATCCACCCCAATGACCACGTCAATATGTCCCAAAGCAGCAACGATACCTTTCCCACCGCCATGCATATCGCCGCCGTCTTCGCCCTAGAAGACGAACTACTCCCCTCCCTCCAAAAACTTGCCAACGCCCTAGAAAAAAAACAACAACAATTCTACCCCATCATCAAAATCGGACGTACCCACCTCCAAGACGCTACACCCCTACGACTAGGACAAGAATTTAGCGGCTACGTCGCCATGCTCAAAAACAATCAACAACAAATCCAACATACCCTAAAAGAACTACACTACCTCACCATCGGCGGTACCGCCGTAGGTACCGGGCTAAATGCCCCAAAAGGATTTGGACCAAAAGTTTGCGAAATCCTACAAAAACTTACCCAAAAACCCTTCCTCAGCCTCCAAAACTACTTCTACGGCCTCACCAGCCACGATAGCCTTACCTTCGCCAGCGGCGCACTCAAAGCCCTAAGCGCAAACCTCATGAAAATCGCTAACGATATCCGATGGCTCGCCTCCGGGCCACGCTGCGGCATCGGCGAAATCCAAATCCCCGCCAACGAACCCGGTAGCTCCATCATGCCCGGAAAAGTTAACCCCACCCAAGCCGAAGCCCTCACCATGGTCGCCTGCCAAGTCATGGGGAACGATGCTACCATCGGCTTCGCCGCCAGCCAAGGAAACTTCGAACTCAACGTCTTTAAACCTCTCATCATCTACAACTTCCTCCAATCCTGCCAACTCCTCACCGACGCTATGCATAGCTTCCGCAGCCGATGCGTCGAAGGTATCCAACCAAACCCAGAAAAAATACAACACTACCTCCAAAACTCCCTCATGCTCGTCACCGCCCTCAACCCCTACATCGGCTATGAAAAAGCCGCACAAATCGCTAAAAAAGCCTTCGCAGAAAATATCAGCCTCAAACAAGCCGCTACACAACTCGGACTCCTCTCCGAAGAAGAATTTGACAATATCGTCAAACCCGAAAAAATGGTCTAACCTCCCCCTACCAACCTTTAAGGGAAACTGCCTCTGGCGGGCTTTCTCCTAAGCCCCATTTTCCTGAACTTCTCAGAAGATTTTTTTTCTAAAGTTCAAAATTTTTTTGGGACGGGTTTGCAGGGAAACATTTGCAGGGAAACACTTTTTCCTAAAAAAGGTCTCAGGGCAAAAGTTTTTGGAGGTAGGGAACCTTTTTTTTTTGAAAAAGGTTCCGAGAAGAAAAGTTTTGGGGAAGTCTGAAAAACTTTTTTCAAAAAGGTTTTCAGGAGCCAAAGTTTTTCCCCTAAATCTGAGAAGTTTTTGGGAGGGGGTAGTAGGGGGAACACTTTTTTCAAAAAGGGTTCCCCCTACAGCGAAAAAGAGTTCTCCCTGTGGCGAGAAAATTCGTGGAAGTTGCCTTGACAATTTTTCTTTTGGATGCTATGTTGAAAGGTATCTTTTCTTAGATGTTTTCTTTGAAATTCTAACCTACAGCAAGGAAGTCTTTTCCCATGAATGACCCCACTCTACAACATCCCACCCCGAAGGTGGTGGAATTGGATGCGGTGACCATTCGATTTGCAGGCGATTCAGGCGATGGAATGCAGTTGACGGGCACCCAGTTTACCAATACAGCCGCGATTTTAGGGAATGATATCAACACGCTTCCTGACTACCCGGCAGAAATCCGTGCCCCGGCCGGTTCTTTGCCAGGGGTGAGCGCTTTTCAGCTTCATTTTAGTAGCAAAGATATTCGCACCCCCGGGGACGCTCCAGACGTGCTTGTGGCCATGAACCCTGCGGCGCTAAAGGTGCATCTGCCCGAGCTGCAAGAGGGTGGACTTCTCATCCTCAACACCGATAGTTTCACCGAAGTCAATCTTCGCAAAGCCGGCTACAGCACCAACCCTCTCGAAGACCCGAAACTTTCCCATTATCGAGTGTTTAAAATTCCGCTGACAACCCTCACCCTCAACGCCATCCAAGAAGTAGGCCTCAGCAAGCGCGCCGGGGAGAGGTGTAAAAACTTCTTTGCTCTCGGCCTGCTTTACTACCTCTACGACAGGCCTATGGAGCATACGCTAAGGTGGATTGAGGAAAAATTTGGCAAAGATAGCGATATCGGCCGCGCCAATACCCTTGCCCTAAAAGCCGGCTACAATTACGCCGATACCACCGAGCTGTTCACCACCCACTACCGCATCAAAAAAGCCTCCCTTCCACCCGGCAAATACCGCAAAATCACCGGCAACCAAGCCACCGCTTACGGGCTAGTGGCCGCGGCATATATGGCCGAACGCACCCTTTTCTACGGCAGCTACCCCATCACCCCCGCTAGCGATATTCTCCACGAACTAGCGAAATTGCGCCACTTTGGGGTAAAAACCTTCCAAGCGGAAGACGAAATCGCCGCTGTCTGCGCCGCCATCGGCGCCTCCTTTAGCGGACACCTCGGCGTCACAGGCTCCAGCGGGCCTGGGATTGCCTTAAAAATGGAAGCGATCGGTCTGGCTGTGATGACCGAACTCCCCCTCATTGTCATCAACGTGCAACGGGGCGGACCAAGCACCGGCCTGCCTACCAAAACGGAGCAAGCCGACCTCTTCCAAGCCATCCTCGGACGCAACGGCGAATGCCCCTGCGTGGTCCTCGCCGCCGCCTCACCCGCCGATTGCTTCCAAATGGCCCTCGAAGCCACACGCATCGCCTTTAAGTACATGGTCCCCGTCTTCCTGCTCTCGGACGGATATATCGCCAATGGCGCAGAACCATGGAAAATCCCCGCTCTCCATGAACTCCCCTCCCTAAAGCCTAAATTCCATACCGATCCCGAAACCTTTCAACCCTACAAACGAGACCCCGAAACCCTCGCCCGCCCCTGGGCCATCCCCGGTAC
>RFKQ01000090.1 GCA_003694635.1 Planctomycetota bacterium
CCCCTACACCACGCCCCACCAACTCCTTCCCATACCCCCACAACCCCGAAGCATGCAACAACAACGGCAAAATCGACCTCCTCCCCAAACCCACCAAAGCCACCACTCCTACCTCCTCCAAATCCCTATCCCCCGAATACAATAACCCTAACGCCGCAGAAAGCCCCGATCTGCCTAACTTGGATAAAATATAACCAAGAGAACTTCGACGATGTTTTAAAATCGACTTCATCACAACTCTTAAAGTCCCCTCCCCCAAAAAACCTAACGCATGCGAACAACGCATCAAAGACCAAAAATCTCTCAACGCCCCCTCCACCAACCTCCCCACCACCAACTCTCCAAGCTCCCGAAAAACACCAAATAAACCCCGAAAATAAGGATGATACCGGTAGAAATCTAACCCATCTAACCATAACTCCTGAAAAAAAGATACCCCCTCAAACCTAAGCAGCGCCTCCACCAACGCATCCGGATCCCCCTTGCCATAGCGAACCAACTCAAACCTCGCATACCTGTAAACCCGAGAAGTGGAAGGAAGATAAAAAAATAACAAAGAAAAAGGATAAACACCCCCACGATCCCGAAGCCGAAAACGCAAAAATACCCTCTCCGCATACACCCGCAACTGCCGATGACCCGACCGAAGATACGGCATCACCTGAACAAGATCCTCCGAACGAAGCGGCAAAAGACTCTCTACCGTACGCCAACAACGCTCCACCAACAAACGCCTCTTCCCCGCAATCGAACGCTCCAAAACAGCAAAAAGCAACGGTATCACCTCCCGCGCCTGACCACCTATCCGACGCAACGCATCCAATACCTCCACCTGAAAACGCCAATCCCTATCAAACTCCCTCCTCAAATATAACTTTAACAACGGCACCGCCGCCTTCCCCACCACTACAAGGCCCTCCAAAGCTACCCGCCGCAAACGACGATCCCCAGAACCTAAAAGCGAACGAAATATCTCTACTCCCTCTACACCCATAGAACCTACTACCCGAGCCGCAAGATGCCGTACCTCCAACTGAGAATGAGAAAAAAGCGACCTCAACTTCGATAACTCCTTAGAACCCCTGCGAGGCGGACCAATCTTAGCTAATACCGCCAAAATCTGCGCCCGTAAAACAGGCGACGAAGTACCGTACGACTCCACCAAAACCCCTAACGCCGGCTTCGCCCAAACACCCATCTTCCCAAACGCCTTCACAAGCTCTAACCTCAACGGCAAACCTGACTCAGAATATAACCCCACCAACTCAGACACCATCCCATCCAGTTTACCCCTGTCCTTCAATAAAAATGGTACCAACCCAGCCAACGCCCGAACACAACCTACTCTCACTCGCAAAGAACCTCCCCTCAACTTCCGCAACAAAATCGAATACGATAATCCCTTCAACTGAATAAAAATCCGAACCACCTCCCCGCGTACCCGCTCACTAGAATCGTCCAAACGCTCCCCTAAATCCTCGATCACCCAACGAGCACGATACCCCATCTTGGCAAACGTCCTTACCGCAAAAAGACGCCGCGAAACATCCTTCGAACGGAGCCAAACCCTCAATTTAGGTACCGCATCCCTGCCAATGTTCGCTAAAATCTGAGAAAGAAACGGCCTAGTAAGCGACGAAGAACGAGAAAACTCCGACAATACCGGCTCCACCGCCGCCTTCCCCATCCCACTCAACACCCGTACCGCTAAATTCACAACCGAAGGATGAGAAGAACGAAGCAACGGCAAAATCTCTCCAATCGCAAAAGATGCCCGCGGCCCTAACTTCAAACAATACTGTAAAATCTCCTTCTGCCTCTTAACATCCCCAGATCGTAAACCCCGAATACACTCCTGCCGAGAAGGAAAATCACCTCCCCCTTCCACCACCATAGCAATACCAAAAAGGAATAAAAAGAAAAAAAATGAGCTCTTCACCTTCACAACCTCCATCTATTCCTAAAACTCAGATGACTTTAGGGGAAAAACTTTTCTCTTCCTGAAAACCTTTTTGAAAAAAGGTTTTCAGACTTTCCCAAAACTTTTCTTACTCAGAACCTTTTTAGATAAAAAAGTTCCGCCATCCAAAAACTTTCGTTTTGTACCACCCCTTCCCAAAAACCCCTTCGATCTATAACCTCTCTCATAACAAAAACCAATCTAAATTTCATCTCTACCCAAACCTCTGAAAGGGCTTCCGCAATTCTAGACTTGCGATCCTAATAATAATTTTATATAATATAAGCTCTCTCTATAAATGCAAGATATCCGAAAATTTTGATTTTTAAAAGAACTCACCGCACTGCTAAAAGGAAGGAAAAAATATGGAAGAAAAAAAAGAACAAACTCAACCCCAAAACCCCAGCGAAAACAATCCTACCCCAAACCAAGAATCACCATCCCCCAACACAAGCGACGATATCCCAGAACAAGAAAAAAAACAACCCGATTCCCAGCAACCCTCCCTCACCCCCCTAGGAAAAACCCAACCTAACCCCCAAAATCCTCTCCTTAAACTCATTCAGTTTGTCCAAAATCTCACCCCCTTCCAAGCCAAAGCAATCTTCCTCGTAGGCCTATTCTTCTACCTCCTCCTCTCCTTTATCCACCACGGAGCTACCGCCTCCTATCTGGAAATGCTAAGCCAAAAAGATAGAATGGAACTGAAATTTAACTACGGCCCCCTCCCCCCAAAATTCAAGAAAAAACGCCCCATCAAACCCCGTAAATCCTATTACCCAAAAGGAAAAGAAGAACAGTACAAAAAAGATTTAGAAACCTGGCAAAAAGAAGAAGAAGCCTTCCAAAAAGCTAAGAAGAAATTTGAAGAAACCTACCTCCCCGAACATCAAAAAGCCATCGCTATCTGGAAACGAGACAAAGAATACCTCCAAAACGACTACGATAAAATCCTACGACAACTCCAAGAAAAAAAAGCAAAACGCTACTCCCTCGCCTTCCTCAAACATATCCTCCTCTACTTTACCCTACTTATGATGGCCTTCGGCTGCTCTATCCTACTCTTTAAAGGAAACGAATACGAAAAAGCTATCTCCCTCTTCCTCCTAGGCTACTTCCTCATCGATAGCGTGAAAATTATCCCCTACTAACCAACACCTCCAACACCAGGGGAAAGGAAAATCCTTTCCCCACCCTCCCCCCAAACCCTATCCTCAAAACAAATCTCCACTTCCCAATACCATAAAACAAAAAATAACAAAATAACACAAAATCCCCCCAAACCAAAATAAATCAAAATAACCAAAAAAGGAAAATTCATATCCACACCCACCAGCACCCCAAACTCCTTCCCAAGTCAGCTACCCCTACGGATGGCAACAACGCCCCGGACTGCGACCGCTGTCCAATGCCGCCGCTCGGCTAGTAAAATACACCCGCCGCCGGTGAATGTGCCTAGCATTCCGACAACTAGGGCGATGAAACCGATAGCGACTGCCAATGTAATAGCTCTCCTTCTTTGGCGCCTTCAAAGACCATAAGCCCCTCTTCTTAAGCCGCGCCTCTCTCTGAAGAAGCGTCAATACCTTCCAATACCGCAGATTCGGCGGGTAAGGATAAACCCTAGCATAACCTTGCCATACCATCTGACCATTCACAAACAACAAATGGGTTTTGTCGTACTCTACAAAAAGATAACCCAACGCCCTACCATAACGATCTTTGCGATCCTTTCCATACACCAAATAAATCTTCTGGCCGGAAAGAAATTTCTGCAAAAAACTCTTCGCCTCCTTATAATATTGTTCTCTGCGCTCCGGCGTATCAATCCCAATCAGGCGAAGATGAAGATCGTTGGATAAAATCACCGTGTCCCCATCTATCACCCTCTTCAGGAAAACCCGCTGAAGGTGAGAAATCTTCTTCTTCGATATCACAAGAACCGTCGGCTTTTTCGCTACCGTGCGAGCCTTGGATTCTACCCCCCGTACCCATCCACCACTTCCCCATACCCCCAAACACAACATCACAAACCATAAACTACGATACATCTTCTCTTCCTTAAATCAAAAGAATACAAAATTTAACAACAATCTCCAATCCTAGAATCTTTCCACTTTCCCTCTTTTTTCTTCCTCTCTTCCGCATCCTAACTCTACTAATGATGTGTAGCAGTATTCTCTATTTCTCTAATTCCTTAAAATTCCCTAAACACACTACACCTCCCTCTAAACTATACTATATTTTGAAGAAAAACACAAGGCCCTTATTCAAAATTTCCACCAAATCTATCCCACCTACCCATAGTTTCCCAAATGTAAGGTTGAAAAAGACATTTTTTTTCTTAACCTTAGTTTGAAATGAAAAAATTCTCAACCTACAAATTTAAAAACCATAAATCTACACGGAGCTCCCCCCTTGCTTGTCCAATACCGACAACATAGTCTATGGCTCATCACCCAACACAACCACGCCCTTGTCTCCGGGAAATTGGCCTACCACTGGAAACATACCCCTCCCCTCCCCTTCCTCCTGCTGCTAGCCATCTCCCTCCATGACCTCTCCTGGATAGAAGCCGATCAATCCCTCCACTGGAGCGAAGATACCCCCTCCCAATTCTTCGAATACCCCCTCCCCCAACGACTCGAACTCTATCAAAAAGGTGTCCAAAAAGCCCTCCAAATCTCCCCCTATCTCGCCCTACTCACCAGTATGCACTACCAAAGCTTTTTCGATGAGAAAACCACTCCCCATTTCCACCAACAACAACAAACCTTCCAACAACACTGGCAAAAACAACTCAACCTTCCCCAACCACACCTCCAAAACGATCTAAAAGTCCTCAAATTCTTCGATAACCTCTCCCTCTATCTCTGCTATACCCCCCCCGCCGCCATTAAACCAAAACTCCCCCTCTGGATGCGCCCCGAAATCGTCTACAATCTCAGTCCTACCCCCTTCCAAATGCATTGGAAAAATAACCACGAACTCCACTTCCACCCCTTCCCCTTCCAACAAGAATTCCTCCTCACTATCCCCTACCAAGAAATTACCTACCAACAACTCCAACAATGGCAAAATCTCCCCCCTCATCAACGCAACCAAAACTTCCAACAAACCCCCCAACAACTCTGGAGAGTGTGGATCAAAAAATCACCAAACCCAACCTCATAAGGAGCCAAAAATGAGCAAAAATATCCATGTCATCGGCGTAGGAACCATCGGCGAACCACTGACCGCCGCCCTGTGCGACTTTAAAAACGAACTGGGTATCGATGAAATTACCTTCCATAAACGCAGCCCCTTCGAACACGACCGGCCGCGCATCAATGCCCTCGTCAAACGACGAAAAGCAAAACTCGCCGTGGATGAAGATGTCTGGGAAGAATTCAAAAAAAAAGGCTACTCCCCCTCCCTTACCCATAAAGAAGCCCTAGAAATGGCCGATGTCGTCATCGATTGCACCCCCTCCGGAAACCAAAACAAAGAAAAAATCTTCCAATACTACCTCGAAAATACCAAAGGTTTTATCGCCCAAGGCAGCGAATTCGGCTTCGGCAAACCCTACGCCCGCGGCATCAACGACAAAGCCCTTAACCCACAAGAAGATCACTTCATCCAAGTGGTCTCCTGCAATACCCACAACATCGCTATCCTCCTCGACCTCATCGCCTATCACTCCGGGGAAAAATACGATAACCTGGAACAAGCTAACTTCCTCTGCATGCGCCGCGCTAGCGATATCAGCCAAAAAGGCTCCTTCATCCCCGCTCCCGAAGTGGGACTACACGATGTGGACAAATTCGGCACCCACCACGCCCGAGACGCCTATAACCTCTACCAAACCATCGGTGTCAAACCCAATATCTTCTCCTCCGCACTCAAACTCAATACTCAATATATGCATATCCTACACTTCAATATCCAATGCAAAGAAGATATCCAGCTCCCCCAACTCCTCGAACGTATGAGAGAAAATCCACGAGTCGCTTTCACCACCCGACGATCTATCTCCCAAATCTTTAGCTTCGGGCGAGATCACGGACACTACGGGCGTATCCTCAACCAAACCGTTATCCCCACCGATTGCCTCACCCTCAAAAATCCACGGGAAATCACCGGCTTCTGCTTTACACCTCAAGATGGAAACTCCCTTCTCTCCAGTATCGCCGCCGCTATGTGGTTCCTCTACCCCCAAGAATACGAAAATAAAATCCAATGCCTACGCGATTACTTCTTCGAAGAAGTCTAAACTACTATGACCTCTATACAACCCATTATCCTCAAACTAGGCGGCTCCCTCATCACCGAAAAATCTAAGCCAACACCCACCCTCCGCCACCAACTCCTACAACAAATCGCCCAAGAACTCCTCCAAGCCTATCAAATCTATCCACACTGGATCTTTGTCCACGGAGCCGGCAGCTTCGGACATCCCCTGGCCAAAAAACTCGGCCTCCAACAAGGCCTGCGCCCCAATACCGACCTCAAAGAACTCTGTAAACTCCAATGCCTCCAACATCAACTCAGCACCGAACTATGCCACATCTTCCTCCAACACTCCCTCCCCTGCTTCCCCCTCCAAAGCTCCGCCCTCTTCCTACTCCATAACCAAAATATCCTCGAATTCTTTACTACCCCTATCACCAAAATCCAAAACCTAGGACTAATCCCACTCCTAGGCGGAGTTCCAGCCCTAGATGAACAACGCAAAATCTCAATCCTCTCCGGCGACCAAATTACCTACGCCCTCGCACAAAAACTCAATCCACCCCTCGTAATCCACGCCACACAAGTGGGCGGAGTCTTCACCGCTAACCCGCAAACCAATAAAAACGCCAAACGTATCCCTCTCATCCATCAACAAAACTGGCCACAAATCCAACCACTCCTAAACTCCCCACAATACAGCGACGTAAGCGGAGGAATGCAAGGCAAAATCCTGCAATGCCTAAAAATCGCACAACTGAATATCCCCGTCGCTATCCTAAACCTCCAAAAACCTAACAACCTCCTCCAGCTCCTCCAAGGAAAATCCTGGCAAGGAACCCTAATCCTTCCCCCCTTCGCCAGCCCATCCAATACACTCCCCATCCAAATCCCACAACCCTAAGAAAGTTATAAAATTTTTGCAAACTCTGCAAAACTTGTCCCTAACCCATGCGTCTAAAATATACAGCTCCTCCAAATCAATCCCCCAACCCGGAGAGATAAACCCTATGAAAAAACAATACCCCTCTATCCTACAAACTATCCACAAAATCCAAAACTACCTCAACCGCAGACATTACCTCAATACCACCCTCACCGCCCTCCTCTACGGACTACTCCTAGCCTCCCTTATCCTCGCACTAGCCATCGCTTACCTCGTTCGCACAGAACATTACCTCTGGCCCGGAACATGGCCCAACCTCAACATTCACACCCTCTCCCTGCTCCTCTCCATCTCCTCCAACCCCCTAAACCCCTGGCAAGACGCACGAAAAATCCTCCTCCTCTGCCTTCTGCTTGGATTGCTCTGGGCACTATACAAACGCTATCTCCCCTTTCAAGCCGCCCTCATCGCCGATAAACAACTAGGTCTG
This sequence comes from Planctomycetota bacterium, assembly GCA_003694635.1. Lineage (GTDB taxonomy): Bacteria > Planctomycetota > J132 > J132 > J132 > J132. The sequence goes on from RFKQ01000090.1 coordinate 7,546, forward strand.
AAAGACCGACTGAGCACCTGCTTCGAAATCCTACACCACTCCCCCAATCTACCCCAATACCTCCAAAAGCTCATCCTGCAAGAAGTCCAACAAAAAATCCAACAATGGAAAAAAATCCCACTCCCCCAAATCCAACGACCACCCATCAGCAAAAGATGGCTGGCCATCCCCCCTACCCTACTCCTCCTCCTCTCCCTCCTCGACCTCTCCAGCCAACTCCAACCTCCTACACCACTCCCCCAAACTAACCCCCTCTCTAAAATCGAAAAAATCTCCCAAGATATCCTACAACTCTCCCAAGAAATCGAACAAGAAGCCAAAAAAAAACATAACCTCCCTGCCCTGAAACTAGCCTCAGAACTCAAACAAATCGCAAGTGAACTCAAAAAAAACCCCTCCGAACAACAAGCTAAAAAAATTCTCTCTAAACAAATCTCAAAACTAAAACAAAATACCTCCCCCCAAAAACAAAAACCTACAGACCTTCCACAAGCCCTGAAAAAAGCTATCCACGCTCTCTCCCAATCCCCCTACACCAAACCAATCGCACAAACCCTACAAAAACCTAACCCTCTCACCAAAGCTCTCTCCCAAACCAATAAACTCCTCTCTCAACTTCAACAACAACGCATCGGAAAACACCTCCTACCCCAAAAACTCCCCCCCCATCCGTCCGCTCCACTTGTGATTCTAACAAAACCTGAACGAGAACGTATCTGGCAAACTATCCCACCCCAAAAACAATCCCAACTCCTCCAACATATCCAAAACCTCCCCGCCTTCCTTCAACTCCTCACCCCCTCCGAACAAACACTTCTCCAATCCACCCTCCCTAAAACCTCTCTAAATACCAAAAAATCTAACTCACTCCAAAAACTTATCCAAACCTTCCCACAACTCTCCACCCAACAACAAAAAAATCTTCTCCTCACCCTCCCCACACAACCCCGAGAAAAAATCCTCACCCGCCTGGAATACAATATCCGTGAACAATTCTTCAAAAAACTCTCCCCCGCCGAACAAGGACAACTCCTCCAAATCCTAACTCCACAAAAACGTCTCAAACTCTGGAAACTGCTCCCCCCCTCCATACAACCTCTCCTCTACCCCTTCATGGAACCAAACCTACAGAAAAACTACCTCTCCAACCTCCCCCTACAACAAGCCCTACCCCTCGATCCGGAAAATACATTGCAAACTCTTACCAAAAAAAATAAACTTCATCTCCCCCACCTCTCCCTCAAACAAAAAGAAACCCTGCTCCTCTTCCTCTCAAAGAAAAAAATCTCGCAACTCCTCCAAATCCTAAACCCCTCCGTAAAAAAACAAATCCTAAATACCCTTAGCCCCCAAGAAGCAAAACAACTCTTGCCATACCTCACCCCAAAAGAAATCCAACAAGCTCTCCTCTCCCCACCCCACTCTATCCCCTATGCCCTCGATTTCCAACAACGAAATCAACTCCTCCAAATCCTTAACTCACATCTCAAACAAAAAATCCTCCATACCCTCCCCATCCGTAAAACTAAAAAACTGCGCATATTCCAACAAAAAAATACCATCATGATCCTTAAAAAACATCAAACCCAACTCCATATCTTCGCCAGAACAAAAATCAAATGGCAAAGAAAACTCTCCCAGAACGAAAAACAACAACTCCTCAAAGCTACCCAACAAGCCGCAAAAGCCCTACAAAATACTCCCCTCCAACCCCTCGGAAAAAAATTGCAACAAATCTCTAACTTCCTAAACGCCCTCCCCAAAGCCATCCGTGCCCTAAAACAATCCCCCTACACCAAAAAAATCGCCAAAGCATTGGAAAAAAATAACCCCCACCTTGCTCTGAAAAAAACAAAAAAACTGGCCAAACAACTCAAAAATATCACCCCTAAATCCCAGAAAAAACTCTTTCAAGCCCTCCGAAAAAGCTCTCATGCCCTCCAAGCTCACCCATCCTACCAAAAACTCGCCCAAACCCTAAAGAAATTAGCCAAAAAACTTGCAAAGCAAAACTCCTTTCAACAAAAAAAGAAAAAAAAGAACTCTTCTAACCCTTTTCTCCAAAAAATGAACCAAAAAGCCCTAAAAACACTACAAAAAGCCCTCCAAAAATTACAACCCAACCCCCACTACCTCCCCCCCAGCCAACTCAAAGAATGGAAAAACCTGAAATCCCAACAACTCCAACAACCTCTACCCTCTAACCGACCAAACTCCGGACAAAAAAAACCTTCCTCCAGAAAAAACTCTCCCTCACAAAAAATCTACCAAGGCCCCTGCGATATGGCCTGCCCCTTCGCCGGTCAATGCAAAAAATGCCCCTGCCGAGGAAGAAAAAAAAATATATGTCCACAACTCAAAACACCATGCAAATGCCGCCGATGCCAATCCCTCCAAGGCAACCAAGGACAAAACAGCACCCAACAACAAAATACCCCACAACAGAATCAAAATAATCAACGCTCTCCTAGTCCCTCCTCCTCCCCAAAAAACGCCTCACAAAAACCCGGCAAAAATGGCAAACAATGGGGCAAAGGACATGACCCCTTCCGAAAAACAACCCCTAAACCCCACCAATCCCGATTTAAAAAAACCAAAATCCGAGGGAAAAGCTCCCCCGCTAAAGAAGAATTTCAAATCATCCAAGCCATAAAAAACTACAACGATAACTCCGGCTCCCTCTTTGGAAATACCTCCATCCTTCAAAAAATTTATCGCCACTTCTGGAAACAACAACTTCAAAAAGCCCTAGAAGACGCTATCTTCAAAGCCAAATTACCATTCTCCCAACGACGGCTTGTGGAAAAATATTTCGAAGATATTAAGCCAAAAGAAAAATAATTCCCTAACATCATCCTTCCTTAAACTCTGCCTTTTCTCATTTTTTTAAAGGGCCCTTGCTGGCGACTTTGCTCCGTCAAAGCAAAGTTTTAAGCACGCGCCCGACAAACGGAGGAAAGTTAATGAACGAGGAAGCCAGATACCTTAGCAAGGACGAACCCAAGTTGACTCGCTTCATCGAGGAGCAGGAACTGGCTGAGAACCACGCGACAGCGCAAGCAGAACGGAGGGCACTGCGCCGCGGCAAGGAACCCTTCGACCTCGATCGGCTGCTGCGCTTGTACACACCACGTTCGATACAACGGGTTCCTGAGCGAGACAAACCTGAAAATCGAGTGGAATGGGAACAGGAGTATCGATACCAGTACTACGTCATACATCCCGAGATTTCCACCTTGGAAGAGTTTGCAGATCTCTTGTTCCAGTCCGACCTATACGAGTAGTGTAGCATATTTACGAGTAGCGGACGAGTAGCGGATATGATTATTATACAACCCCACCCAGGGTGGGGGGAGTCTAAAAAAAGACATACCTCCTCCTTTTATGCAAGCTACAAAACCTTGCTTACATTGTAAAAAAGGTTTTCTCCCTTCTCGGTTTCGCCCTATTCCGACCCGCCTCCCGAAGAGCGAGGAGATAGGGAGAAAACCCAATATGTAGGCAGATATATAGCAAAAAGCGGGCCAAATTTAAATGAAAAGTTTCCTTTTTAACAAAAAAAGAAATCATATCTTGATTTTTTACAAGAACTTATGCAATATTAGAAAGAAATAAAAGATTTTCAGCATAAGGATGGAAACTTAAAGTTTTTGTAAAAATATTTAAAGTAACTATGTCTCGTTTTGGGACACTTTACATAGGAACGTTTAAAAATAAAGGAAAAAATCCAACTTTTTCTTGACAAAATAATGAAAAATAATGTAAAATAAGTTTTTTAGAATTTTTTCCTTTTTTAACTTTGGAAAAACTTACTCCAAAAAACAGTACTTAGGAGGACAGCAAATGGAAGAATACATAGAAGAAGAAATGCAAATTATGGAGGAACGGGATACAAAACCCAAAACCATCGATAACGAGCTCTTTCAAGCTCCTATCCATATCTTGTGCGAACGCCCGGTGGAAAGTCTTCCTGAAAACGCCACTATCGGCCAAGCGGTACGTCTTATGCAAGAAAAAAAAATAGGTGCTATCCCTATCGTCGAGAATAAAAAATTGGTTGGAATTGTCTCTGAGAGAGATATCCTTATGAAAGTAGTGGGGAAAATGGCTAACTTTGAGGGAGAGCCTATTGAGAAGATTATGACCCCAAAGCCTTCTTGGCTAATGAAAGAAGACCCTATTTGCTTTGCAATGAATAAAATGCATATGGGAGGCTATCGACACGTTCCGATTGTCAATGAAAACATGGAGCCAGAACATATCATTTCTCTTCGAGATGTCCTTGGATTTATCTTGGATCACTTTCCAGAAGATGTGTTGAATATGCCGCCAGAGCCCCCGCGAGGTGAGATTCCACTGGATGGAGGATAACCAAAATACCATCTTCAGGAAAACCATCCATTCGATCGTTTGGCTATCCTTTTGTACGTGTTCTTTTTATTTGGATTTTAACATCGAAATTATGATAGACCGAAAAAAATATCCCCTTCACGCTGCAGCCTTAGAAGGGAATGAGAAAAAAATCGCCTCGTTGGTTTCCAAAGGTATGGATGTAAACTGCCGAGATGAAAAGGGACTTACCCCTCTTTGGATTGCAGTCAGCAAAGGAGAAAGAGGCATAGCTGAAATTTTCCTCTCGCTAGGAGCAGATGTTAATGAGGAAAACTCGGCTGGCTTCACCCCCCTTTTTGTGGCAGCGATGAACGGAGATGTGGAAATGGCCAATATGCTTCTTCAGCGCGGGGCCAATGTCAACCATAGAGACAAAAAAGGTCGTACACCGCTTTTTATCGCTGCAGTGAAAGGCAACTGGCGAGTGGCTGAAATCCTCATTAGCTCCGGCGCGGACGTGGATGCGAAAACCAATGAAGGCGTCACCCCCCTTTGGATGGCAGCAAGCAACGGGCATTGGGAAATGGCGGAAACCTTATTAGCTGCCGGAGCAGATGTAAACATTCAAGACGCACAAGGTCGTACCCCCCTGCGTATTGCCGCTAGATTTGGAGCAAAAGAGGTAGCCAAAACTCTACTCAAAGCTGGAGCCGATCCTACTCTGCGCGACAAAAAAGGTCAAACGCCTCTGGAAGTAGCAGAGGAAAAAGGTCACCAAGAATTAGCTGATTTTCTGCGCGAATATAATTCTCCATCCCCATAATATAAAAATTTCTAACCCTAGAAACCAAATCTCTCACCAACTGATTGAGCAGAATCAACAAATTCCCAACAACCCATCTGAGAAAACAGGGGTTTTTTTCTTTTTTAAGATTTAAGAGCCGCTTCATGCCTTTCCTCAATAAGTTTGGAACTGCGGCAACAAAAGATTTTGCATCCCTCCACCCAAAAGATTAAGATTGAATAATTAAGCAAATCCCTCGCTGTATAAATAAAAAAAATTAGTCCTACAACGCAGTAAAAAGGAAGATCATGTAAAACGATGAGCAAGTTTATCGTTGTGGGAAAAGGAGGAAGAGAATACGCCATGGCATGGCTGTTGTCCCAAAAACATCAAGTCTATTCTTTGGGCGCCTCCGATGCCATCCGGCGCTTTGCCCCTCCCTTAGAAGAAAAAAAACAAATTTCTCTAGAAAATACTCTTCCAGAATGGATATTGCCTAAACTTTGTGAGTTTTCAGATGCCGTCTTTCTTGTGGGCCCAGAACAGCCTTTGGCAAGCGGATGGGTAGATCAAGTTCAAAGCTACCTCCCCCAAGCAAAAATCCTTGGCCCCAATCAACAAGCCTCTAAATTGGAAAGTAGCAAAGTCTGGTCAAAATATTTTTTACTTAGGTCCAATGTCCCCACCGCAGACTTTGAGGTAATCTCCAAACTAGAGGAATTTTCCACTGCTATTCGGAAGTTTTCCCCTCCCTATGTCATCAAAGCAGACGGTCTCGCCGGGGGAAAAGGGGTGGGAATTTTTTCAGAAAAAGAAGAAGCCTACCAGTTTGCAAAAAAAATTTTAACAACCACAGAACTAGGTACTCATCAGCAATGTCTGATAGAACGCTATTTGAACGGCAAAGAACTCAGCCTCTTTCTATTGCTAGATGGCCAACGCGCTGTTCAAATTGGAATCGCCCAAGATTATAAAAGACTTCTGGATGGGAATCGCGGGCCAAATACGGGAGGAATGGGAGCCTATTGCCCTACAAACCTAACCCCTGAGGAAGAAAAATCTCTACAACACTATGTAATCCACCCTATTCTCCATGCTCTGCGGCAAGAAAATCTGTTTTATAAAGGATTTTTATACCTAGGATTGATGCAAACCCAAAAAGGCTTCTTTGTTCTTGAACTCAATGTTCGTATGGGGGATCCGGAAACTCAAGTGGTTTTCCCCCTTCTAGGCAATGACTTGCCCCGTCTGCTAGAAAAGGCAAGCGAAGGCAATCTAAATGCTTTAGAAGGCATAAACTATCAACCACTTAAAAACTGCTTTGGGAAGTGCCCCCAACCAAAGCAGTTTGCCGTGTGTGTGGTGCTGGCTACCCCCGATTATCCAAAGAAACAAAAAAAATCTTATCCATTGGCCTGCCTAGAACAATTGGAGTTTGAGCTGCAAAATCAAAAAGATAGCTACCTCTTTCATGCCGGTACAAAATACCTCCAAGGGCAATGGTGGACCAGCGGAGGGCGAGTTCTCAACGTGGTTTCCATAGGAAAAAGCCAGAAAGAAGCGCGCCAAAAGTGCTACCAGTGGATCCAACGACTTAAATCCCTCCCCCTCAAATGGCGTCAGGATATCGCCGCTCTCCGCTCTTAGTGTATTTTTTCTCTCCAAAAATTTCCACCAAAAAAATCAAGGAAACCCTAAACTAAATCAGGAAAAATAGAGAAATTTTCCTTGAAATTTTTCCCGCCTTTTCCTACAATGGAGCTTGGAAAAAATTTTTGAGTAGTTTGCGCATCAACCAACTCTTAAGCTAGGAAAACAACAATGATGATTATTGCCTTTACCTCAGCGTTTATAGCCACAGGCATCCTTCTGCTTTACCTCGCCTGGCGCTATCCTAAGTCCCGCTTGTATTCCACACTATTTTGGGCCTTTAGCCACCCCCCTTTCCAGCAAATTTTTTTTCAATCCTTCTACACCCAACTCGCCACAGAAAAAGGAGCAGAAACCTACTTTCTTTACCGCTCTATCGGTTTCTACGCCTATCTTTTCGTTCTAGCCACCCTTGGCATCCTTTTGGCCCTGCAAAGACGATTTTCCCCCACCACTTCAAAAACAAAAACCCCTCTCCCTTCCACCACTCCCCTACTACTCGAGACTCAAAAGCAACGCTCAGCTCGATTGAGCTCTTCCCAAGCGTCCAAGCAAACCTCTCTCTCTGCCGGCTGGAAATGCTGCCAAACCTGCTCCAAACCCCTTGAGCTCAGCAAAGATGACTTTGTCTACACCGGAACAACGTACTATTGCAAAAACTGTTTTTCTTAGAACAATATCCCCTCTAAAAACGCCCCCGGTAAAGCATTTTCCTCTACTTCTCAAGAAAAATATTTTCCCCACCATTAGGAAGCTCAAAGAAAAATGGGCTACCAAGTTTCCCTCTCCCACTACGGCGGGCCACTGGAAGTTTTGGTCTACCTTATTCGACGATCAGAACTGGATATCCGACTCATCCCTATCGCCGAAATTATCGAACAATATCTAAAATATCTGGAAAATTCCTCCAACAAAGAAGTGGACTCTATTGGGGAATTCCTGCTCCTAACCTCATTGCTTCTAGAAATCAAATCCAGAGCTTTGTTGCCCTCAGAACGCATCAAACTTCAAGAAATTGTAGAGGGAAAAAAAGATGGGCTGCTAGAGGAACTTTTGGAATATCGCCGCTATAAAAATCTAAGCTATCGCTTGGAAATACTCGCAGAAGAAGAACAAAAAAAATTTTATTCCTCCCCCCTACCCCTGCCCACCACAAACACCACATCCGAAACCTCTTTCTTACCAAAAGTTTTGAAAAATACCACCATTTGGGATATTTTCCAAGCCTACCAACGCCTCGAAAAAGAACTCGGCCCTCCACCAAAACCCATCGTCAACGACCAAGTCCCCATTGAACATATTCTCCTACATGTCCTAAATACCCTATCCCATCAAAGCCCTGTGCCCTTTGAAAAATTGCTCAACCAAACCGAACGAACCTGGCTCGCTGGTCTCTTCATCGCCATCCTAGAACTGGCGCGACAAGGCCAAATAGAAATTCATCAGGAAGACAACTTTGCCCCTATTTTTCTCGAAAAAGGCGAGCGATTTAAGCAAACAAAAGATTCTTTTTGGGAAAAAATTTCGTTCTTAAAAAAACAAAAACACCTAAAATGAATCCAACCACTGCCTACCTCTTTTGTCCATCTTGCCAAAAATATTTTGCTCTACCTACAGGAAGAGAAAATCACCGCTTCGCCTGCCGATTTTGCAAAAGAATTCTAGTACTGCGACAAAATCTAAACCCCTCTCCCTTGCCAAAAAATAAATCACCAGACACTGCCAACCAACCACTTCTCCAAAATTCAAACTGGCAAGAAGAGACCGCTGACCCGGAAAAACCCACCGTTTCCGAACTTATCCCAGATACAAAACACCAACTCCCCCAAATCTCTTCCACCATTTCCTCCTCTCAACCTCACCATTATAAGGTCTGCTCAGTGCTAGGAGAAGGCGGATGCGGAAGAGTATACCTTGCACGAGAGCAATTTCTCCGGCGAGCAGTAGCATTAAAAGTGATTTTAGGAAACCAAAATGAATTGGCCCAAAAACGCTTTCTACGCGAGATTCTGATCACCTCCCACCTCGAACACCCCAATATCACCCCCGTCTACGAAGGCGGTAGACTATCCAACGGCTCCCTTTTCTACGTCATGAAAAAAATAGAAGGCTTCACCTTCCAAGATTATCTAAAAAAGCGAAACGAACAAAACTATAGCCTGCACCGATGCCTGGAAATTTTTCTCAAAGTCTGCGATGCCATTGAGTTTGCCCACTCCAAAGGAATTATCCACAGAGACCTAAAACCCTCCAATATTGCCGTTGGAAAGTTTGGCGAAGTGATCGTTATGGACTGGGGACTGGCAAAGTTTCTCCACCAAAAAGAGAAAACAAACTCCACCAACTCTCAACACCAAACCTCTCATACGGCTATCCTCAAAGAACTAGACCTTCCGGAGGATGGATTGAGTATGAGCGGCTCCATGCTCGGCACCCCGGGATATATGCCTCCGGAGCAAGCCAATGGCCGCGACGATCTAGTGGGACCACAAAGCGATGTCTACGCCCTAGGCGCTATCCTGTACCAAATTCTCGCCTTCACCACCCCCTTTGAAGGCAATACCAGACAAATCCTCTCCTCCCTGCTGCTAAAATCCCCACCCTCCCCCCGTCAAAAGCGTCCGGACCTACCCATTCCCCGTGCCCTGGATGCAATTTGCATGAAAGCACTAGAACGAGAGGTAGAAGATCGCTATAGCACAGTGCGAGAACTTGCAAAAGATATCCAAAACTACCTAGAAGATCAAAGCGTATCGGTCTACGTACCACCACTTTCGGAGAAAATTTTTAAGTTCGTTCGACGCCACTCCGTAGCCCTCAGCTTTATCACCTTAATCCTAGCCTTTGTGGGCGCGTTTGGCTATCTTCTAGCCCTTTCTAAACAACAAATGCTCAGAGAAAAAGAAAAAAATCTGGCCCTAGAACAAGAAAAACGCAAACAACAAGAACGGGCTCTAAAAGCAGAACAAGAAAAACGCAAACAACAAGAACAAACCCTGAAAATTGAAATGGAAAAAAGAAAAACCCAGGAACGCCTACTCGCTGCCGAAAAAGAAAAGAAAAGACTACTGCAAGAAAAACTAGAACGCGCCCAAAAAGAAAGAGAATTTAACAGGAAATTGCGCCTGGCCTACCGTCCCTTCTTGACCGCCCAAAACCTCCTCCAACGAAAGATGACCTTCGCCAACCTAAAAAATGTGGTTTTGCCACTTCTAAAAAAAGCGGTGGAAATACAGCCGGAATTTTGGGCCGCCCGTTGGGAAATTATCAAAGTCCATATAGCACTAGCTCAAGAACAAAAAATTCTACCTAATCTGATGGGTTTGATCCAAGTTCTCAATAAAGAAAAAAAAGGCCAAAAACTCTCTAACCTCATCCAAAGCTTCTTAATCAACCCTGTTGCATTTAAAAAACGTAGAGACTGGATCCAAAAATTAGACGAATACCGCCCCGATTTCCTACCGGATCTATATTGGCAAGTGATCAAAGTGTTCATTTTTCGAAGAATCTTACATAAACCTCAAGAAGCCTATAAATTTATAGACCAACTCCTATCTAAACCTACCGGCCAAAGTTGGGAAGTCTACCTTTTCAAAAGTATCATCCTTAACAGAGATGGACGAGTGGATGAAGCCCTCAGCGTTCTTCACAAAATCCTCGAAGATTATCCACAACTCATCTATGCCTATATCGTACGCGCCCAATGCTACCGGCGCAAAAATAACCTCAAACGCGCCCTAGAAGACTATAAAACCGTTTTGCGTATGGACCCATCTTGCCATATACTCTGGAGAGATATGGCAGATGTCTATCGAGAGAAAGCGAAATCCTCAAAAAACGACACCCATCGATTAGCCAACCTTCTTGCGGCCAGACGCTGCCTGCAAAGAACCAACGCCATAGAACCCAATCACCGCTTCTCTAAAATTGTTTTATCTGAAGTTAACAAGGAAATTCTCTCAATGCTAGGATACCCCTCCGAGGAAATTTTAGAAAGCAAAAAATTCCTAAACGATATTCTACAACGTACCTCCAACTCCCCTCTACTTCAGAGAGAATTTGGCCTATTTGTCTACGAGTACTCACACCTCCCTCAACTCGTCTTACCCTACATAGAGAAAGCCAAAAACTTTTTGCACCATTGGCTGAAGAAATATCCAAACTCTCTAGAAGCTATCCTAGCTAAAAAAGCTCTCCAAAAATTTAAAGAATTAAAATAAAATCTTCCCTCTACCGCCTGCTCCCTTGGCTTTCCTCCACCTCCTCTAGGGAATCTCGAAGAAATAAATTCAATTTCCATCGCTTGCCTAAAAATTTCAATTCAATACAACCCCAACGATAAGTCGAATAAAAAGACAACTTCTTCAGATACCGACGCACATAAGCAGAAATTGGCCGGTCAGAGCTGTTGATGTAAAAACGCGCCCTCGTCGCCTGAAATAGCTCCGGATAAAGACTCAGCTTCCCCCCATGGTGAGGCAAAAACACAACATCCGACCTCAAATCCTTACGGCGCAAAAGATACCCAATACCCCAATCCTCTAAATCCCCAAGAAACAGCAAGGAACGCCCATGAGATTTGATTTTGACCGCTAAAGAAGCATTGTTGGGACTAACCAAAGGCGCAAATTTTCCCAAAACCGGCGGCGAAAGTACCTCAATCCCCTCCCCCTTACCCCACTCAAAGCTCTCTCCTCCCGACACAATGCGCACAAAAATTCCCCTACTCCGCAAAAAATATAACAACCTCCTACCACTCAAAACGCAACCAAAATATCGAGATACCCATACCTCCCCCACCTCCACCTCCTCCACCAACCGCCTAACTCCCCGAATGTGATCCAAATGGGGATGCGATAAAATTAAAATGTCTATCCGTAACGTCCCCTTCCTCCTCAATGTAGGCGCAAGAAGAGCTCGGGTAAGATCAAAATCCCGCCGGCTACCCGCATCATAAACAATCCACTTTCCCGCCTTCGTACGCACCAGCACCGATAAACCATGCCCCACGTCCAAACACGTAATCTCCAATCCCCGCACTCGCCATAAATTCCCTACCCAGCACAACAACATAACCGTCAATGCCACTTTTAAACAACTCCTCCGATACTTTGGCCAAGCGCATATCACTAATAGGACCAAATAGAAAAAAACTAAATCCGCTTCATCAGGAGGAAGAAGAAAAAAATCAAACCTCGCAAAAATAGAGTTTGCGCGGATGAATACAGCAAAAATCCATTCCACCCACCGAGCCACCAACTCCTGCCATCCAGGGAAAAAAGTCGCCAAAAATACATATCCAAAACCACTCCCAATCGCAATACCTACCCACAACGAAAGAAGAAAATTTCCCCCCAAAGCCAAAGGAGTAAAGCGATGAAAATAAAGAGCAATCAGAGGCATTGTGGTGAACCAAGCGCTTAAGCCCACTGAAAATATCTTTAGAAAATAATTCAACCAAGGATTACAGCTCTGCAAACGCTTATAACATCTCTCTGCAAAAAGCAAAATCCCTGCCACCGCAGCAAAGGATAGCTGAAAGCCTACCTCAAATAACTGATGCGGCCATAAAGATACAATCACTACCCCCGCTAATCCCAATAGATTCCAAGAAGAAATTGGCATGCCACTATACCATCCCAACAACAAAAACAACGCCATAATGTACGCCCGTATCAGCGAAACAGAAAACCCACATAACCCCAAATAAAACGTCGCCCCCACCATCACCCCAAAACAACTAAAACGCCAAGAACACCCTAGCAAACGAAAAATTCCCCATATTCCTCCCAGCAATATCGCAAAATGAAGTCCACTCAACGCAAAGAAATGAGCCGTCCCCGCTCTCTGAAAGTCCTCATACGTCTCCTTTAACCCCTCTCTACGCTCCCCAAACAACATTGCCATCGCTACCTCTCTAAAAGGCGTAGATAAAATCTCCAATTTCTCCAAAAACCCTTCTCGTAATTCAAAAATCGCTTCCCATAGTACACTATCTATCCGGCGAGAAATTATCTGACTTGGCCCTTTTACATACACTATCCCCTGAACACCTTGTCGTAAAAGTTTTTGGCCAAAATTGAATTGGTAAGGATTTCGTCTCTGCTGAGGGGGAAAACATACCCCCTCCAAAGCAATAAACTCTCCCCAGCCTAAATCTTTTAAAGAAAAATCCAAGACAACATAATACCTCCCCTCCGCCGTCTCCCAAAAAAACTTAGTACGCGCTTTTTCTTCCCTTTCCTCCCGCCAAACAGGTAGTAAAACCTCACCCTCTAAGACCTTTTTTTTCTCACTCCTGATCTCTTGAGGAGAAGCATAATTTCTCCAGCCTTGAATAAAACCTAAAATCAAACCAAAACAAAGAAAACTTACTTTTCGCCATCTCTGATCAGCAACAAATACCAACCCAACCAACAATACCGCTAAAACGAAACCAGGTAAAATAATCCTAAAATTTGAAAAATAACAACTGTCCCATATAAGTATCCCCTCAGAAATAGCTAGAAATAACAAAAGATAGCTCTTACCTTCCCAAATAAATGCCAACCCTTCCAATCGGGTGTAAACTATACAAAATCGATTTTTGCTCGCTTTTCCTTCCATGTATTTGCCCCAAATTTCTACAAAACGACAAAATCAGAGCTTTTATCTCCTCCCTAAAAGCATATCCTGTGCCAAATTTAGATTTTCTTGAACTGAATTTCATAAGACTCTTCTTAACCCATTAAAATGAAAGGGAATCCAACTATTACCTTGCCAATCATTCAATGACAAATAATCCGATTTTTTCTTCATTCTCCTGCTTGGTGTCCCAAAATGGGACAGGGTTACTTTAAATGTTTTTACATAAAATCTAGGTCTTTAAACGAATTTTCTCTCTCATCATATCATTTCTACAAAATCATAATTCCTTAAAATTAAATAAGATATAAATATAAAAGCTACTTTAAAAAGAAAAAGGTATTAAGATTTCCTAAAAATTGGAACAATTTTTGCTAAATTTAACAGGAAATATACGGGTTTTCTCCACCTTCCCCCTCGCCCTCGGGAGGCGGGTCGGAAACGGGCGAGCTCCGGGAACGGAGAAAACCCCCCCTAACTATAAGTGGATTGTGGCCATTTGTAGAATGGTGGAGGTGTGTCTTTTTTACCCCCCCCACCCTGGGTGGGGAATTTGAATGAACTGGCTCAAAGAAAAGCAAAACTCCTCAAAGGAGAAGCCATCTTTTTCAAAAGAAAAGCAAAGTTAGAAAAAATTTTTTAATCGTTATATCTTCCAGAAAACTTCAAGTATTCAGTATTCCAGCAATATTAGACTTTTCTAGGGTATTTCACGACAGGGCGTTTTTTTCTCCTCTATTTATAAGAGGGCCCAAACTCCTGGTTATTCTTTCTCTAAACTGCTAAAAGGAAGCTATTTCTTTGGTTAGGTATAGCTGCAAATTTTCCAAAAAACAAGCGGATAATGACTTGATATTTCAAAGCATCCGATTAAGATAGAACTGCAATCGTAAAAAATAGTCAAAGTGGATCATTTATAGCAGTATCTGCTTTCTCTCTTTGATCTTCTTCTTAAAAATTGAATGTCTTCTAAAAACGCAAACTATATCCTTATATTGAGATTTTTCTCTACTAACCTATGATTTTTGGGTTAGGTGGACCGCTAGAGAGAAGACAATGATCACAAGATTAATCCAGCAAGTCAAACTCAAAGACTGGCAAATTGTCTTGAATGTGAGTGGCGGCAGTAGGACTTTGAAGCTTTAGACAAAACGATTATTACCTAGCATCCGAATAATAGACTTGGGCGACGCCCTGCAGGGCGAAAAAAATCCAGTTATTTATCCGCTTTAGTCCCCCTTCATCCAAATTTCTACCCTAGGATACATCAAAGGGCAAATTTATGGAAAAAGTACTCACAAAGTATGTTGGAAAAAAAGATTCCCACACTCTCCGATTCTATAAAAGCCACGGCGGTTATGAAGCCTTCAAAAAAGCTCTGAAAATGAAGCCAGAAGATATCATCGAAATGGTGAAACAATCCGGCCTAAGAGGACGAGGCGGTGCTGGCTTCCCTACAGGGCTGAAGTGGAGCTTTGTTCCCAAAGAGCCAGGCCAAAAGTATCTCTGTGTCAATGGTGATGAAAGCGAGCCAGGGACTTTTAAAGATCGTATTATTCTGGAACACGATCCCCATCAGCTCTTGGAAGGCTGTTTAATCTGTTGCTACGCCGTGGGCATCCAAACCTGCTATGTCTACCTGCGCGGAGAATTCAAACTAGGGGCCCAACGTATCCAACAGGCCATCCAAGAAGCCTATGAAGATGGCTTGATGGGCAAAAATATTTTGGGAACAGATTTCAGCTGCGATTTCTATCTTCATCGAGGGGCCGGTGCTTACATCTGCGGGGAGGAAACTGCCCTCCTCTCCTCACTAGAAGGCGGACGAGGCCTTCCCCGCATCAAACCTCCCTTTCCCGCCGTAAGCGGTTTATACGGCAAACCCACTATCATCAACAACGTGGAAACCCTCGCCAATCTTCCTCATATTTTGAACAGAGGTGTGGAATGGTATACCTCCATTGGTCCGAAAAACAACACTGGCCCAAAACTCTTCTGCTTCAGCGGACACGTGGAAAAACCCGGCTGTGTTGAGCTACCTATGGGCATCCCTTTAAGAGAAATGATCGACAAGTACGCCGGCGGAGTCTGGAAAGGAAAAAAGCTAAAAGCCGTTATCCCCGGCGGCTCATCGGTCCCCATCCTTCACGCGGATGAATGCGATGTTCCAATGGATTTCGACTCTCTCCAGAAAGCTGGAAGCATGCTTGGCTCCGCCGCCATTATCGTTATGGACGAAGACACTTGTATCGTGGACGCTCTTTATAACCTTATGCGATTTTATCACCATGAATCCTGCGGCCAATGCACCCCCTGCCGAGAGGGTACCGGCTGGCTGGAAAAGATCGTAGCCCGCATCGAAAAAGGCCATGGACGTCCAGAGGACCTCGAATTGCTTGATGAGATCGGAAATAACATGGTAGGCAAAACCATCTGCGTCCTCGCTGATGCAGCGGTCATGCCCTGTCAAAGCTATATCAAAAAGTTTCGGGACGAATTCCAAGCCCATATTGAAGAAAAAGGCTGCCCTTTTAAAAAGTCTAAAGCAAAAACCGCCTAACCCCCCATCAAAGGAGGTAGTATGCCAAGAGAAATTCATTTTAAAATAGATGGCAAAGAAGTGATCGCCAAAGAAGGGGAAACCGTTATCCAAGTCGCCCACCGAGAAGGCATCCAAATCCCCCACTTTTGCTATCATCCCGGCCTGCCTATCGATGGCAATTGCCGCATGTGTATCGCTAAATTCGCCGCCCCCCGCGGCGATAAAATTGTCCCCTTCCCCAAACCTATGACCACCTGCACCACCTATCCCACCGAAGGCATGGAAGTGGATACCACCTCCCAAGAAGTTCAGGAAATGCGCCGAGGAATTATGGAGTTCCTCTTGATCAACCATCCCCTCGATTGCCCTGTCTGCGACCAAGCAGGCGAGTGTACCCTCCAAGACTATGCCTATACCTACGGACGAGATAAAGGGCGTTTCCAAGAAGAAAAAGTCCATAAACATACCAAAAATATGGGAAAATACGTCGCCCTATGGGGCGAACGATGCATTGTGTGCACCCGCTGTGTCCGCTTCCTCGACCATATCTCTGGTACCTCTGAGATCGGCGTGGTGCATAGAGGCGATCACGCCGTGGTGGATATCTTCGAAGGACACCCTCTCGATAACCCCCTTTCTATGAATGTGATCGATATCTGCCCCGTGGGGGCCCTGGTGTCTCGCGATTTCCTCTTCAAACAGCGCGTCTGGTTTATGCAAAGCGCTAAAACCATCTGCACCGCCTGCTCCAAAGGATGCAATATCTTCGTCGATTACGATCAACATAAACTCTATCGCATCCGTTCCCGCCCCAACCTCGACGTCAACCAATGGTGGATCTGCGACTATGGACGTATGTACTATAAACACGTCCAACGAGAAGATCGACTCAAAGAATTTTATGAGCGCCAAGAAGATCAACTTCAGCCAAAACCCAACAGAGAAGTGATCCAAAATGCCATCGAACACCTCAAAAATAACTCCCAACAAACCGCTTTTCTCGCCTCCCTACACCTCACTCTAGAAGCTATGTACCTCACCTATAAACTCGCACAACACCTCGAAATCTCCCATATCGGCGCCCTGCAAAACCCCATCCTAGACGATGAAGTCTTCCCCGGATTTACCATCGAAGGCGATAAAAACCCCAATCGCAAAGGGTTTCAACTTATCTTTGGGCAGGATGCTCTAGAGAACGGACTATCCAAAATCTTAGAACTGATCCAAAAACAAAAAATCCAAACCCTCCTCCTCATCAGCTGTATCCCCGATTTCCAACCCCCAGAAGAACTCCTTCATGCCCTAAAAACTCTGAACAAACTCATCCTTATTGATATATCCCAATCCCCCTTCCTAGACTACGCCCATTGGGCCCTTGCCGGAAGCACCTACACCGAAGAAGATGGTTGCTTTATCAACTCCCGTGGAAACTACCAAATCGCTCAAATGGCCCTACCCACACCAGGGACAGCGGAGCAAACCCACGCTATCCTACAACGCCTTATCTTTGCCTGGAAAGGCGAGACAAAAGAACCCATTAGCCAGCGAGGAGTGCGCAAGGCTATGTTCAAAGAACTACCCGAGCTTAGCCAGCTTAAAGAGGAAAAATCCTACCCCCACCTCTCCAACAATCCCCAAGGCACCAAAGCGGTGGGACTCTATTGGTAAATATTGGCCAAATGTAATCCCTGCACATTTTTCCACCCCATGAAGCCCCGGAGATACTTTCATGAAACCCGACCTCATTTTTGTTGTTGCCCTCCTCCTAAGCTACCCCTGCAGCGTCTACGGTGAAATTTCACAAAAAGAACTGCGCACTCATCTAACCTATCTCGCCAGCGATCGCTTGCAAGGCCGAAAAGGGGGCACCATTTACGAAAAAAAAGCCGCTCGCTATATCAAAAAGTGCTTCCGCCAATATGGCCTCCAGCCACCTAAAGGCGGATTCCTCCAATCCTTCCCTCTCTATGAACTCAAGTACCTAAAAAAATTTCAATTTGAACTCTTCTCCCCCTACACCTCAAAGCGAGCCTATCATCTGGAAAACAAACTCTACCCCCTGAGCTTCTCAGGAAGCGGAACGGCAAGCGGATTTTTGACCTTTGTGAAAAACTCATTTTTTACTCTAGGCAAAAAGAATTTGCGCAATAAAATCGCGGTTCTCCTCCACCCCACCCCCTCCC